>CAMHJC010000079.1 GCA_946185345.1 uncultured Clostridia bacterium
TCCTTGCAGAACACAAAATATTCTCGCAAATAATTGTCTACTTTCAACCGAAAATCAGTATAACCAATAATTCTGAATCAGAAAGGTTGCGGAAACAATGAGCAAGATAAAAATCGGTTCACCGGTTCGCGGCGGAAAAAAGCCGCTCAGCAGCTATGCCTCATTCGGACTGTTTGTGACGGCCGCCGCCATCGCACTCAGCGCGTTTGTGATAAGGCTCGGCAAGGACAGGATGATCAGTCCCGAGGATGAAACCGTCCGGGTCACAACGAACAGTACCTTCACGACATCGGCACCGGCAGGTGAACAGAGCACGGAGGCGGCCACGTCATCCACTTCTGCGCAGACTTCGCAGGTAAAGCAGAAATCCACCGATGCGGAGACGAAGCCGACCCGGACGGAGCAGGATCCCGACGATTTCGAGGACACCGAGCAGACGGCTGCCATTCAGGTAATGGGAGGCGGCAAAAGCTATGTCCGCCCGTCCGCAGGCGCCGTCATCAAGCCTTACAGCATGAATCAACTCGTTTATTCACGCACGATGAAGGACTGGCGGGTGCACAGCGGACTTGACCTGGCGGCCGAAAAAGGCGAACCGGTCAAATCCGCTTCGGAAGGAAAGGTGGCCGGCGTTGACAGCGACGCACTGTACGGTACGACCGTGGCAATCAATCAGAATGACGGACTGATGGTTTATTACCGGGGTCTGAGCAAGGACACGGCCGTTCGCACGGGCGAGAATATCGCCGCCGGCGCCACCATCGGAACCGTGGGAGACATTCCGTGCGAACAGGCTGACGGCACCCATCTCCATATCGAGGTAATGAGTGAGAACCGATATCTCGATCCTGCTGAGGCTCTGGGAATCAGTTGATTCCTTTGCGATAGAGGCGCCTGAATCAGGCCGGGCCATTCCCGAAGACCGGGAAGGGATTGCCCGGCCTGATTTTTTTATTTTTGAAAAAACAATAAATATTTGCATTTTTAATATATTTGTACTATCATATTGATGGGATTGATGGTATACTATTATATGAAACCAACATCAATTGAAGGAGAATCGGATTATGAAGGATTTTTGGAACAATTACATCGTGGCGGCATTTGAAAAATACGTTGATTTCGGCGCCATAGGCAAGTGGTTTTTGAACATGGTTCCCAAGATGGTCGGCGGACTGCTCGTGCTTATCATTGGCTGGTGGCTTGCGGGAATCATTGCCGGCATTGTGGTCAGAGGCATGGAACGGGCCAAAGTGGATCAGGGCGTGCGCACCTTCCTGCATTCCTGCGTGAAGGTGATCATCAAGGTTATCGTTGTCATTACCGCGCTTTCCACCATGGGCATGAATGTCACCACGCTTGTAGCGGCACTCGGTACCGCCGGCGTTGCCATCGGTCTTGCCCTGAAGGACAGCCTTTCCAATTTTGCCAGCGGTGTGCTGATTCTATTCAATCACACCTTCAAGGTGGGCGATTTCATTGAGATCGACGGTCAGAAAGGCACGGTCAGACGCATTGAGCTGATGTTCACCACTCTTGCCACAGCGGACAACAAGCGGCTGGTCATTCCGAATTCGGTCATTACCAACGACATGATCATCAATTACACCGCCAAGAGCACACGCCGTCAGGATATGACGATCGGCGTGGCATACGGCTCGGACATTCTGGTGGTGAAGAAAGCCATAACCGCCGCCCTCAAGTCCTGCAGGGACGTGAGCTGGGAGAAGGAGCCGATTATCGGCATAGCTTCGTTCGACGAGAGCGCCATCACATTCGATGTCAAGGTATGGGTCAATACAGCGACATTCAACGCCTCACGCTATGAGATTAACGAAAATATCCTCGCCGAGCTGAATAAGGCAGGCATCGAGATTCCGTTCAATCAGCTGGATGTACATATGATCGACGCCAAGTCGTGAGGCTGGTATGGGAGAAGTCAATATGCAGAATAAGACCAATTCCCCTGAGCCGTCCTCTCCGGGCGGAATTCAGGAAGGCGCCGTCCGGAGCCGTCCGCACCCGGAAAGCACTCCTCAGGCAGTGCGTCAGCGGAGAACCGACGTTGTCAGGCAGCGTCCGAAGGAGCCTTCACGGGAAGCCGCCCGGCAGGAGAAGCCGGCAGACACGCGGCAAAGGCCTGTTCCGGTGAAGGATGCCGGACAGAACCGTCAAGAGAGTATTCCGCAGCAGGTGGTGGTCGGCCGGCCGAAATCCGAGCGCCGTCCCGAACCCAGGCCGGAACCTGTCATTGTGGACAGTCCTGACATTGACAGTCCAAAGGCGACGTTATCGAAAAAACAGAAAAACAGCCCCGACGGAAAGGACAGCCGGGAAAACAGAAAATTCTACTTCCAGAAATTCGGAGAGATCTCCACACTCCGCAAAATGCTCATGCTGGTATTCGGACTGCTTTTTTTGTGGTGTCTCGCTCCTGCGTTTTTCAGCATAAGGGGGATAGGGGTATTTGCCTCCTCGGCGGTGATGCTGTCCATTTTTCTCACGGCCATGTTCTGGCACCTGATCGACCGCAACTGGACACTGAAAAAAGCGAGCGCCGTGCTGTTGGTGGGATTGCTGTTTACGGCGTGTGTGGCGGCGTTCAGCATTGTTTCGGGCATTATGCTCAAAGCGTCTCTGACAGCCGTTCCTTCGGACTGTCCGTCCTACACCGTAGTGGTGCTGGGCTGCAAGGCACACGGAGATCAGCCCAGCTGGATGCTGAGCGACCGTCTGGAAAAGGCCTATTCCGTGCTGAGTCAGAATCCCGATGTCAACTGCGTGGTGACAGGCGGCAAGGGAGACGACGAGCAGTTCACCGAAGCCTATGTGATGAGAAAATACCTTGTGGAAAAGGGCATTTCGCCTGACAGGATCTATGTCGAAGAACTGTCCCAGAGCACCCAGGAAAATATGCTCTATACCAAATCCCTTATAGAACTGAACGGCCTTTCCGAAAATATCGTTGTTGTCACCGACCGTTTCCACGAACTGAGAGCGAGAATCTGGGCGGAAAAATCCGGCTTTAAGAACATCTATTCCGCGTGCTGTGAAACGAGACCCTATCTGGTTTTGGGCTACTGGTTCAGGGAAATGTTCGGACTGGCAAGGCTGTATGTGTTCGGAATATAATTGATAAATGATAACCGAAAGGACTGTGTAAAGTTGATGGTAATAAGAGAAATGGAAGCAAGGGACATCATGAGCGTTGTCGGCCTGATTCGGGGCGAACTGGGATATGACGACATCTCCTCCGACGTATACGACCGTGTCAACCGGATTTATCATACGGACAATTATGTTGTCTTCATCGCGGAGGAGGAAGGCCTTGTCATCGGCTTCGTGGGAATTATGAGAGGTCTTGCCTTCGAGCTGGACGGAGAATACGTCAGGGTGATTGCGCTGGCCGTCAAGAGAGAATACCAGAGCAAGGGCGTCGGAAGCAGGCTGGAAGCCCATGTGGAAAAATACGCCGTGGAGAGCGGAGCCAACAGCATTGTCATTTCCAGCGGACTCAACCGCAACCGCGCGCATGTATTTTACGGCAAACAGGGTTATGAAAAGAAGGGCTACAGCTTCATCAAGCTGCTTCAGACCGAAAAGAAATTCACCTACAGCGATGTCGTCTACACTCCCATACCGTCCAGGCTGGATAAAGGCCGTGAGGACGAAGAAGGTTAATTCATTCATCAAAAAAGCGCCTCCGTCATATACATTGATAGGATTGAATCAATGTACAGACGGAGGCGTTTTGGTTTGCTTTTGGAATGCTGGAATCAGTTAATGCGCAAGAGAAGCGTGATTGCGGCGCTCAGCATTGTGATCATATTTGCGATTATCTTCAACATTGCGTCTGCCATGTCCGGCAGACAGAAGGAAGTCAGCGCAAGGCTGCTGAAATGGGTGGATTTCAATGTGACGGCGGCGGCGATGAAGGATGCGCTGGCATATGACATTGCCTCGCACGGTCAGCCCTGCGAAATTCACTGGATAGACCTTCTCGCCTGTCTGGGCGCAAGGTACGGCGGTAATTTTTCCCAATACAAAAAGGCGCACATGGACGGAATTGCCGGCCGGCTTGCGAAAGGGGAGAGTATAGAGGATATCACCGCCGGAATGAAGTATTTTGAATACTACAGCGTGGCGTATGAATCGGTGCTGGGAGGACTGGTGGGCGAATTCTCGGTCCAGACCGGAACGGCGGAAGGCGGCGCGCCGGCATTTGAAGCGAGGTACGGCCTTAAGGGGTATTCTCCGATAGCGCAAGGCTGGTCCTTCTCGCACAGTGATGACTTCGGTGCGTCACGTTCGTTCGGATTCAGGCGCAATCACCTCGGACACGACATGTTCGGGAGTGTAGGTACGCCGGTCATCAATGTCGAGACATGTGTGGTGCAGGTGCTGGGATGGAACAGATACGGCGGCTGGAGAATCGGCATGCGCAGTCTTGACGGCAGACGGTATTATTACTATGCGCACCTACGCAGCGGCCACCCTTATGCCGCCGGACTGGAGGAAGGACAGATTGTTTACGCCGGGGAAGTGATTGGATATCTCGGCATGACGGGATATTCCGACAGCGAGGATTACAACGGCATGCAGCGTCCGCATCTTCACTTCGGCATTCAGCTGATCTTTGACGAAAGCAGCAGCAGCGAAATCTGGGTGGATCCCTACGAACTGGTAAAATTCCTTGGCAGCCACCGTTCGGCGGCGGTGAGCGTCGGCGGCGGAGACTTCAGACGGGAGACATTATTCTACGACAATATGGAATAGAAATGCGCCAAAGCACAGCCAACGGGAGTCCGGATATTTTGCACCGGATTCCCGTTGGCTGTTACAGTATGATTAGTCAATGATTAATATTCAAAGCCGCTGGGCTCTCCGATAGGCTTTTCCAGCAGCTCGGGATGAGCAAAGACATGCTTGATGAGCTTGAGGCTGCGAGCAAAGTAGAATCCGTCCGCTATACGTTCGTCCAGCGTTGCGCCGATGTCCACCACGTCACGAATCTGCTTTGTGCCGTCGGGCTGGATCACCTCTTCCTTGTGAAGCGTGCCGATGGTGATCATAATGCTGTTGGTGCCGTAGTTGTTGAGGTGATGATAAACCGAAGGACATTTGATGCTGCCGAGATTGCTGGTGAGAATGGTGGTGTAATTCGGGTCGCCGTCGGTCAGGAATCTCGGATTTTTGCCCCAGAAATCCAGCCATCTGATGATGCGTATGGCCACGATCAGCACAAATCTCGGCATGGCGGCGAATTTGTCAAGCACTTCATCAATGCCGCCTGTGGAATGTTCGCTCTTGCGTGTTTCCCGAACGTCTCCCACAATGCGCCTGCTGATGGTGTCAAGGCTGTCCTCGTCGGAAGGAGTCAGCACCATCAGGGATTCCTCTGCGCCGTCGGCAAATTTGCGCTTGACCACAAAGCTGATGGAAATCTCGTTGCGCTCGTACATTCTGTAGCCCTGAATAAAGCGGTTCATCAGCGGACGTTCCCTGACCATGCGGGCCATTCCGGTTACGGCGCAGTGAAAAAGCGTGGTCTTGTAGTCGGGATGTTCCGCATTGCGCCGTTCCAGGTAAGCCATCAGTTCGGTTGCGTCAATCGTGTCGTTGAGATAGACTTCGCAGTCGGTGCGCTTGGGAAGCAGATAGCCCATGACGGTCTGCAATCCCGGCGCCTTCACACGGCGGCCGTCTCTGCGGTCGCCCCATCTGCGGCGGTTCTGTTTCTTTTTGAGCTTGGCGTCCTTTTTGGCCTGCTTGGCGTCAATCTTGGCCTGCTTTTTGGCTTGCTTTTTGGCTTGCTTGGCGTCAATCTTGGCCTGTTTTGCGTCGATTTTGGACTGCTTGGCAGCAGCCTTCGCCTGTGCCTTCAATTCCTTCTTATTGCTCATAAGGTCATCTCCTCCATATCGTATTTCTTTCCATTGTTTCCATGCTCCATAGCACAGCATGGAATTTGATATTTTTCACGCAGCAATCGTTCCATGCCGCTTGTCTCCACCTGCGCCGTCATCGGCGGAAAGCTGTTGTCGTAATGATCCAGCAGCACCGCCTTGGGAAGCAGCCTTTCCACCAGCGAAGCGGCATAATGCACCGGATCGCTTTTGCCCTGAAAGGGCAGCACCAGCAGGTCGGCTCCCGTGGGATAGGTTTCATCATCATCAAGTCCCATGCTCCCCATAATCTGCAGCCGCCTGTCTCCGCAGGTAATTTCATAAAATAGTATCTCGCCGTTCTCGGGATACTGCCTGTTCAGCCGAAGCAGCCGAAGTCCCTTGCGAAGATGGCCGGGTTTCAGATATCGCAGCGCCGTACGGATGACAAGCCGTTTGTCAAACTGACAATGCCGTCCCTGGTAGGCGGTGATCTGAAATGCGCCGACCGTTTCACTGCTTCCCGGCGCAATGACATCCAGCCTTTTTCGGGGAATCCCGTGGCTTTGCAAGGTGGCGCAGGGCGTTTCGGTGGCGTGAATGACCGTGTCGGTGTTTCCGTAAATAGAGGGTATCTGCAAAATATGGTCAAAATGCCCGTGTGTCACAAATACGTCCGATGCCTGCCGGAATGGCTCTGCGCAGCCTTCCGGACAGATTTCGGGATTATTCGAATGAATCGGAATTCCGCCGAACGGATCAAAGGCAATGACCGTGTCTCCTTCACTCAGCAGCAGTGCCGCCGTACCGTACCACGCAAGCTTCATGAATTGTCCGCCCCTGACTGCTTGGCTTCTTCCTCCTGCTCGAGCTGACGGAATGCCACCTTGCCGACAAGCGTTTTGGGCAGCTCGCTGCGGAATTCGATCTCACGGGGAAGAGCGTATTTGGCGATGTGGAGCCGCAATTGCTCCATGATTTTCTCTTTCAGCTCGTCCGAAGGCCGAACGCCGTCCGCCGGAACGATGAAGGCCTTGACCCGCTGCATGCGGCGCGGATCCTTGACGCCTATGACACAGCTGTAGGAGACCTCCGGACAGCCGTCGATGATGTTTTCCAGCTGCGAAGGATAGACGTTGTAGCCGTTGGTGATGATCATTCTCTTGAGTCTCTGGCGGAAGTAGACGTATCCGTCCCCGTCCATCACGCCCAGATCGCCGGTGTAGAGCCATGTGTCGCCGTCGGAGAGCACCCGCAGGGTCTTTTCGGTTTCCTCGGGAAGCTTTAAATATCCCTGCATCAGTGTCGGGCCTTTCAGAATGATCTCGCCTTCCTCACCCGGAGGAAGCAGCTCGTCCGTGCCGGGTCTGACAATGCGGTAGACCGTATCCGGGAACGGAATTCCGATGCTGCCCTCACGGTAATCGTCCTTTGGCGTCAGGCAGCTTGCGGTGACGCACTCGGTCAGTCCGTAGCCTTCACGCACCTGAATGAAGGCGTTGTGTTCTTTAAGAAAGGCGTCGATTTTCTTTTTCAGCTCGACCGAAAGGCTGTCGCCGCCGCAGAACATTCCCAGCAGGAAGCTCATGTCCAGGCCGTCGAGCTGCGGCATGTGAAGCAGCGCTTCAAATATGGTCGGAACGCCCGCAATAAAATTCGGCCGTTTGCGGCGGAGCATGGCGGCGTAGCTCTTGTTGTTGAAGGTCGGCATGAGAATGCAGCAGGCGCCGTGAATCAGCACCGTGTGAAGATTGATTCCCAGTCCGAAGCCGTGGAACAGCGGCATGCAGCTGAGCATTTTGAGTCCCGTGCGGAATTCCTCGCCGATGGCCTCTCTTGCCTGCATGGCGCAGGCATTGAAATTGAGGTCTGTCAAACAGATGCCCTTGGGCTTGCCGCTGGTGCCTCCGCTGTAAAGAATGGCGGCAGTGCGGTTCGGGTCAAATGTCACCTCGGGCAAAGTGATGCCCTTGTCATCGCCGCGTTTAAGGAAATCCGTCCAGAGAATGTGCGGCTTGCGGGGAAATTTCAGATAATCCTTGCCCTTTTTGAGCAGGTAAAGCGCCTTGAGATGAAGCGGCAGCTCCTCCTGCATGCGGCAGGTGAGAATCGTTACCGGGTGATCGACGCCTTCCAATGCCGCCTCCACCTTTTCATAAAAGAGGTCGACCGTGAGGATCATCCTGCTCTCCGAAATATTGAGATAACCGGTGATTTCTGTCTGTCCCGACAGAGGGTGAATCATATTGGCAATTGCGCCGATACGGCTGATGGCGTAGAAGCAGTCCAGTGCCTGCGGCGTATTGGGCATGCAGATGGTCACCGCATCGCCCATACGGATTCCCGAGGCATAAAAGGCCCTTGCCGCACGCTCGATTCGCCTGACGAAGGAACGGTAGCTCGTCTTTCTGTCGTAAAATTCATACGCCGGCTCATCGGGATACTGTCCTGCAATGCTTTCGACCATCTGAAACATTGTTGCTTCCGGATATGTGAGATGATCTCTTTGTTTGTAATGAGGCTTTTCTTCCAATTTAATCGCTTCCGTTTGTGTAGTTTACATATATAATACTACATATGTGTAGAATTTGCAAGGAATATGTTAAATTTTTACAGGGTAATCATTGACAAAGTCGAAAAAGTGAATGAAGATAGGTCATATGGTTATTGATTTTTGTCATATGGCATTGTATTATGAAAAAGGAAACACAAACAAAAAGGAGGAGAAATCCATGCCCCAGGTGAATTTTGGATTTGAGGCGGAATCCCGTCCGGGCGAGCATATTTTTTTTGAGCTACAGCCGGGAAGACGCAGAGAGAATCAGGGGAATCGCATCGGAGCTTCACAAAGCAGGACTGCCGATCTGGTATGACGACGGACTGATTCCCGGCAGCCAATGGGAAAACGAGATACTGAATCACGTTATCAGCAGCAGAATCACGGTTTTCTTCCTGTCAAAGGACCTGTTTATGCGCAGCAAAACCTATATGCACGACGAATTCCAGTTCGCCGTTGATTACCGGAAGCCGACCCTGTGCATATGGCTTGACGACATCGCCAAGATGGACTGCACCTCCCTGCCGCAGGATATGTATTTATGGTGGAAGGAACTCAAGAAAATCCACAGCATCGAGGTATTCCACCTGAAAAAGGACACGGAAAAGGCAAGGGAGATATTGGACGGCGTCTGCCGGAGGGACAGCGGCTTCCGGAAATACAGGAAGGACGCTCAGAACGAAACCGCCTCGTCGGTATCGCAGCCCGAGCCGGAGAACAAGCCGGTTGCGGCAGCCAAATCCAAGCAGAAAAAACAGAAGCAGGGCGCAAAAGCTATGTCAGTCAGACGGAAACCGATCATCATTACGGTTGCGGCGGTGCTTGTCGTGGCTATCGTAGCCGGCATATGGGCGGTCAATGCTACTAAGGAAAAAACAGGCGGCCTGATAATGGATTCAGCTTTTGAAGGACTCAATTGGATATATCACAATGAACCTCTGGATTATCATTATAGCATTACGTTCGGAAACTATAAGCAGGGAGCAGACGGAGAGGTGCAGCCGGTAGAATGGCGTGTGCTTGCCGTGAAGAACGGCAAGGCGCTGGTCATTTCGGAAAAGCTGCTCGATTGCGTAAGAGCCTGTTCAGTATCTCTCCACGCACGTCTGGCTTGCATCTTTTCCGCCATATTTTGCCAAAATCCTCGTTAATACACAAAGTATTGCCTGCGGTTTTGGCTTCATCTGGCGAAAAATCTGACTTCGCCATCCGCACACGCGGAGATACTGAACAGGCTCTAAGGTTCAATGAAGAAAATACATCCGTCACATGGGAAACCTGCAGCTTGCGCAAGTGGCTGAACAATGACTTCCTGAATGAAGCGTTCAGCGCAGAGGAACAGGAAAGAATCGTGACGGTTACCAATGATAATTCCTACACGGTGTTCAAGGAACGTGGAGGCTCTACACTAGAGGAAACAGTAAAAGACAAAGCCGCCCGGGGCACAACTTCTATCCTAACATATGATGATTGTAATCATTACGATTTATTTGGTGATTCTATTTCTGAACCTACTGATTATGTCAAACGGCATTTTACTAACGATTTCATTCTGATGCGTTATGAAACCTTTTGGGTTCGCTGCCCTTCCGGTAATTATTTATATAAGAGGGATGTAAGTTATGGCACCTCAATTGAAGAAGATACCGCTGATGTCGACAGTATAATGCCCGTCCGTCCGGCCTTCTGGCTGAAAATAAAATAAAGATAAAAAGTAATTCTCATCAAAAATATTTTTTTAAAATTGCTCAACGTCTTGACACACTGCGAAAAATGTCTTATAATTATAAAAAAATAAGATAAAAGGGTGATGCTTTTATTATGTTTGGCGGTATCGCAACGTTACTTGGATTTGTGGTAGATATTTATTCCCTGTATCAGATCTTCTCAAGCAAAAAAGAAAAGGGTTCAGGAACAGCGAAAAAGGGTTCAAATGTACTCGGGTACATTCTTCTTCTGGTGGGTACGCTTGCGCTGATCGTGGGAATCATTGATATTTTCTCCTCAGGGGTCAGAAACAACGGTTCTTTATTCAGTCAGTTTGTTTCTTCTGCCTCCGGCAGCAGTGATGACGCCGGACAGATAACCGACAACTCCGACGGCAGTGCGGCAGCCGAACAATCCAAAAATAAAAAGGTCTGGATCGAGGATATGCAGGTGTTTGCCTATGATAACGGCGGCAGCTATGGTAATTCCTATGATATTAAAGGCGCTGTAAAGATCAATACCGGTGATCAGTTGAGACATTCAGTGGTGTTTGACGTGTTTACGAGTAATCGTCTTTACGAATATATATTCACACAGCATCTGGATTACTACCTCGACGGCAAGTATTCTAATTTCAATGCCACGCTGGCATGGACCGATGAGTATAAGGAAAAATCCGGTACATGCACCATGGAGATTCTTCTGGATGACGAATCCGTGCTGGAATATGATATGAAAAAGGGATTTGTACCCGTGGAGATTGATCTTGACGTTTCATCCGCAAAAATCATGAAAATTCAGATCACCAATTATGTGAATTACGTGAATAATGATGAAGCACAGTTTGCCCTG
>CAMHJC010000080.1 GCA_946185345.1 uncultured Clostridia bacterium
TTTTTAATGGAGGGTTTATCCAAATGAAAAAAAGAATTCTCGCACTTTCACTCGCCGCTGCAATGGTAGTCGGCGCTCTCGCAAGCTGCTCTTCTGAAGAGAAGGTCGTTTCTTCCGCTACAGAGGCTAGAGACATTACACTCCGTATGTGGGGTTCCTCAGAAGACCAGGAATTCATGAAGACAATCGCTGATGAGTGGGCTGCTAAGTATGCTGCTGAAAATGACGATGTTAAGAGCGTTACCGTTAACCTCGAGGTTGTCGGTGAAGGCGACGTCGCCGGCGAAGTTATGAAGGATCCTTCTGCTGCTGCTGATGTTTTCGCAATGGCAACAGACCAAATCAAGAGACTCGCAGACGCACAGGCTATTTATGCAATGCCCGATACAATTGCAGCGGATGTTAAGAATCTCGTTGGCGAGGCCAACTACAACGCAACAGTTTATGATGGCAAGTGCTACGGCTATCCCTTCACTGTCAACATTGCTCAGGCCCTCTACTATGACACCACAGTCTTCACCGCTGAGGATGTTCAGAGCCTGAACACAATGCTCGAGAAGGACATCGGAGACAAGAAGGCCTTCGGTATCTCTAAGAACGGCTATCACAATGCAACATGGTACTTCACCGGCGGCGCAGAGCTCTTCACCAACTCTGACAAGTCTATCTGCACATTTGACAATGACGATTCCATCTCTGTTCTGAAGTTCGTTCAGGAAAACAAGGACAAGATCTACATCGATGACAGCTCTGCTGTTAACCTCATCAAGGACGGCGGTCTCGCATCTTGGGGCGACGGTTCTTGGGCTGTTCAGGGCATGAAGGCTGCTTTCGGTGACAACATGGGCGTTGCTAAGCTGCCCACCATTACCATCGACGGTAAGGAAATGCAGATGAAGTGCTTCGGCGGCGTTAAGTTCTATGCTGTCAATGCTTCCTCCAAGGAAGAAGAAGCTGCTCTGGCTCTGGTTCAGTACTTCACCAACGCAGACAGCCAGATGAAGAGATATGAGATGCGTCAGGCTATCCCGACCGCTGTTTCTCTCCAGGACAATCCGACCATCAAGGAAGATCCTTCTGTTAAGGCTTATGCAGAGCAGATGGCATTCACCGTTGTTCAGGCTCCTGTTATCCCCGGCGGCTGGTGGGATGATACAATGGCTCTCTTCGAGGCCATCTACAACGGCCAAATCACCGGCGATGACATCAAGGCTAAGGTTTCTGAGCACGTAGAAGCTTGGAAGACCATGGAGTAATTTAAACTTTGCTTTTTGAAAGCATAGTATTTAAATCATGTTCTAGGAAATATTAAGTTATATTATAGCCTGAATACCTTGGACGTATAATCGTTTGTGTGTATTCAGGCTATAATTAATATGGGAAAATTTGTAGAAAGAGAGGAAAAATGGCATATGTCTCAGAAAAATGATGGCTCCGAGATCAAGGTTCCGGATTCATTGGCTACCAAGTTGTCTTTTCTGATCATGGGCTTTGGCAATCTTGCTCATAAGCAGTTTGTAAAGGGAATCGGATTCCTTGCGATCGAAGTTGGATTCATTCTTTTTATGATTATGGGCGGAGCACAGAATATCATCAACTTCTTTACTCTGGGTACCGTCGAAACACATGATGAGGTTATTCCGGGCAAGATTCTTCCGGTTCGTGTGTTCGGCGACAACTCGATGCTTTTCCTTCTGTTCGGTGTTCTGACATGGATGATCATTGCTGGTTTTGTTTTTGCATGGCGCGCAAACGTCAAGAGTGCAAGACAGGTTCAGAAGCTTGAAATGCAGGGCAAAAAAATTCCTTCATTTATTGATGATGTGAAGCTCTATCTTGATGAGAGGTTCCATATCACGATGCTCTTCCTGCCCATCATAGGTATTCTTACATTTACAGTGCTGCCGCTGATCTACATGATCTTCATCGCATTCACCAACTATGATAAGCATCATCAGGTTCCCGGCAACCTCTTCCATTGGGTTGGTCTTACAAACTTCGGCAATATCCTTATCGGCGACAAGAGAATGTCCGCGACATTCTTCGGAACGCTGGTCTGGACGATTATCTGGGCTTTCTTTGCAACATTCACCAACTACTTTGCTGGCATTATCGTTGCGCTTATCATCAACCAGAAGGATGTTAAGTTCAAGAAGCTCTGGAGAGGCGTTCTGGTTCTCACCATTGCTATGCCGCAGTTCATTTCGCTGCTCGTTATGAGATGTTTCTTCGCTAACTACGGCGTTGTCAACAGAACGCTTATCAACATGGGCTTGCTCAAGGACGTTGACCATGCGATCAAATTCTTTGACGATCCGACACTTGCCAAGGTTATCGTTATCATTGTCAACATGTGGATCGGTATTCCGCACACAATGCTGATGTCCAGCGGTATTCTCATGAATATTCCTCAGGATCTCTATGAGGCGGCCACTGTGGACGGTGCAAACAAGATTCAGATGTTCTTCAAGATCACGCTGCCCCAGATCATTTTCACTACCACACCTTACCTCATTCAGACATTTATCGGCAATATCAACAACTTCAACCTGATTTACCTCTTGACAGGAGGCGGCCCCTCGAATACGAAATACTATGCGGCCGGTCATACGGATCTGTTGGTTACGTGGTTGTATAAGCTGACGTCAGATCAGGCCGACTACAGTCTGGCCTCTACCATCGGTATTTTGATCTTCGTCATTTCTGCAACGTTCTCGCTGATTACTTACAGAAATACAAAATCTTATAAAGAGGAGGACGCTTTCCAATGAGTGCTAACAATCTTACGGCTGTTACAGGCAAGGCTAATTCAAAGAGTTACGCTGCGCAGAAGAGAACCGCTCTTATCGCCAGCTATGTCTTTTTGACTCTTCTTTCGATTCTTTGGGTCATACCGATTCTTTGGGTTGTTCTGACATCGTTCCGTGCGGAACCCGGCCAGTTCGCCCCGACATTCTTCCCGAGACCGTGGTCAGGTATTGACGGCGATACCAAGTTTACCAACGCTGTCTTTACTCTGAAGAACTACAAGGATCTTTTCACTCCCAGAGAAGGTTTCGATTTTGCCAAGATGTGGCTCAACACGTTTATCGTTTCAGCCTGCTCCTGCGTTATTTCCACCTTCTTTGCGGTGGCAACCTCCTATGTTATGTCCAGACTTCGCTTCAAGCTCCGCAAGACCTTTATGAACATTGCTCTTGTTATGGGCATGTTCCCGGGCTTCATGTCCATGATCGCCATTTACTTCATTCTGAAGTCGATCGGTATTCATCAGACACTGCTTGCTCTGGTTCTGGTTTACTCCGGAAGCTCCGGCCTTGGTTTCTATGTATGTAAAGGCTTCTTTGATACAGTACCTAAGGCTCTGGACGAAGCTGCCATGATTGACGGCGCCAACAAGGCACAGGTGTTCTTCAAGATTATCCTGCCCATGTCCAAGCCGATCATCGTTTATCAGGCACTGGGCGCATTCATGGGTCCCTGGATGGACTTCATCTTTGCCAAGTTCCTCATGGGCCAGCACTATGACACCTACACGGTTGCTATCGGTCTGTACTCCATGCTCGACAAGGAACACATTGATGTCTACTTCCGTCAGTTCGCTGCCGGCTCCTGCCTGGTTGCTGTCCCGATCATGGTACTCTTCATGAGCTTGCAGAAGTACTATGTCGAAGGCGTTACAGGCGGCGCTGTCAAGGGCTAATCTTTGTTTTGAAATTCCCTTCATTAATTATGTACGCATGACTTTGTGCGTCTCATAAATCAACAAATAAGGTCGTTTGTCCTTAACCGGGCAGGCGGCCTTTTTTGTCACCCCTGCATGATTCGGTAATAACATGTTAGAGGGTGATGGATATGAGATATCAGAAGCACAGAATCTCCAAAAGAAACAGCCGGTTGAGAATAGCCGCTGCCGCAATCGCCGTTGTGACCGCATTTGTATGGATCAACAACAGGGTCAATCCGATTCTGAAGAGAATGACAGCGGTTCAGGCCGGATACATAGCCAATCTCGCCATAGACCAGGCAGCTTCGGAAGTGCTGGCGGAAGATGACATTTCCTACGACGATCTGATCACGGTCAATACCCTGAGCGACGGAACTGTCTGTTCCATGACAGCGAATATCCGTGAAATGAATAAATTTAAGACCAACATATCCAAAGCGATTCAAGACAAAATACTTGAGTACTGCGAAAGGGAAATATCCATTCCCATAGGCACACTCACCGGCATTGATCTGCTGTCGGGCAGAGGCCCGAATGTCAGAATGAAGATTCAGCTCTACGGCAATGTGACGGCGCATTTCAAGAGTGATTTTGAGGGGGCGGGTATCAACCAGACCCGACACAGAATCATCTGCGATGTGAAGGTGAGTGTTTCGGCGGTCATTCCGGGATGTTCCTCCTATACGGAGGTGGAAAACAGCTTTACCGTATCCGAAACGGTGCTGCTGGGAAGAGTGCCGGATTCGTTCACCAATGTAGATACGAATGAGGATCTTTATGACGATATAAATAATTTCATCGGGGATTGAATTATCGGCTCCGTTGATGTACAATAGGATAGAAGAACATCTGGAAGGAAGTATAATATGTCTGAATTCAGTGAAATATCCGCGCGTGTCAAGCAGCTGCGGGAGCTGATTGAGTATCACAGCAACGCTTATTACAACGCCGATTCGCCGGAGATAGAGGACGATGAATATGACGCCCTCATGCGTGAGCTTCGTGAGCTGGAGCAGAAGCATCCCGAACTGATGGACGCCGATTCTCCCACGGTGAAGGTCGGCGGAGCGGCATCGGGCAAATTCGCCTCGGTGGAGCATGAAGTGGCCATGCAGAGCCTGCGGGATGTATTCAGCATGGAAGAAGTGGAGCAGTTCTGCGCCGACTTTCCCAATGCCGCATTTGTCGTGGAGAAAAAGATCGACGGCCTGAGCGTGTCTCTGGAATACACAAACGGCGTTCTCACACGGGGTTCGACCCGTGGAGACGGAAGAGTGGGGGAGGATATTACCGAAAATCTGATGACAATTTCCACCATTCCGCACAGAATCAAGACCCGGGCGGCATTTCTCGAAGTGCGTGGAGAAGTCTATATGCCGCGAAAGACTTTCGCCGCTCTCAATGAGAGCCAGGAGGAAAACGGACTCAAGACCTTCAAAAATCCCCGCAATGCCGCCGCCGGTTCGCTCCGGCAGAAGGACGCCGCCATTACGGCCTCCAGGGGACTGGACATATTCGTATTCAATGTGCAGCAGGCAAGAGGGTTGGAATTCGACACACACGCACAGTCGCTGGAATATCTGCGCGAATGCGGCTTTCCGGTTTCTCCGGAATTTGCCGTGGCGTCCGGCTTTGAGGAAGTGGCGGCGGCGATTGACGCCATCGGCAACCAGAGAGGAACGCTGGAATATGACATAGACGGGGCGGTGGTCAAGGTCAACAGCCTGAAGCTGCGGCAGTCGGCAGGCGTTACCACCAAATTTCCCAAATGGGCGGTGGCCTTTAAATATCCGCCCGAGCAGAAGGAAACCGTGCTGCGTGACATTGAAGTGACTGTGGGAAGAACCGGCGTGTTGACTCCCACGGGCATATTTGATCCCGTGCTGCTCGCCGGAACATCCGTGGGCAGGGCTTCGCTGCACAATCAGGACTACATTACCCAGAAGGACATCCGCATAGGCGACAGGGTAGTGCTTCGCAAGGCAGGCGAGATTATTCCCGAGGTGGTGTCGGTAGCTGTTCACGGCGGCGGAGAGCCGTATTTTCTGCCGGAGAACTGTCCCTCCTGCGGAGAAAAAGTGTTCCGTCTCGAAGACGAAGCGGCCCTGCGCTGCGTCAATCCCGACTGTCCGGCACAGCTTCTGAGGAATATCATTCACTTCGCCTCCCGGGATGCGATGGACATTGAAGGAATGGGCCCCGCCGTGATTGAGCAGCTCATCGGAAACGGCACGATCAAATCGCCTGCCGATATTTACGGTCTGTCGGAGGAAGACATTTCTTCGCTGGAACGCATGGGAAAAAAATCCGCTCAGAATCTGATGGCGGCGATCGAACGTTCCAAGGGCAACGACCTTTACAAGCTGATCTACGCCCTTGGCATACGTCACATAGGAGAGGCCGCTTCCCGGCTGCTGGCCGACAGATTCGGCAGCATGGAGGCGCTGATGAATTCCACCTCGGAGGAATTTGCCTCGATTGAGGGATTCGGGGATATCATGGCGGAATCGGTGCGCGATTTCTTCTCCACACATCACGCCCGGGAGCTGGTCGAAAGACTCAGGGCATGCGGCGTCAACATGAACCGTCTCGGCGGAGAAGGCGGCAGACTTCCCTCGTCAAACAGGCTGGAAGGAATGACCTTCGTCATCACCGGAACGCTGGAAGGCATGACCCGTGACGAAGCAAAAGCGCTGATTATAGCCAACGGCGGCAAGGCTTCCGGCTCGGTGAGCAAAAAAACCTCTTATCTGCTGGCCGGAGAAAATCCCGGCAGCAAGCTGACCAAGGCGGAGGAGCTTGGCGTCAGGGTGATTTCGCTCGATGAACTGAATGAAATGATAAAATAACAGGGCGGCTTTATTTTGACAAATGAAAGTGCATTTTCCCCTCTGTCGGATCATATAATGGTGATGTATCATTGCACCGGCAAATTGCCGGAACGGGAGGCATCGCATTATGAAATTTGTCAAAACCATCAGACTCAGACCGTTGCTTATTTCGCTGCTTATTCCACTGGGATCAGGCGGTGCGGTAGGACTGCTGCTTGCGCTTACAGGAAAATTTGACGCTTACGGCGAGCTTTTCAAGCCGCCGCTCAGTCCTCCCGCATGGCTCTTTTCGGTGGCGTGGACGATCCTTTACGCTCTCATGGGAATATCCGCCTATCTTGTGACGACGTCCGATGCGCCGGTAGGAGTCAAATCCGATGCGCTCTGGCAGTATTTTGTACAGCTGGGAATCAATCTCATCTGGCCGATTCTGTTTTTCTGGTTCGAACTGCGTCTGGCGGCGTTTATCTGGATCATCGTTCTCATTGCGGCGGTTGTCAGAATGATCATCGGATTCTGCTTCATTCATAAGCCTGCCGCGCTGCTTCAGATTCCTTACCTTCTGTGGCTGATCTTTGCGGCCTACCTCAACGGGGCGACATTTCTGCTCAACGGATAAATTTGGATGCACGGCGGATGAATTAACCGGAGCGCAAATGCCAATACTTCCATCGTAACTGATAGTGCGGGAGGAAGTATTTGTGCAGTTTAACAAGGTGGAAATTTGCGGGGTCAATACGGCCGATCTCAAGCTGCTCACCGAAAAGGAAAAAAACGATCTGCTCAAAAAATCGCAGGCGGGCGACCGCAATGCCCGTGATGAACTGGTAAAGGGCAACCTGCGGCTTGTGCTGAGTGTGATCCAGCGGTTTTCCAATCGGGGCGAAAATCTGGACGATCTCTTTCAGGTGGGCTGCATCGGGCTTATCAAGGCGATTGACCATTTTGACACGGGCATGGACGTGAGATTTTCGACCTATGCCGTTCCGATGGTGATTGGCGAGATCAGGCGGTACCTGCGTGACAACAACAGCGTGCGTGTGAGCCGTTCGATGCGTGATACCGCCTACAAAGCCATGCAGATCAAGGAGCGTGTGATGAGCGAGCAGGGACGGGAGCCGGGCGTGGAGGAAATCGCCAAGGAACTGGATATCCGCAAGGAAGACGTGGTGATGGCACTGGAGGCGATTGCCGAGCCGGTGTCGCTTTACGAGGCGGTTTATTCCGACGGAGGCGACACGATCTATGTCATGGATCAGATAGGCGACAGCAGCGACGACCTCAACTGGATTGACGAGATACTGCTCAGGGAGGAAATCAAAAATCTCTCTCCCAGAGAGAAGCGCATATTGACGCTGAGATTTATGCAGGGCATGACCCAGATGGAAGTGGCGCGTGAAGTCGGGATCTCGCAGGCTCAGGTGTCCCGTCTGGAAAAGGGAGCAATGAATAAGATAAAAAATCATTGAAATATTCCGCAACTTATCCCGCTTTCGGGCAGGCGGCTGGCTCATAAAGAGACGGTCGCCTTTTGTAATTGTATAGATTGCATCAATCTCGGAATTGGAATTTGTACGTAATGTGAATTTTATTTTTGATAAAAATAAACAGAAAATCAGGCTATAATTATTTTTTAAAATCTATTGCTATTTAAATAATAATTTGGTATAATGTAACAAATGACAAGGGGTGATTTTTTTGAGTTCATATGCTGATATGTATATAGGTAATCTTGTGGATTCCGTGCTTCAGAAGCTCTATTATGAGGATCACAATGTCAGCTTCTTCAAACATTACAACACTTTTTCCATACCGCTGAAATCCGTCAATGATGCTATGCTCAAATCGGGCAATATCGTGCAGATTCTTTATCATGATTTCCAGCCGGTCGTCATCAAACCTGCGTTCAGTCCCATGATAGACTGGATTATCGCTCTGTTCGGCAGGTACTTTGCCACCGAAATGACATTTGATGAATTTCTCGATCAGGCGGGAGTGTATTCTCTGCATAAAAATCTGTACATTGAGTACAAAGAATCCGGTCTTTGCCAGCGAATCGAAGAGGTTATTCCGGTAGAGAACGAGTATGAACACGAGAAATTCATGAAGGG
This sequence comes from uncultured Clostridia bacterium, assembly GCA_946185345.1. GTDB lineage: Bacteria > Bacillota > Clostridia > Oscillospirales > Acutalibacteraceae > RUG762. The sequence continues at coordinate 8,670 of CAMHJC010000080.1, forward strand.
GCTTATCGGCGCTTTCAATTATGTTTCTCAGAAAGTGCCGCTGCTCTTAGTGCTGAACAGAGTCCATCTGGCCTCACTTTCCTCCTATGAATTTCTGTACAAGGTCATTACCGAAAACCCGAACAACAAAATTGCGCTGTTGTGTACCATCAACGAGGTTTTCGTTGTGCCGGATTATATCAAGTCCATCAGAAATGACCTTATGGTTCTGCTTGAAACCAAGAATATGATTCAGGACTGGGGTCTGGAGGACAGAGGAAACGCTCCCGATGAAAACGACGTATTTGTGCCGATGGATGAGTCTTTTGACAAATACCTCGTGCTCATCAACAACATGGTGGAAACCGGCGCTGTCAGGCAGGCCATCTACTACTGCGACATTATCAAGGAAAACCTTGACGCGGGAAGCCTGATGGCGAGCGAGGAGTCGCTTCACCGTTTTTACAGGCTGTATGCGGACGCCAATTTCAAGTCGGGCAATTATCCCAGAACGCTGACTCTGTGCGATGAGCGCAAGAGCACCGTCACATCCAGTACCGATGAAGAACTGGTCGATCGCTTCAATTTTGAATATTCCTATCTCGTGGCCCTGTGCCATTCCTGCTCCGGTCAGGATACGCTTTCTCAGAAATATGCGGAGGATTGCAGAGAATACGCCAAAAAGACCGGCGATGAGTATCTGATCTTCAAGACGCAGCTGCTTGAATGTATGGCCAAATTCCGCAGCTGGACCAATATTTACCTTTGGAGCGTTGAATTCACTCCGGCAAACGATTTCATGGAGAACGCCGAGAAATACCATTATTACAATCATCTGGCGTATATCTACCTTTTCTGCTTCGGCAACGACAGAAGCTTTTACGACATTGATCCGGAATTCTGCGAATCACACGATCACTACAAGAAGGGCATGTATTACGCCGACATGCTGGGCAACGATTCGGTCAAGCTGAGAGCGTACAAAAAGAACGTCGTTTTCTCATCAAGCTTTGGCTTTTATCCGGCCGTTGACCATTTCTACAGAAAGAGCCTGGAGATTCTTGCCAAGCAGGATAACATTGCCGACATGGGCAATGTTTACAACGGCCTGGGCTACAACCGTATTGTCAGCGAACAGTATGACTCCGCCGATGCCTATTTCAACAACGCCATGGAAATATGGTACAAGCTCGGCAAGCCCGAAAATATGGGCGAATCGCTTTACAACATGGCGGTCAACGCCATGCTGGCAAGAGATTATAAGAGCGGCTGTGATTTTCTGGTGACGGCTGTGCGTATCATGCGCAACCTCAATCAGAACAAGCTCGAGCTTTGCAATATGTCCAAGATTTACGGTATGATCGCCCTCTGTTTCATCAAGATGGGTGTTGAATACAATGCGCAGCTTTACCTCAACAGAATGCAGCTTGTGCTGTATCACCTCATATTCCCCGAAGGAGAACCGAGTTACTTCCTGTGGGATGACGATATGTTCTTCTACTATTTCGACAGAGGTCTTATCGCTCGCAGCGACAGTCTTGCGGAAGCGCAGCACAATTTTGACCGGGCCAGCTTCCACCTCAAGCGCACCGAAGGTCTGTGGTTCTTTGCGTATGAGCTTTTTGCCATAGAGCAGGCTGATCTGTACCGCGCCCAGGGAAGACATGTCGAGGCCAATGATCTGCTGCAGGAATGTCTGGACTACTGCACCAAAAATAACTACAAGGACAAGATAGAACGCATCAATTCCGCTCTCACCGGCAATCCGATAGAAGAAAAGCGTTACAATATCGGTCTCAAGAAGATTACGATGACGCAGGCGGTTGAGCTTTCCAGACGTGTCGGAGCAGAATTCCAGCTCGCTCTCAAGACCAAGAGCATCGACTTCCTGACCAATTGGCAGGAGCTTATGAACAGGGATGATATTGAGCCTAGCACCCTCATCAATACCTCCATGTATTCCATTCAGAACAATTACAACGCCGACAAGATTATCTATCTGGGCGTTGAAAACGGCAAGGCGGATCTGATCTACTGCGACAGAGATTACCATCCCAGCCCGGAAGTGCTTCAGGGTGTTGTGACCTACTTCATCCGCAATCCCAATGAATTTATGACCAACAGACTGGAAAAATCCTTCTATGATTACAAGGAACTGATCGGTCTCTTTGGCATCAACAAGATTGTTTCCGCTATCGGCGTGCCGATTGTTGTGGACGGCAAGCTTCAGAGTGTGCTGCTGGCCCTGATGGAAATGCATGATAATTTTGCCAATAATTTCTCACTGTTCCTCGAAGGCGATCTGACGATATTCAGCG
>CAMHJC010000081.1 GCA_946185345.1 uncultured Clostridia bacterium
CGCTGCGCGCTTGCTTTTTTCTTTTTATTATCAATATTTAGTTGCCGGAGTAATAGTATCATTTCATATCCGTTTTTTCAAAATTCGTCTCGTCCACCAGATAATGCGGACGGCGCTTGACCTCGTAGTAAATTCTTCCCACATACTCGCCCACAATGCCTATGGAAATCAGCTGCACGCCGCCGAACAGGCAAATGGTGAATATCGTGGTGAAGTAGCCCGGCAGGTCTATTCCCCTGAAAACGATACTCACAAAGAGGAAAATCAGGTAGAGCAGGCTGAGTATGATCGCAAACGCACCGATGAAAATGCAGAACCGCAGCGGCTTGTTATTGAAGGAAAGCACGCCGTCCACTCCGTAGTGAATCAGCGAACGGAAGCTCCATTTGCTGCTGCCTGCCGCGCGGCTGCGGTTGCGGTAATTGATGATCTTCTCTTTGAAGCCGATCCAGGAAAACAGTCCCTTCGAGAAACGGTTGTATTCGTTCATGGTGAGCAATGCGTCAAGCGCCTTGCGGCTGAGCATGCGGAAATCGCCGATGCCGTCGGTCAGTTCCACATCGGTCAGCCTGTCCACCATCCGGTAATACGTCCGGGCAAAGAAGGTGCCGAGCTTTTTGTCGCCCTTGCGGTCACGCTGCGCAATCACCTGATCGTAGCCCTGCCGGCCGTATGCCAGCATTTGTGAAATCAGCTCAGGCGGATGCTGCAAATCAGCGTCCATGATCACGGTGAATTCGCCGGAAGAATACCGCATTCCCGCCAGCATGGCCGATTCCTTGCCGAAATTGCGGCTGAAGGAGATGTATTTCACATGAAGGTCGCCATCCGCAAATGCTTTGAGCATGGCGAGCGTGCCGTCACGGCTGCCGTCGTCCACAAAGATGATCTCGTAGTCGTCGGTAATGTCCCTGAGCGACGCCGAAAGCTCGTTATAGGTCAGCCCGATCACCTTTTCCTCGTTGTAGCATGGAACCACCGTCGAAATCAGCATGTTTTATCCTTCTCCTCCGCCGTTAATCTTTGGTACATCTCCAGAAACTCCGCCTTTGTCTGACTGAATTCCGCTTCGCTGCGCCCGATATCCGTCTCCGCATGAAGCGCCGGCACTCTGTCAGACAGCAGGTCGCCGTTGAATATACGAAATTCGTGATACAGCATGCAGTCGTCAATCTCCCTCACAACAGCGCTCTCGGACTGATTCTCGGCCGGTATTCCCAGCGCATGCAGTATCTGTCCGTGAAGCCGCTGCTCACACTCGCAGTAATACGGCAGCTGACGCTTGAGCGGACGGGTCATATCTCCCATATAAGCCTCGGTGGCGTCGTGCAGCAGACAAAGCAGCTGAATTCTTGCGCCGAATCCTCTCGCCTTTGCCTCCTTGGCACAGTTGATGCTGTGACGCGCCACCGAAAAAAATTCCCTGAAATGCCCGTTGGCACGGCAGATCAGGCTGAGCGAATGGGCGATGTCGTCAATGTCGATATCCTCCGCTTCGGGAGAAACCGGGTCAAATCTTTTTCCGCCTATCGTGGTGATGAATGCCTTGTTGGCCGCCATAACTATCATTCCCCATTAATCCAAATTGAAACACGGAAGGTTCCGTTCCGATGGATATTCGGGCGAAGCCTTCCGCTTTTTCGGTTAAAATCAGATTGTCAATATCGTCAATATCGTTAATTATATACTCATTCTATGCTGAGCACGCCGCTGATGCGTGAGAGCTTGGCGGTGATCTGGGCAAGATGTTCCTTGCTGCTGACCGAAATCGTGGCGGTTATCACTGCGTTGCCGTCCTTGGTCTCACGGGAATTAAGCACGCTGATGCCGATGTGCATCATGGAAAGCTGCGTGGTCACATCCGCCAGCAGTCCTTTGCGATTCAGGCAAATCAGCCGCAGCGTGGTCTTGAATTCACGGTAATTGGTGCCTTCGCTCCAATAGGCCTTGATCCAGCGCTCGGGCGTCTCGCAGTCCTCAATGTGCTCCGGCACATTGGTACAGCTTCTCTTGTGTATCGACACACCGAATCCTCGGGTGATGAATCCGATGATTTCATCGCCGGGGAGCGGATTGCAGCAGCGTGACATCTTAATCTGGCAGTTGTCGATTCCCTCGACACGCACGCCGGGATCGCCTTTGCTGCTCCTGTGCTCCTGCGAGGTGAAATTGCCCTCGATGCCCTGCAGTCCCATCGGCCTGAGAACGATCCTTGCGTAATCCTCTCTCAGACGGGGCATGATCTTTGTTATGACCACTCCTCCGTAGCCTATCGCCGCATAGAAGTCGTCCACGCTGTCCTTGTGGGATTTGCGCACCTGTTCCTGCATGAATTCGTCAAATTTATCCTCCGGAATCGCCAGTCCCGCACGCTTCATCTCTCGCTCGAATTCCGCCTTGCCTTCTTCGATATTCTCTGTGCGGCGTTCATTCTTGAACCACGAGCGGATCTTGGTCTTGGCCTGGCTGGTATTGGCCATATTGAGCCAGTCACGGCTCGGGCCGTTGGTGATCTCCTTGGTGGTCTGGATTTCCACCACGTTGCCGGTCTGAAGCTCTGTATTGAGCGGAACGATTCTGCCGTCGATCTTCGCGCCGATCATGCGGTGTCCCACCTGACTGTGAATGGCGTAGGCGAAGTCTATCACCGTGGAACCGACCGGCAGCACCTTCAGGTCGCCCTTTGGCGTGAATACATAAATTTCGTCCGGCATGATGTCGTCCTTGATGACGGTGATCACGTCGGCGCTTTCGCTGTCCATCTGATCCTCGATCATCTTGCGGATCCACGAAACCGTGTTTTCAAACACAATCTTGCCGCCTTCGGCCGCTTCGCCCGTCTTGTACTTCCAATGGGCGGCGACGCCGTATTCCGCCGTGCGATGCATGTCTCTCGTGCGTATCTGCACTTCAAAAGGAACGGCGTTTTCATCGGGATGGTCGCTCTTGCGCATGACCGTGGTGTGCAGCGACATGTAGCCGTTGGACTTGGGCATGGTTATGTAATCCTTGAAACGGTTGGGCAGCGGCGTGTAGGTGGTATGCACTACGCCGAGCGCTGCGTAACATTCCGCCACTGTGTCGACAATGACACGGACTGCGTAGATATCGTAAATATCCTCAAAACTCTTGCCCTGCATGATCATCTTGTGGTAAATGCCGTTGACCGATTTGACACGGCCCGACATGGTCACATTGGGTATATAGGGCAGCAGCTTCTGACGCAGTTCCTCCTTGATGCTCTCAAGGAAGGCTTCTCGGTTGGACTGCTGCGCCGAAAGGCTGTCACAGATCTGCTTGTAGCCTATCGGGTCAAGATATCTGAGCGACAGATCCTCCAGCTCCTCCTTGACCTGGCGGATGCCCATTCTGTGGGCAAGCGGCGCGTAAATTTCCATCGTCTCACGGGCAATGTTGCGCTGCTTCTGGGGATACATCGCACTGAGTGTGCGCATGTTGTTCAGACGGTCGGCAAGCTTGATAATCAGCACCCGGATATCCTTGTTGGTGGCGATGAGCATACGGCGAACGTTCTCCACCTGATGCTCCTCCTCGGTGTTGAAACCGAGCTTGCTCAGCTTGGTCAGCCCGTCAATAATCTGTGCCGTGGTGCTGCCGAAATTCTTTTGAATGTCCTCCAGCGTCACCGGCGTATCCTCCACGACGTCATGCAGAAGTGCCGCCACCACACTGTCGGTATCCATACCGAGCGATACCAGAATGTCAGCGACCGAAATCGGGTGAACGATGTACGGCTCTCCCGATTTGCGCTTCTGTCCGGCGTGTGCCTTGTTGGCAAAAAGATAGGCCTTTTCGATGGCTGCCATGTCGTAATCCTTGCCGCTGCGCAGAATATTCGCCACCAGCGCATCGTATGTCTGATATTTTTCCACCACGTTATCCGTAAAATCTCTCTCGTTGACATCGGCCCTCAAAATGTCGTCTTTGCCGTTTGCCATATGATCTTCCCTCCTCAAAACAGAACGCTGTCCGTTAATAGCTTTCGTTTTCTCCTCAATTCATTCATAATGATCCGTCAAACATTCCTGTATCCTATGCGCATAGCCGTAGGCGTGCTTTCCGGCAGAATCTTGCCGCTCTGGCCGCTTCGCTGCACCGGTTCAACACGGAGAATCCTTCCGTCGTCCGTAATGCTGAGCAGTCCCCCTTCATAAAGAATTCTCAGCGAAACGAGCATCGCCCCAAAGCCTGCTCCCTGCCGCTTCAGCCGGCAGCCCAACACATCCGCCTCTCCTCTGTATCCTCCCGAAACGGCGCGATAAACCGCCGCCAGCGTATTGCGGGTAGGTCTGAGCGATTCCGTCTCGGTTTCGCTCAGCTTTTCGCCCCGCATCATTTTTTCAAACAGCCGCCTGCCGTCGTTGATTTCGTCAAAATGTGTCTCCGAAAGCCGCATATCCCTCACGATCAGCGTCAGACTTTCCCTGCCACGATAGACGGATTTGTCGAGCGTCACCGCAATATCCACCACATCCCCCGTTCTGAAGGGAAAGTCCTCGCTGGCGGTGGAGAATTTCATGGCGGTAATGACCGTTCCGCCACGTTCCAGTGTCAGGCGCTGATGCTTGCCGCCGCCCGCTCCGAAAATATCGGTTATTGTCAGTCCCATGACGGCGATCAACGGCACCGGATTATCCTCACCGTAAGGTTCGAGAAGCTGAGATGCCTCACAAAGCTCCAGCGTCAGCGCCGACGGAGGAAGCTGGCAGTCGATTCGCAGCTCGGGTGAAGGCATTGCGGGAAAGACGCTCATCGCATAGTCGTTGATGGCCTTGCGGAAATCCTCAATTTTTTCGGTTTTCAGATTGATTCCCGCCGCAAGGGTGTGTCCTCCGAATCCGGTCAGATGCTCGGAACATGCCGAAACGGCGTCATAGAGCGAAAATCCCTCTATGCTTCTGCCCGAGCCTTTTGCCTTCTCCCCTTCATAGGATATGATGAAGCACGGCTTTCCGTACCTTTCACAGATGCGGGAGGCAAAGATGCCTATCACTCCCCCGTTCCAGTTTTCTCCCGAAATGACAATCACCCGGTCATACAGCACCGAACGGTCTTTTTCAAGCATTTCGGAAACTTCACGGTCGATGATCTGCTCTATTGCCTGACGCTCCTTGTTCTGAGCCGTCAGTTCCTCCGCAATGGCAAAGGCGTCCTCCTCGTAATCGGTTGTGAGCAGGGCCACGGCACGTGAAGCGTGTCCCAGCCTTCCTGCGGCATTGAGCCTGGGAGCGATGACAAAGGCGATATTGGTGGAGGTCACCTGTTTTCCGGTGAGTCCTGCCATATCCATGAGAGTGCTCAGGCCGACACGTCCGGAATTCTGAAGCTGACGCAGTCCCAGCCGGACAAGCCTGCGGTTTTCACCCGTAAGGCTGACCACATCCGCCACCGTGCCGAGCGCCACCAGATCGCCGCAGTTTTCCAGCACTGTCAGGCTGTCGCCTTCGAGGGCGCAGACCAGCTTGAAGGCGACGCCGACACCGGCATATTCGGTAAACCGGCATTGGCTGCCTTTTCTATGGGGATTGACCACCGCCACCGCTTCCGGCAATTCCTCGCCCTCCTGATGGTGATCGGTCACCACCACATCTATGCCGAGCGAATTGGCGTGAGCCACTTCCTTTACTGCCGAAATGCCGTTGTCAACGGTGATGATAAGGGAAATATTCATCTCGTGCAGTTTGTCGATGGCCCGGCAGTTGAGTCCGTATCCTTCCCCCTCACGGTCGGGAATGTAATACATCACATTCGCATCGACCGATTCCAGATAGGAATAAAGCAGGGCGGTTGAGGTGACGCCGTCCACATCGTAATCTCCGTATATCGCAATGGCTTCAAATTGATCCACGGCACGGCGGATCCTGGCAACGGCCTTGTCCATGTCGATGATTTCAAAGGGATCGATAAATGCGGCCGTATCGTCTTCCAGTCCGAGCATGTCGCTGACCTGTCCGTCCGAAACGCAGCCCCTGGATGTGAGCAGATGCGCGGCAAAGCCGTTGATGGAAAAACGCTGCGCAACGCTGCGGGACAGTATTTTATCTGATTTGGCTATGCGCCAGCGGCGAAAAGACATCGGACTCACCTCCTTCAAGCGAAAATCTGTCGTAACATAATAACATCAAAGAGTTGATAATATGTATCATACCATATCAGCCGATTTTTTTCAAGGTGTAATTTGAACATGCGGACAATTTTTTTTACATTTTTTTAACAAAAATAAAGGAAACAAATTTAAAAAAGCACTTGACTTTTTGATTTATTTGTTGTATAGTAATTAAGCACTTTTCAAGTGCCGCTCCCGTTCGGGAGAAAAAGTCAATATTTTTGTTATGGAGAAGTCGCGTAGCTGGTCGAGCGCGCACGATTGGAAATCGTGTAATCGTTAAAAGCGGTTCGAGGGTTCGAATCCCTCCTTCTCCGCCAACAGTGCCGCGCTTGCGCGTGCTAAGTGAAGTGTGAATGGTGAATAGTGAATAGAGAATAACGTAAGGCGGTAAACTCCGCCGCAATGTTGTACTCTTCACTATTCACCATTCTTTATTCTCTATTCACTGCACCTTGACAAAGGAGATGTCGAAATAATGATCGGCATCTTTTTTTGTCCTGTATTGTACATTTTACGTTTTCATGTATTCCCGCGGACGTTTTCTTCAGCTGTGTCAACTGCGTCAGCACCCTCGGTTTCTTCGACGGATTGTTTGATCGAAAACTGACGCCGGAAGGCAGGTTGACATTGCCTCACCGGCGTGGTAAAATGATATTGTAAGCAGACGGGCGCAGGACACACATTCCGCCGCAGAGAAAGGCGCAGAAAGGTTGAGGTCATTATGGAGACAAACTCATTCAGCTGGACAAGACAGCCAAAGGAATTTGTCATTGACAATGACACTGTCAGGATCACGACGCTGCCGCATACTGATTTATGGCAGAGAACGTATTATCATTTCCGGAATGACAACGCACCGGTATTCCAGACGGAAACGGAGGAGCCGTTTTTCAGCTTTATTGTCAGAACTTCTTTTGAAGAAAGCCATCAGCGTTTCGATCAATGCGGAGTGGTTATGTATCTTGACAGCGAAAACTGGCTGAAAGCATCGGTTGAATATGAAAATGAGATCTTTCAGCATCTCGGCAGTGTGGTGACAAACCACGGCTATTCCGACTGGGCGACGACCGAAATTCCGGCGGATGTGAAATCCATGTGGTACAGATTCAGCCGCAGGCAGGATGATTACTGCATAGAATGTTCGGAGGACGGCATTCGCTTCCGACAAATGAGAATAGCGCATATGGCGGAAGGCAAAGGAAAAATCCGCTTCGGAATATACGCCTGTTCCCCCGAAGATTCCTCCTTCACGGCGGTATTCAGTGAATTGCGCATAACGGAATGCGCTTGGAAGGCGCATGACGGTCAGCAGCCTGATGAATTGATTTCCTGACGGCTCCCGTCTTTCCTATTAATACAATTGATTGCAGCCGGACAACCGGCTCAAAGAGCGTCGCCTTTCCCACAAAGACGGCGCTTTTTCGCTGTCCGAAAAAAAGAGCAAAAGAATAATCTCAGAAACGCCCGGATAATGGGATTTCTGAGATTAATTCATTTTCTGTTGAGGAAGGATGCGCAGTGGTAAAGGCTTATTTTACCTTGATTTTCCGGGTGAGCTTACTGCTTTCCTTGTAGGGACGCAGGAGCATGAAGCCGAAGAAGGCCAGCAGAATGACCGCCGCCGCCAGTCCTATGGGATTGATATGGCCCTGAACGGCCGAGCCGATCTGATAGACAATGAGCGATACCGCATAAGCGAATCCGCACTGATAGCCGATGGCAAACCATGTCCATTTTGCGCTGTTCATCTCACGCTTGATCGCACCGATGGCAGCGAAGCAGGGAGCGCAGAGCAGATTGAAGATGAGGAAGGAGAACCCTGACAACGCATTGAAATTCTGCTGCATGCTGCCCCAGATTTCCACGCCGTCCTCGGCCACTTCACCCACGCCGTACAGCACGCCGAAGGTGCCGACGACATTCTCCTTGGCAATGAGTCCCGTAACAGTTGCGACGGCAGCCTTCCAGTCGCCCCATCCGAGCGGATTGAAAATCCACGCTATTGCGCCGCCTATTCCGGCGAGAACGGAATCGTTGAGATCGTCCACCATGCCGAAGCCGCTGTCGGTAAAGCCGAAGCCCTGCAGGAACCACAGCACAACGGCCGAGAGCAGAATCACCGTTCCCGCTTTTTTGATGAACGACCAGCCGCGTTCCCACATGGAGCGGAGAATACTGCCGACGGTGGGCAGATGATAGGCAGGCAGCTCCATCACGAAGGGAGCCGGATCGCCGGCGAACATCCTGGTCTTTTTCAGCATGATGCCCGACACAATGATGGCAGCCACGCCGATGAAATAGGCGCTGGGAGCCACCCACGGAGCGCCGCCGAACAGTGCTCCTGCGATAAGGGCGATGATCGGGAGCTTCGCACCGCAGGGAATGAAGGTAGTGGTCATGATGGTCATGCGCCTGTCGCGCTCATTCTCGATGGTACGGGAAGCCATGACCGCCGGAACGCCGCAGCCGGCGCCGATCAGCATGGGAATGAAGGATTTACCGGAAAGTCCGAATTTGCGGAATATTCTGTCCATGATAAAGGCAACTCGCGCCATGTATCCGCAGCCTTCCAGGAAGGCAAGGAAGAAGAACAGCACCAGCATCTGCGGCAGGAATCCAAGAACGGCGCCCACGCCGCCTATGATGCCGTCCACGATCAGGCCGCGCAGCCAGTCGGCACAGCCGATGGCGTCCAGACCGCTTCCGACGAGCGCAGGAATACTCGGCACAGCCATTCCGAACAATTCAAAGCCCTCATCGAACAGATTGTCATTGACCCAGTCGGTCATGGCCGTGCCTACGGTAGATATCGAAACATAGTACACAATGAACATGACCAGCGCGAAGATCGGCAGGGCCAGGAAACGGTTGGTAACAACCCTGTCGATTTTGTCCGAAGAGGTGAGCGTTCTATCCTTTGCCTTTTTCAGGCATCCTTTGATGATGGAGGCGATCCAGACATAACGCTCGTTGGTGATGATGCTCTCGGAATCGTCCTCCAATTCCGTCTCCGCCGCTTGGATGTCGCCTTCCACATGCTCAAGCCTTTCGGCGGGGATCTTCATCTGTTCCAGCACCTTGTCGTCCCGCTCAAATATCTTGATGGCGTACCATCGCTGCTGTTCCTCCGGAAGTTCATGCACGATACATTCCTCGATGTGCGCCAGGGCGTGTTCCACCGCTCCGGAAAAGCTGTGCTGCGGAATTGTCTTTTCGCCGCCGGCAGCCGCAATCGCCGCTTCGGCTGCTTCCGTCACGCCGTTGCCTTTCAAAGCCGAAATCTCGACCACCTTGCAGCCGAGCTGTCGGGAAAGCTCCTCGGTGTTGATCTGATCGCCGTTCTTTTTCACGACATCCATCATATTCAGAGCAACCACAACCGGTATTCCCAGCTCAGTGAGCTGCGTTGTGAGATAAAGATTGCGTTCCAGATTGGTGCCGTCGATGATGTTCAGTATCGCGTCCGGACGCTCGGTGATCAGGTAGTTTCTCGCCACCACTTCCTCCAATGTATAGGGCGAAAGCGAGTAGATGCCCGGCAGGTCCATGATTGTCACGTCGTCGTGCTTCTTGAGCTTGCCCTCCTTCTTTTCCACCGTCACGCCGGGCCAGTTGCCGACGAACTGATTGGAACCTGTCAGGGCGTTGAACAGCGTCGTCTTGCCGCTGTTCGGATTGCCCGCGAGTGCTATTTTGATTGCCATTTTTTCATGTCATCCTTTCAATTCATTTTTTTGCCTAAAGCACAAGGTTATTCGTAACTAACCGCAATTCAAAAAATTATAACGGCTGTCGGCTAATCGCTGATTTCTATCATTTCTGCGTCGGCTTTCCGGATGGAAAGTTCATAACCTCGCACGGTAACTTCCACCGGATCGCCGAGCGGAGCCACCTTGCGGATGTAGACCTCTACCCCCTTTGTAATGCCCATATCCATGATCCGGCGCTTGACGGCGCCTTCACCGTGGATTCTGACAACCTTCACGGTCTGTCCTACTTTTGCCTGTCTGAGTGTGTTCATAAAGCAATTCCTCCTTGTATTTAATCATTTTTTGGTAATTGTAAAAGTGTAAGAACAGTGTAAAGCGAGAGCCTGACAGCATTTGAAAACGCAGGCTTTTCTCCATTCGGAGAAGGTTCATCTGAGATTTTTCCCCTATTGGTTACGCCCAAACCCGTTTTAATTCCAAGTGCTACCCATATCGCTTGCGATATGTGGCGCTGCCCTTGACTCCCACGCTCGCTAGTTATGGCCCTGCTCCGCTCTTTTCTTTTTTCTTTTACCATCGCCTGTATAAAATATTTCTATTATGCAAAAATCATACCATAATTTTGCTTGCCATCTCTTTGCTGACAGCCACGCGGGAATCTTTTACATTGACGATCAGATTTCCTCCGATAGCTGTCACTACCGTGACGCTGCCTCCCACGACAAAACCCATGTCCGCCAGATGCGAACGCACCTCCGGACTTCCGCCGATTCTCCTGATGATGTTTTCTTCGCCGACGCTGACCAGACTCAACGGCATCATGTCCATTCCTCCCTCGATGTCATCAGACATGTATAAATGATTGTTCCACAGTTATGAAAGACTAACCGTTATACGCGCATATTAGCCAATACTAACCAAGCTGCACAATCCAACAAGTTATACACAGCTAACTTCCGGTTATTATGTTAGCACAGCCTAACTTGTTTGTCAAGCGTTTTTTTAATTTTTTTTCATCGTTCTATTTCTATCGCCACCGGCAAGGATTTCATACTATTCATCCGGCAATAAAATATCTATCCATTTTTTCTTCAGCCGAGGGAAGGATT
>CAMHJC010000082.1 GCA_946185345.1 uncultured Clostridia bacterium
TCCTTCCCTCGGCTGAAGAAAAAATGGATAGATATTTTATTGCCGGATTAATAATACAAAAAAAACATCAATAATGCAAAGGAAGTAATTTGATTTGAAACGAAAGAGTTGTTTGGTTGCGGCGCTCCTGATGCTGATGACGTTGGGATTCGGCCGGGGAGCGCGGCAGGTTTACGCAACGGGCGAGCAGAGTGTGGAGATCCTTCAGGTGGACGGCACAGAGGAAGAGGCCAAAACGATTGCCTGTGAAATCTCCTGCGAAGGGATGACCCGGAATGACAGGTTATTTGTCACCGATAACAATCAATACACCTATTATAAGGCCGAGTCGGATGTCTGCATCAAGGTCAGCACACAGGAGCCTGTCACGGGCATTTACTGCATGTTTGAAAAGCCCTGTGTATGGACGCTCACACTGCCGGACGGTTCTGTCAGACAGGGAGGAGAAAACGAGTTTATCCACGAATATTTTGAACTGACCCAACCTGTTACCGGATTTGAACTGAATATTCCGGCGGACGGCAGGCTGACGGATGTTTACGCCTTTTCGGCGGGAAAGCTTCCCGATTGGGTGCAGGTCTGGCAGCCTCCGTGTGAAAGGGCCGACCTGATGCTTATGCCGACCCATGCCGATGACGAACATCTGTGGTTTGGCGGCGCAATGCCATATTACGCCGGCGAACTGGGATATCAGGTGCAGGTGGTTTATCTTACCAGCCACAACAACGCCACCTACCGCAACCATGAACGTCTTAACGGTCTGTGGAAGGTGGGAGTAAGGAATTACCCGATTGTGACGGATCAATTTCTCGATGTTCTGCCGACCAAATACAGCATGGATGCGGCGGAAAGACAGTTCGGCCGTGACAATGTGGTGAAATTCCAGGTGGAAATGCTGAGGCGGTTTGCTCCCAGGGTTATCCTGGCCCACGACATCAACGGCGAATACGGTCACGGTGCGCACAGGCTGAATACTTCCACCCTGCTGGAGGCGCTGGAATTATACGAGGATCCTTCGGTGTATCCCGAAAGCGCGGAAAAATACGGCATCAACAAGGTTCAGAAGTGCTATCTTCACCTGTGGAGTGAAAACAGCATCTATGTCAAGTGGAGTCAGTTTACCCTGCGGAAATTCGACGGGAAAAACGCCTTTCAGATGGCGCTGGAAGGCTATCACTGCCACGCAAGCCAGCTCAGATGGAATAACCATGTGGAGGAATGGGGCAAATACAACTGCTGCAAGTTCGGCCTGGTCTATACCACAGTCGGCTATGACACACCCGATACCAACGACATGTTCGAACACGTCGACTGGTCGGAAGCGGAAAGACCCAAAAGTCCGGAGGATGAGCAACCGGCGGAATCGGAGCCGGCGGAGGAAACCGAATCGCCGAGCGACTGCAAGGTGTCTGATTCCGACTCGGCCAGGCGGATTTTCGGCCTGAAAATGTCAAGTCCCGACGTAGCGGTCTGCGGAGCGGCGCTGGTGCTTTCCCTTTTGGCGATTATCGTCGTGATTTGCCTGAAAAGGCGGAAATAAATGCATAATATTGCGTATATGAATGAATAAACTGCACAAATTTGCAAGTTTACAAAACTTAAATTGCAAAATTTTCTAAAAATTCCAAAAAATATATTGACAAAACGGCAGGAAGTGTATTACAATAATACTCACAACGCAAAAAACGTGACGCAGCCTATCGGTATCCGTCACTGCTGCGTATGAATTTATCTTGAAAGAGGAGAAAATCAAAATGGCATTTAAGAATCAGTATCTTGCAGATCTTATGGAAACCGTCAAAAAGCGCAATCCCAATGAGCCGGAATTCCATCAGGCAGTAACAGAGGTTCTCGAATCTCTCGAGCCTGTTATCGAAAAGCATCCCGAATATATCAAGATGGGCGTTCTCGACAGCATCGTAGAGCCCGAAAGAATCATCAAGTTCCGTGTGCCGTGGGTAGACGACAACGGCAATGTGCATGTCAACAGAGGCTTCCGTATTCAGTTCAACAGCGCTATCGGCCCCTACAAGGGAGGTCTCCGCTTCCATCCCTCTGTCTATGAAGGCATCATCAAGTTCCTCGGCTTCGAGCAGATTTTCAAGAATTCCCTCACCGGTCTGCCGATCGGCGGCGGCAAGGGCGGTTCCGACTTCGACCCCAAGGGCAAGTCCGACATGGAAGTCATGCGCTTCTGCCAGAGCTTCATGACCGAGCTGGCCAAGCACATCGGCCCTGACACCGACGTTCCCGCGGGCGACATCGGCGTCGGCGGACGTGAAATCGGCTATCTCTTCGGCCAGTACAAGAGACTCCGCGACGAATACAGCGGCGTTCTCACCGGCAAGGGCCTGACCTACGGCGGCAGCCTTGCACGTACAGAAGCTACCGGCTACGGTCTTTGCTACTACACCGAGGAAATGCTCAATGACCATGAGGATTCCTTCAAGGGCAAGACCGTCGTCATCTCCGGTTCCGGCAACGTGGCTATCTTCGCCACACAGAAGGCAACCGCACTCGGCGCAAAGGTCGTCGCTCTCTCGGATTCCAACGGCTACATCCATGATCCCGACGGCATCGACCTCGACGCTGTCAAGGAGATCAAGCTGGTCAAGCGCGGCAGAATCAAGGAGTATGTCGAGAATCATCCGAACGCCACCTACACCGAAGGATGCAGAGGCATCTGGACCATTCCCTGCGACATCGCTCTGCCCTGCGCAACCCAGAACGAGCTTGACGAGAACGGCGCAAAGGCCTTGATCGCCAACGGCGTAAAGGCTGTCTGCGAAGGCGCCAACATGCCTTCCACTCCCGAAGCGGTACACGCATTCCAGTCCGCAGGCGTTCTCTTTGGCCCGGCCAAGGCTGCCAACGCAGGCGGTGTTGCCACCTCCGCTCTCGAAATGAGCCAGAATTCCATGAGATACAGCTGGACCTTTGAAGAGGTTGACGCAAAGCTGCATGACATCATGGTCAATATCTACCACAATTCCGCCAAGGCCGCCAAGGAATACGGCATGGAGGGCAACCTCGTGGCAGGCGCCAACATCGCCGGCTTCCTGAAGGTTGCCAACGCAATGCTCGCTCAGGGTGTTTGCTGATTCCGAACCTGACATTTTTATAGAATCAATTGCGCTCCGGCTGACAGGACAAAACAAATTGTCCGGTCAGCCGGAGTTTTTTGCTGGCAGACAGCAGCATCCGCGGCCCTGCAAAAGCGTCTCCTTTGCAAGACCGCGGATGTAACGGATGGATGAATGAACGGACAAACGGATGCTGTGTCCAAAAAATTAAAGATTGCTGTAGCCGATAAGGGCCTCATCGACCTCTCTGGCGCAGTCCCGTCCGTCACGGATGGCACGCACCACCAGCGACTGGCCGCTGTGCATATCCCCGGCGGTGAATACTTTTTCGACATTGGTGCGATGACTTCCCATCTGCGTCGCCACATTGGAACGTCTGTCGGTTTCCACGCCGAATGCGCTTGTGACATAGTTCTCGCTGCCGAGGAATCCCGCCGCGATCAGCACAAGTTCCGCTTCGACGGTGCGCTCCGAGCCTTCCGCCGGCTTCATTGTCATGCGGCCGGTGTCGGGGTCTTTTTCGGCCGTCAGGCTTTGCAGAACGGCGCCGCTGAGACGGCCGTTTTCGTCCTTGAGGAATTCTTTGACGGTGGTCTGGTAGATTCTCGGGTCGCTGCCGAATACCGCCGCCGCTTCCTCCTGACCGTAATCGGTCTTGCAGACTCTCGGCCACTGCGGCCACGGGTTGTCTGCCGCCCGTGTGTCAGGAAGCTTCGGCATCATTTCCAGCTGGAGAACGCTCTTGGCGCCGTGCCGGACACAGGTGCCGACGCAGTCGTTGCCGGTGTCGCCGCCGCCGATGACGATGACGTTTTTGTCTTTGGCCGAAATGAAGGTACCCTCCTGCAATCCGTTGTCAAGAAGCGCTTTGGTGGTGGATTTCAGGAAATCCACGGCGAAGTAAATGCCCTCCGCGTCACGTCCTTCGGCTTTGATGTCACGGGGATGGGAGGCGCCGCAGGCGAGAATGACAGCGTCGTATTCCGAGAGAATATCCTGCGGATCAAGTTCCGCTCCGACATTCACGCCTGTGCGGAAAATGACGCCTTCCTCCCGCATGATGGCCATTCGGCGCTCAATGATATGTTTCTCCAGCTTCATGTTGGGAATGCCGTACATCAGCAGGCCGCCCGCACGGTCGCTTCTTTCAAATACTGTCACAAGGTGGCCCCTGTGATTGAGCATATCCGCCGCTGCAAGCCCGGAAGGCCCGGAGCCGATGACCGCCACCTTTTTGCCTGTGCGCACCTTGGGCGGCTGCGCTTTGGCCCAGCCTTCGGAATAGGCGCGCTCCACGATGGCATATTCATTCGCCTTTACTGTCACCGCGTCGCCTTCCGCTCCGCAGGTGCATGCCTTTTCGCAGAGCGCCGGACAGACGCGGCTGGTGAATTCCGGAAAGCTGTTGGTCAGGCGGAGACGGTCGTAGGCCTGCTTCCACGCTCCTCTGTAAATGAGATCGTTCCATTCCGGAATGAGATTGCCCAGCGGACAGCCGGAGATCATTCCCCCGATCATCATGCCCGACTGGCAGAAGGGAACGCCGCACGCCATGCAGCGCGCCGCCTGCTTTTTCTGTTCCGCTTCGGAAAGCGGCTCGTGAAATTCATTGAAATGGGTGATTCT
Organism: uncultured Clostridia bacterium; assembly: GCA_946185345.1. GTDB lineage: Bacteria > Bacillota > Clostridia > Oscillospirales > Acutalibacteraceae > RUG762. The sequence goes on from CAMHJC010000082.1 coordinate 4,710, forward strand.
TTCGCTGACGGAGAAGGCCGGCGCATCCTCGCGCTGATATTCCAAAAATCCTGTCGGTTTTCCCATTGTTGTATCTTCTCCTTTACTGCTTACTGCTCACGTGTGAACTGATAGAAGGCTTCAATCTTGGCGTCCTCCACCGAGAGACCCTTGCCCTCAAATTCCGCTATGGACTGAATGATGGTCTTGTAGTCGTGCGGAATGATTTTCTTGAATTTGGGCAGGTAATCGCTGAAATGATCCAGTATTTGCTGTCCCTTGGGGGAATGTGTCGCCCGTACGTGTTCTTCGATCAGGGCTTTGATTTTATCGGCGTCGGAATGGGATGTGACCTCCGAGAATTCCACCAGTTCCTTGTTGACCCGCATATAAAGCTCTCTGTCCTCGTCCAGCACATAGACGATGCCGCCCGACATGCCGGCGGCGAAATTCTTTCCGGTGCCGCCGAGAACGACCACGCATCCGCCGGTCATATATTCGCAGCCGTGATCGCCGACGCCTTCCACGACGGCCGTGGCGCCGGAATTGCGCACGCAGAAGCGTTCGCCGGCCACGCCGCTGATAAAGGCCTTGCCGCTGGTCGCTCCGTACAAAGCGACATTGCCGATGATGATGTTTTCCTCCGGCCTGAATCTGGATTCACTCGGCGGATAGACAATCAGCCTGCCGCCGGAAAGTCCCTTGCCGAAGTAGTCGTTGCTGTCGCCGACAAGCTCCATGGTCAGTCCCTTGGGAATGAACGCGCCGAAGCTCTGTCCGCCGGCGCCGTGGCACACAATGCGGAAGGTGTCGTCCGGCAGGCTGTCGCCGAATTTCCGGGTGATTTCCGCCCCGAATGCCGTACCCAGTGTGCGGTCGGTATTTTTTACATCAATTTCAATGGTCTTTGCCTTGCCCTTGGCAAAGGCCGTTTTAAAACCGTCGTGAATCGCCGTTTCGTCGAGCGTTTTTTCCAGTTCAAAGTCAAAGAGGTTCTTGCTGTCGTAGGCGATATGCTGCGCCGAGGTCGCCTTATCGAGCAATGCGCTGAGATCGACGCTGTCTTCCCTGTCGGAAAGACCGTCCCTGCGTCTGAGAAGGTCGGTTCTGCCTACCAGTTCATCGACGCTGCGGACGCCGAGTCTGGCCATATATTCACGCAGCTCCTGAGCGATAAAGCGCATGAAATTGACCACATATTCCGGTTTGCCGGCAAAGCGCCTGCGAAGCTCGGGATTCTGCGTCGCCACGCCGAAGGGACAGGTGTCAAGGTTGCAGACACGCATCATGGCGCAGCCGAGCGTCACCAGCGGAGCGGTGGCGAATCCGAATTCCTCCGCGCCGAGAATGGCGGCGATAGCGACGTCACGTCCGGTCATGAGTTTGCCGTCGGTTTCAATGATCACCCTGTCCCGCAGGCCGTTCATAAGAAGGGTGCGGTGCGCTTCGGCCAGACCCAGTTCCCACGGAAGTCCGGCGTTGTGAATAGAGCTTCCGGGAGCCGCGCCGGTGCCTCCGTCGTAGCCGGAGATGAGGATGACGCCCGCACCGGCTTTGGCTACGCCGGCGGCAACGGTGCCGACGCCGCATTCCGAAACCAGCTTGACCGAAATACGGGCCGCCTTGTTGGCGTTTTTGAGGTCATAGATAAGCTGTGCGAGGTCTTCTATGGAATAAATATCGTGATGGGGAGGAGGGGAGATGAGCGACACGCCGGGGGTGGAATGGCGTGTTTTGGCGATCCAGGGGTAGACCTTCCGGCCGGGAAGATGTCCGCCTTCGCCGGGCTTGGCTCCCTGCGCCATCTTGATCTGGATTTCGTCGGCGGAGGTGAGGTATTTCGATGTCACGCCGAATCGGCCCGAAGCCACCTGCTTGATGGCGGAACAGCGGTTTTCGGCCGTTCCCTTGGTGGCAAGGCGTTCGTCGCTCTCGCCGCCCTCACCGGAATTCGACTTGCCGTGCAGCTGATTCATGGCAAGGGCCAGCGTTTCGTGGGCTTCCTGCGAGATGGAGCCGTAGGACATGGCGCCCGTCTTGAAGCGGCGGACAATGGATTCGACGCTCTCCACCTCATCAATTGACAGCGGAGTATCGGAATAATTAAAATCCATCAGGCCGCGCAGGTTCATGGGACCCGTTTCCTCGGTGATCATGCGGGAGTATTCCTTGAATAATTCATAATCGCCGCATCTCGCCGCCATTTGCAGAGCGTGAATCGTGCGGGGATTGTAGAGGTGTTCCTCCCTGCCGCTGCGGAAACCGTGAGCGCCCCGGGAACGGATCTCGGTGTCGGTTTCCAGTCCCAGCGGATCGAAGGCGGCGGTGTGCAGCGCATCGACCGTTTCCTCCACCTCCTTGATGGTAATGCCGCCCACACGGCTGACCGTTCCGGTGAAGTATTCGTCGATGAATTCTTTGCTGAGACCGATTGCCTCGAATATCTGGGAGCCGTGGTAGGACTGAATGGTGGAAATGCCCATCTTGGAGGCGATTTTGACAATGCCGTGGAGAATGGCGTTGTTGTAATCGTCCACAGCGGCGTAGTAATCCTTGTCGAGCAGATCGTCATGAATCAGCTCGTGAATGGTCTCCTGGGCCAGATAGGGATTAATGGCGCTTGCGCCGTATCCCAGCAGAGTGGCGAAGTGATGCACTTCCCTCGGCTCTCCGCTTTCCAGAATGACGGCGAGCGACGTCCTGCGCTTGGTGACAACGAGATGACGGTGAAGCGCCGAAACCGCCAGCAGCGACGGAATGGCGAGGTGATTTTCGTCCACTCCCCGGTCGGAGAGAATGAGGATATTCGCCCCTTCGTTGTAAGCCTTGTCGGCTTCCACGAACAGGCGGCTGATGGCCTTGGAAAGGCGTGTGTTTTTATAGTAAAGGATCGGAATGACCGCCACCTTGTAGCCGCTGACGTGCATATTCTTGATTTTCAGCACATCAGTGGAGGTGAGTATCGGATTGCGGATCTTGATGACATGGCAGTTTTCCGGCTTTTCCTGGAGAAGGTTGCCGTCCTCGCCGATGTAGACGGTGGTGGAGGTGACGATTTCCTCACGGATGGCGTCAATCGGGGGGTTGGTGACCTGCGCAAAGAGCTGCTTGAAGTAGTCAAACAGCGGCCTTGGCTGTTTGGAAAGCACCGCAAGCGGCGTATCCACGCCCATGGCGGTGATGGGTTCGCTGCCGGTCTGGGCCATGGGGAGAATTGACTTCATGATTTCCTCATAGGTGTAGCCGAAGGCCTTTTGCAGGCGGCGGCGTTCGTCGCGGTGATGCTCCTGCACCTTCACGTTGGGAATTTTGAGGTCTTTGAGCCGCACGAGGTTGCCGTCAAGCCATTCGCCGTAAGGCTGGCGGGAAGCGTAGGTTTCCTTTAATTCGTCGTCGTCGATGACTCTGCCGTTCACCGTATCGACCAGCAGCATTTTGCCGGGACGGAGCCGGTCTTTGGAGACGATCTTTTCGGCCGGAATCGGCAGAGCGCCGACCTCGGAGGAAAGCACCAGAAATCCGTCGTCCGTGATGTAATATCTGGAAGGCCGCAGTCCGTTGCGGTCAAGCACCGCTCCCATCACGTCGCCGTCAGAGAAAAGAATGGAAGCCGGGCCGTCCCACGGCTCCATCATGGTGGCGTAATACTGGTAGAAATCCCGCTTGCGGCGGCTCATGGTGTGGTTTCTGTCCCACGGCTCGGGAATGGTAATCATGACCGCCAGCGGCAGCGGCATGCCGCTCATGACGAGGAATTCCAGCGTGTTGTCCAGCATGGCGGAATCGGATCCTTCGGTGTTCACCACAGGAATGACCTTGTCGAGGTCGCCCTTGAGATGCTCGGAACGCATGGTTTCCTCACGGGCGAGCATTTTGTCGGCGTTGCCCTTGATGGTGTTGATCTCGCCGTTGTGGACGATCATGCGGTTGGGATGCGCCCTCTGCCAGCTGGGGTTGGTATTGGTGGAAAAGCGGGAATGTACCATGGCGATGGCCGACCGGAAATCCTCGTCCTGCAAGTCGAGGAAGAATCTCCGCAGGTCGCCCACCAGAAACATTCCCTTATATACAATGGTTCTGCTGGAGAGCGAAACCACATAGGTGTCCTCGTTGCTCTGCTCGAATTCACGGCGGGCGACGTAGAGCCGTCTGTCGAAGTCAATGCCTTTTTTGACGCCTTCGGGTCTGGCAATAAAGCACTGCTCGATCTCCGGCTTGCAGTCCAGCGCACGCTGTCCGATGGCGGAGGTGTCACAGGGAACGCTTCGCCAGCCGAGAATTTTCAGGCCTTCCTTTTCGGCGATGATCTCGAACATCTTGCGGGCCTGGTTGCGGGCCAGCTCCTTCTGCGGGAAGAAGAACATTCCCACGCCGTAATCACGTTCGCCCGGCAGCCTGATGCCGGATTCCTTCGCAGCCTTGACAAAAAAAGCGTGCGGAATCTGAGAGAGTATTCCCACGCCGTCGCCGGTTTTGCCGTCCGCGTCCTTGCCGGCGCGGTGCTCGAGCGTTTCCACGATCGTGAGGGCGTCATCCACTACCTTGTGGGACTTTTCGCCCCTGATATTCACTACCGCTCCGATGCCGCAGTTGTCATGCTCAAATGACGGATCGTACAGGCTGTTTGTTTTTTCATTCCAAAACTTCTCCATAATGATCTTCCTTTCCGGGAGAAAAGTTCCGCAGTCTGTGTGCTGCGAAGATAATTCGCTTAGAATTTTTTGTAGTGCCATTATAAACCCCTTGTGCAGGATTGTCAAGAGTAAATTGCATATTTTTCATTTGAAAATTCATTTTTGCGTAATTTATGGGAGGATTATGAAGTATATTATTTGAAAAGTGCAGGAAAATTTAAAAAAAGTTGCAGATTTTTTTTAAAAAAGGTCTTGACAAATCAAAACGGCGGGTATATAATGGCACCATCGAACGGCAAAGGCGTCGTAAGCGATGAGGGATTCGGTTCCCTTATGCTTGCGGCGCCTTTTGGTTTAGATAATTGAAAAACAGTTGAGGAGAGATCATTATGACAAACGTACCCGAATATTTCGGCAGCATGGTATTCAACGATCAGAAGATGAAGGCAAGACTGCCTCATGACACCTACAAGGCTCTCAAAAAGACCATTCAGAACGGCGAACCGCTTGACATCAGCGTTGCCACCGCCGTCGCCAATGCCATGAAGGACTGGGCGGTGGAGATGGGCTGCACCCATTACACCCACTGGTTCCAGCCGATGACCGGCGTCACCGCCGAGAAGCACGACAGCTTCATCGCTCCGGACGGCGATCAGGTCATCATGGAATTCTCCGGCAAGGAACTGATCAAAGGCGAACCCGATGCGTCGAGCTTTCCTTCCGGCGGAATCAGAGCCACCTTTGAGGCGAGAGGCTACACCACATGGGATCCGACTTCTCCGGCCTTTATCAGGGACAGGACGCTCTACATTCCGACAGCCTTCTGCTCCTACACCGGAGAGGTGCTGGACAAGAAAACGCCGCTGCTCCGCTCCATGGAACGTCTGAGCAGCGTGGCGGTCAAGGTGCTTCACCTTTTCGGCAAGGAGGACGTCACCAGAGTCACCACCACGGTCGGCCCCGAACAGGAATACTTCCTCATTGACAAAAAGATGTACGATGCGAGACCCGATCTCATCTTTACCGGACGCACCCTTTTCGGCGCGCCGGCTCCCAAAGGACAGGAGCTGGAGGATCATTACTTCGGCTCCATCAAGACGAGAGTGGCCGCCTTCATGAATGACCTTGACGAGGAGCTGTGGAAGCTGGGCGTCCTCGCCAAGACCAAGCATAATGAGGTAGCGCCTTCCCAGCACGAACTGGCGCCCATCTTCTCCACCTCCAACATTGCCACCGATCACAACGAGCTGACCATGGAGGTCATGAAGAAAACCGCCGAGAAGCACGGACTGGTCTGTCTGCTGCATGAAAAGCCCTTTGCGGGAGTCAACGGTTCCGGCAAGCACAACAACTGGTCGATCGGCACCAACACGGGCGAGAATCTGCTGGATCCGGGCAAGAATCCCGAAAACAATCTCCAGTTCCAGCTCTTCCTGGCGGCGGTCGTCAAGGCGGTGCATGAATACCAGGATCTGCTGAGAATCACCGTCGCTTCCGCCGGCAATGACCACCGGCTCGGCGCCAATGAAGCCCCTCCCGCCATCATCTCGATGTATCTGGGCGACGATCTCGGCGCTCTGGTGGACGCCATCATCGACGGCAGAGAATACAAGA
>CAMHJC010000083.1 GCA_946185345.1 uncultured Clostridia bacterium
CCTTCCCTCGGCTGAAGAAAAAATGGATAGATATTTTATTGCCGGATTAATAAAAGGTTATTATCAGAATATTTAGTGCTTTTATTTCAAAAGCGAACGAACGTGAGCGTTATATTCCAAGGCGCTCTGCGCCTTCCTTCACTCCACACTCCAAACTCCAAACTTAAGCACAGCTCCGCTGTGCGCTTAACTTTCCGTTTAGCGGAGGGATAGTTTTATGGACAGCAAGCAGATAGTATCAAAGGTTTCAGCAATCAGCATAGCGGTCAATCTCATTCTATCGGTCGCCAAACTGGCCGCCGGAATACTGGCACATTCCGGGGCGATGGTTTCTGATGCGGTTCATTCGGCGTCGGATGTATTCAGCACCTTCATCGTGATCATCGGTTTCCGCTTCTCCTCGAAGGCCGCCGACAAGGATCACCCTTACGGCCACGAGAGGATGGAATGTGTGGCGGGAATCATTCTCGCCGTGATTCTGTTTATCACCGGTCTGGGCATCGCCAAGGGATCGTTTGAATCGCTGATTTCTTCGGAATACCTGAACGCCAAAATGCCGGGCGTGGCGGCTCTGATTGCCGCCGTCATCTCCATTGCCGCCAAAGAGGGACTGTATCAGTATACGGTATTTTACGCCAAAAAGATTCAATCCTCCGCTTTGAAGGCGGACGCCTGGCACCATCGCAGCGATGCGCTGTCATCTGTGGGAGCGATGGTGGGTATCATCGGCGCGCGAATGGGACTGGCGGTCTGTGAGCCGATTGCCTGCCTGATCATCTGCGTCTTCATCGTCAAGGCGGCTGTGGAGATATTTATCGACGCAGTGGACAAAATGACCGACAAGGCCTGTGACGAGGCTATGGAAAGCGCCATGCGGGAGCTGATTCTTTCCCGGGAAGGCGTGGAATCGCTGTGCGAGCTGAAGACCAGAATGTTCGGCGCAAGGGTGTACGTTGACGCCGTCATTGCGGTGGACGGAGAACTCACACTCAATCAGGCGCATGCCATTGCGGAAGGTGTACACGACAGCATGGAGCGTGAATTCCCCTGCGTCAAGCACTGCATGGTGCATGTTGACCCTGCCGCCGAAAAGGAACTTTCTGACGAAAACTGAAAACGGTCACATTCGGCAAAAACTCAAAGGCTGTTGCCTCGGGTAATAATCCGGCTCCATTCCACGGGGCCGATGGCGCCGTTCTGTTCGATGCCGAGCTGCCGCTGAATGGCAAAGACAGCGTTGCGGGTGGCTTCATCGAAGGTGCCTGTGACGTTGACCAGAGGAATCTGGGGGTCGGTCTGGGAGATGATGTTGAGATATCGCTGAATAATGCTCACGCTCTCGCCGCTGTCGCCCTGCACCAGAAATCTTCCGGGGTAAGGTTCGCCGATAGCGCTCTGATAATTGGCGGGCAGTTCTTCTACTGCGGCGCGGTAGGCTCTTTCCACTTCCCGGAAGGTGCGTTCGCCGGCGATGCCGTCCACCGTCAGTCCGTACAGGTTCTGGAATGTCAGCACGGCGTCCCGTGTCTCGTCACCGAAGTATCCCGTAATGGCAATCGGCGGCAGCTCGGGAAAGAAATAACCGAGAAAGGCGAGATAATATTGCAGCGCTTCCACGTCCACTCCGCTGTCGCCCAGTTTCAGCGAACGTGTGTAGCGTCTTTCCACCTCGGATATTTCCAGACCTTCTCCGGTGATGTCCGAAAGGCGTTTGACGGCGGCGTAGATTTGTTTGATCTTGTACCATGTGGCCTTGCCGACGATTCCGTCGGGCTCCAGGTTGAATATCTGCTGAAATACTGTTACAGTCTGTTCGGTTTCGAAGTCGTAGACACCGGTCAGGCTGTTTATTTTCGGAATGGCGGGATAATTGAGGGCAATGCGGTTGAGTTCTCTCTTGATGATGAGAACGTCATCGCCGAAGGAGCCTCGCCGCAGCGCAACGCCGGGATAGGAAGGCGTATTGTTGCCGACGGCCGCATCACGCACGAGCTGAATGTTGTCCCCGAAATAATACTGCAATATCTGAAATGCATTCATGCCCTGCTCGGCGAGGCGAACGCTGCCCCATTGGGAAAGTCCGCTGCACTGCACATACACGCCGTCGCAGAATTGGGCGTAGAGCGGCACGATGCTGCCGTAGCGCACGATGTAATTGTTGAATATTTCGTCCACAATCTCGCTGATGTTGCCGAATATTTCGCTGTCCGGCCGGAATGCCTGATCGTAAAGGGTGTTGTTGGTTATGTCGAAATCATAGCCTCGGCTGGGGTAGTATTCGGTGTAAATGCGGTTGAGGGCGAAGGTGATCTGGGCAAGGATGTTGGCTCTGAGCGCCGCTTCCGGCCAGTTGGGGTATATCTCGTTGGAAGCGACGTTTTTGATGTATTCGGTAAAGCCGACCGTCACGTTTTCGGCCTGTTCATTGGGTGCGCCGAGGTGAACCGTGACCGTCTGAGGAATGATGGGAAGTGTGGGCATTCAGTTCGCCTCCGTTGTATGGTTGGCCGGTGTGAGCGAGAGCGGCAGTATGGTTTCAATGCGGTCGTACACCGTCACCACCTTGTCGATGATGGATTGGAAGGACGGATGGAAGAGCGACACCAGATACTGCGCTTCATCTTTGTCGGAGGTTTTGGGATTGAGGGCGGTATCGACCGCTCTGGTGGGAAGCACCATATTGTCCACAATGCCCGATGAGTTGGTGATGTCGCTGTAGAGCAGATACCGCACGCCGTTGTGGATGACCGCTACATCCACTTCCACTCCTTTGACCGGGAAGGCCTCGTAGGCGGCGCTGATCTGCACCTTGAGCGAGCCTCGTCCGGGATAGTCGTTGATGTAATCCTCATAATCGGGTACGAAGGGAGAGACGCCGCCCTGCCGTCCGTTTTGAACATTGATGCCGTTAATGCTGTCGATGTCGTACATAATTGATCCGACTCCTTTCGATCATTGACTGTCAGGTGACTGTAATACGATGAGACAGGCCAAAAGCATTGCTTTGCGCAGGATTTTCACCCGGTTCTTTTTGCTTGGTTTCATTGCTTTTACCGTCGCCTGATACTATACTATTCGTGGAGCGGCATTGTGTGCACGAATTTTTACTTGCCAGCCGACCGCCTTTTATGGTATAATAACGGTATGAATCCAGCAGAATGGAGAATTATCATCATATGATTAAAAGATTTATTGCCTATTACCGACCTCACAAGCTGCTGTTTGGCGCGGATATGGCAGCCTCATTGCTTATTTCGCTGCTCGGAATGGTCTATCCCGTCATGACCAACCGGCTGCTCAACGATTTTATTCCCAACCGGGCCTACCGCTCGATCATTATTGCCGGAACCTGCGTGCTGGTGCTGTATTTTATCAGGATGCTGCTGCGGTACTTCGTGCAGTATCAGGGACATATGATCGGCACCTATATGCAGGCACAGATGCGGCGGGAACTTTTTGACCATCTGGAAAGGCTGCCTTTTTCTTTTTTTGACGATAACGAAACAGGAGCCATCATGTCCCGCATGACAAGCGATCTTTTTGAAGTGAGTGAGCTGGCGCATCACGGCCCGGAGAATATTCTGACCTGTTCGGTGATGATTCTGCTGAGCTTCGGTTATCTCTGCACCATCAATGTATGGCTCACCCTGATCATCTTTGCCTGTGTGCCTCTGCTGATGATTGTCTCCATCCATCTGCGCAGGAAGATGCGGGATGCGTTCAGGGAACGCCGCAAAAGCAACGCCGTGATCAATGCCGCACTGGAAAGCTCCATCACGGGCGTCAGGGTCACCAAGGCCTACACCAACGCCGGACGGGAACTGGAGAAATTTGAAGTAGGCAATCAGATGTACATTGACGCCTGCGCAAGCTCCTACAGCGCCATGGGAAAATTTCATTCTTCGACATCGTTTATTACCGATGTGTTCAACGTCATTATTCTCATTGCGGGCGGTCTTTTTCTCTACAACGGCAGCATTAATTTCGGCGAATACTCCACATTTATCGTATCGGTCAATCTTTTCATCGCTCCGGTGCAGACGCTCATTCAGTTCATGGAGCAATGGCAGAACGGCGCTACCGGATTCCGCAGATTCAACGAGATCATGGACGTTCCCGAGGAGGAGGACGCTCCCGGCGCAGAGGATATCGGCGAGGTCAGGGGAGAGGTGGAATTGCGTGACGTGAGTTTCTCTTATGAAAAAGACGGCGAGCGGGATGTGCTCAACCATGTTTCGCTCAAAATCGACAAAGGCTCCAAAACGGCGCTTGTCGGTCCTTCAGGCGGAGGAAAAACCACTATTTGCCACCTTATTCCGAATTTTTACAGGCTGGACGAAAACAGCGGCAGTATTCTGATTGACGGCAGGGACATCAGAAGCATTACCATGAATTCCCTCAGAAAAAGCATCGGAATCGTCCAGCAGGATGTGTTCCTTTTTGGCGGCACTATCCGGGACAACATCGCATACGGCAGTCTTGAAGCAAGCGACGAGCAGATTGTCGAGGCCGCAAAGAAGGCCAATTTGCACGACTTTGTTATGAGTCTTCCGAACGGCTACGACACCGAAATCGGCGAGCGGGGCATCAAGCTCTCCGGCGGACAGAAGCAGAGAGTGTCCATTGCAAGGGTGTTTCTGAAGAATCCGGCGATTCTGATTCTGGACGAAGCAACCAGTGCGCTTGACAACACAACCGAGGTTCTCATTCAGCAGGCCCTGGACGAATTGTGCAAGGGTCGCACGACACTGGTGGTGGCGCACAGGCTTTCCACCATACGCAACGCCGACAGCATCGCCGTTGTGACCGAAGGAAAAATCACCGAATTCGGCACGCACGATCAGCTTATGGCCAAAGGAGGCGTCTACAGGGAACTGTACGAATTGCAGTTCCGCAACATGTGACCTGCTTTCTTTGCCGACATATATCAAAAAAATCAAGCCGCAGCGCAGAAGGAAGTGCCAATTCCGTCCGCGCTGCGGCTGTTGTTGCGTATGAATGTTTTATGTTTTATGTTTTATAGTCTGATCAGGCTTTTAGAATATAGCTTTTATTCTTCCGTTGCTTCGAACGTTTCGGGGATTTCGGCTGTCTCGGGAGCTTCGACCGTCTCGGGAACTTCCACCGTCTCGGGAGCTTCGGCTGTCTCAGGGACTTCCACCGTCTCGGGAGCTTCGAACGTTTCGGGAATTTCGGCTGTCTCGGGAGCTTCGGCTGTCTCAGGAGCTTCGGCTGTCTCAGGGACTTCGACCGTTTCGGGAATCTCGGATTTTTCGGGAATCCCGGCCGCTTCGGGAGCTTTTGCTTCTTCAGCCGGTTCCGTTGCTTTTGGCACAGCGACCTGTTCGAGACGGGATTCAAGAATGTCTCCGTGACGGACCGGCAGCATGGTGAAGAAGGCAATCGCACTGAACAAAGCCGCATAAGGACAGAGCACCTTCAGGCCGAACAGATCCATCAGCCAGCCGGAGAAGATGGGGGTGACCACCTGCGCCGCCATTGAAGCGGTGTAATAGAAGCCGGTGTAAAGGCCCGTATTGGAACCCGTGCAAAGCTCCACCACCATCGGGAAGGAATTGACATTGATTGCCGCCCAGCCGATGCCGGCAATGGCGAAGAGGATATTCATTATCATAATGGGAGTGTCTGCGGTTACCGCCGACATGCAGCCGAAAGCGATCACCATCATAACGACGCCCACCAGAATGGTCTTTTTGCGGCCTCGCTTGGAGGCGATGATGCCAACCGGCAGGAAGGAGATCACTCCGGCCGCCTGGGCAATAATCAGGGTGAGGTTGTGATCCTTGTTCAGAATATCGGCGGCGTAGACCGAATATTTGGAGGTGACGGCGTTGTATCCCATGTACCACATGAAGATGGATGCCAGCAGGAAAAGCAGCGAACAAAGTTCGCCCCTGGTGAGCTTGCGGTCTCCGGCGGCCTGGGCGGCGCTTTCCGCATCTTCATCGCCGGAATCGTAGCTGGTCTGTTCCTCGTCAAGACCGAGCGCTCTGCTTTGCTCCTGCATCTCACGGGCAAATTTATTCTCCCTGACAAAGAGCAGATAAATGACCAGCGCAATCAGCATTGCCGATGAGACGGAAATGAAGAAGTAGTAGAAATTGGTGTGCATGTAGGTGTCATCCAGATACTGGATTTCCTTGGTGGCAAAGACGATGCCGAACACAAGGGCAATGATGCCGCCTATGGTACCCATCAGATTGATGACGGCGTTGGCCTTGGAGCGAAGCGGCTTCACGGTGATATCCGGCATGAGAGCGACCGCCGGGGAACGGAAAACAGCCATGGCCACCAGCATGGCCACCAGCGTGATGACAAATAAAATGAGCGAATCAATAAACGGCAGCAGAGCAAACAGCGCGACGGCAATGATCGTGCCGATCAATATGAAGGGTGTGCGTCTGCCGAGCCGGGTGTGGCATTTGTCCGACAGCTTGCCGAAAAGAGGAAGCATAAAGAGGGCGAGAATATTGTCTATCGCCATAATGCCGCCCGAAAGGGTCTGTTTCATTTCGAATTTGTAGGTCAGAATCAACGGAATGGTATTGTCGTATGCCTGCCAGAACATGCATATCAGAAAAAACGCCATACCCGCAAAAAGTGTCCGTCTGTAATTCAGTTTAACCTTCATCTGTTGAGTACCTTCTTTCACGGTGTGTAGACCGAAAAATTCTGTTTACAATTATACCATATTCCACGGATTATGTCAATAAATTTTATTCAATTCATCTCAACTTCGTTGGCACTGTCAATGTCACGGAAGATCACGCAAAAGCGGCAGAGGCTTTCCTGTCAGAATATGCCTCTGCCGCCTTGTTATCATTGTTTATAAATCAAATATTCTCTCGGCGTTGCCGTGCATGAGCAGTTCGTAATCGTCCGGTGAAACCCATTGCCTGAATTCTCCGAAGTAGGTCTTGTAGAAGGGATGAGCGTAGGTGTCCGGCCCGTCAATGGGATTGTCCGTGCCGAAGAGCAGCTTGTGGGCGCCGTATCTCTGAATGAGCCTGAGACCGGATTCGGGTTTGACCCAAGCCGTGTCTCCGTACAGATTCGGCAACGAACCGATCAGCTCGATGGCTTCCAGATTGTCCGAGAGAAGTCCGACATGCGCCATAATGAATTTGATGCGGGGATGCGCCTTGGCGGTTTCGTAGACGAATTTCGGCTGGGAATATTCATCGTCAGAGGAATGAACCAGCACCGGGAGGCCTCTTTCCTCCGCAAACGAAAGATAAGGCTCGTTTTGCGGCGCCGTGATAGGCAGCATGGAGTGATAAGGGTGAAATTTCAGCCCCTTGATATATTGACCGCCTTCGTCCACCATTGCGACAAATTCCTGATTAAATCCTTCGGCAGAGGGTCTGCACCAAGGCAGAATGCCGATTTTGCCGTCATTTTCACGGGCGAATGCGATCGCCTCGGTATTGGCGGAAATCTGATCATAAGGCCAGTCGTCCGGCAGCGGAGCGTGATCCTGAGCAAATTCCACACCCGTTATGGGCGACAGAAGCGAGTAGGCAATGCCGTACCGCCGCATGGAATCAATCACATATTCCGGTTTCATGTCGTACTTGCCGAAGCAGCCTATATGCACATGTGCGTCTATTATCACCGAAAATTCCCTCTTTCACTGTCATTTGCGTCATTCAAGCCGTCAGAGCTGAATGATCTTGTTGAAAAGTGCCGTGTGACATTCGTCTATATTCCAGTCCACATGGAAGTGACCGAAGTACCAGTGACGGTAACCGACCGTATTGCGCAGCTCGTCAAAGAACGGCATCAGCTCGTCATCCTCCGACTTGGCGAAGTCTATCATCCTGGCGATTGAACGGGGCGCATCATGGGTGATCATGATGTCGACCTGATTGTCGTTGATGGCGAGATTCTGCCTGGCCCGGCGGATTTCCTCCTCACTGGGCATTTCCTCCGGCCACCATGAAACGCCAATGGTGCGGTAGGCTCTGTCGGAAGAACGCGCTCCGCCCATCGCAAACAGCTTCATGCCTTCGAGGTCGTAGACGTATCCCCTCATCAGATGAATGACCGACGGACGGATATACTGCACCTTGCCGCCGTTCCAGCTGCACTGCTCGTATTGCGAAAGAGCGGCGAAATTCTCGTGGTTGCCGTCGATAAACAATGTGGTAAAGTTTCTTTCCTCCAGCCAGTTGAGCCAGTAATTGTCCTTTTCGGTGCCGTACCAGATTCCGCCGAAATCGCCGCAGATGATGACATAGTCGTTTTTGGTAAGCTCCTTCTGCCTGGGAAAATTTTTTGCGTTCAGCTTGGAAATATCCAGAGGAATGTGAGTGTCGCCTGTTACAAAGATCATTTGAATTACCCGCCTTTCGTTTTCGATGTTCTAATACTATTCTATCATAACATTTTCTCTATTTCAACATTATTATTCATATTATTACGTGATAATGGAAACTGAATGAATTGATCTTTACACGAAAAAATCCATTTGACAACCGCTTAAAAATGTAGTAGAATAAAAAAATGAGCAGAATTAACGGTCGCGTGCTTTGCTCCAAAGGGCATTGCATGAGGAAAGTCCGAGCACCGCAGGGCAGGGATAACGGCTAACGGCCGCCGAGGGTGACCTCAGGAAAAGTGCAACAGAGATATACCGCCGGTCAAAACAGACTGCTCTGATTTGGCTTGGTAAGGGTGGAAAGGCGAGGTAAGAGCTCACCGGTCATTTTGGAAACAAAATGACCCTGTAAACTCTATCCGGTGCAACATCGTGGTGGAACATATGCGGCTGCCCGTCGCGTTCCTAGGAGATGGCTGGAGCTGTGCAGCAATGTACAGTCGAGATAGATGACCGTTCACGACAGAACTCGGCTTACAGTTCTGCTCATATTTTTTTACCGATCAAGCGCTGTTCGCCGGATATTTCATACAATGGTATTAAGGGCGTATCTGCCGGACAGCGTTGATGCTTATTTGATCATGGCGGGTATGACTGCGATGGATGCGCCGGGATATTCTGGAATGGTTGGGAGAGTGTCTGCAATGAGCAGCTTTATTTGTGACGACAAGCAGGTGTGGAAAAAGACCGTTGTGATCAACAGCAGCCGGCATATGGCTTCCGATGCGTGGAGAGGCGCCGAACTCTGGGATCTGCTCGATGAGGACGGAATGCCGGTGGGCGCCACCCATGTCCGGGGCGAAGCGCTGCCGCACGGCGCATTTCACCGGGTGGTGGAAATCTTCACGCTGAATTCCAAGGGGGAGATGCTCGTGACCCTGCGCACCCCCGAAAAGAAGCTCTACCCCAACATGTGGGAAACCACCGGAGGAGCGGTCGTTGCGGGCGAGGATTCGCTGGACGCCGCCAGAAGGGAGCTTCGTGAGGAAACCGGAATTGAAGTCGGCAGGGGAGAGATTCAACTGCTGCTCACTCACCGCAGCAAGAGCGCCTTTGTGGATATCTACGTCGCTCACAAGGACGCGGAGATTTCCGAACTGACCATGCAGCCGGGCGAGACGGTTGCCGCCAGATGGGTCACCTTTCAGGAATTTGAGCGTATGATGGGAGACGGGCTGATTCCATCTCCGGTATGCAGGAGATATGCGACCGTCAGGTATATTCTCATGAATCAGAATCAATAAAAATATTCCGCTCAGACTGCGCAGTACCATCTGCCGCAGAGTCTGAGCGGATTTTTTCATCTATTTTCATATACTTGATGAAGCCGAAGTCAAACAAAGACGTCAGACAATCTATTCCGTGGCAATGCCGGAAGAATCAGAAAAACAGGGGAAAGACCGCCTGTCATATCCGTTTCTTAGGCGGTTTGGGTCTGGGAGCGATCTGAGGCGTATCGGTGAGCTGTGCCATGACCGCCCGGTAAAGGGTTTCGGGATCGTCGAGGAATCTGTCACGCACCACGGTGGCGTAATTATAGGTCGGCACGTAAATTTTGACGCTCATGGTTTCCATGCTCCCGTCGTTGACGGTGCAGGTGACGTGATAACCCTTGTCGCAGGCCTCTATTTTGGTTTTGTTCTGCTTGCTGACGTGACGGCGGTTGACCAGTTTGGACATGGCGTCAAGCGATTTTTCCCTGATGGTGAGAGGAAGCGCGTCGTACAGCGTGTCGGCAATGATCCTGCCGCTCTCGGTGACGGCAAGCGCACCGTCCAGTTCGTTTTCCTTTACTACGACGTTTTCGTGACGTATCAGCGAAGAAATGGCGTCGCTCGCCTCAAAGTAATTGGCGATGCCTCTGTCGAGAATAATATCGGTCAGATCCTTGCGGGAAAGCGGCTGGCTGCACTGGCTGAGCAAAAAACAGACCAGCACCTTGATGTCGCTCTTGTTTTTCAGTCCGTCGGGTCGCACTCCGCCTGTGAATGCGTCAATATTGTCCTGCTGCATCTGCATCATGCCTCCTTTTGATTGTAAAAATACTAAAATGTTGTAAATCAGGGAATTAACAGATTTGGATCAATCGGATTTTTCTCCGATTTGAGCAAAGGTTATCTTTATTTTTCCGTTATCTGTTGCGCCCGGGTGCTTTTTTCCTTTTACTTATACAATCGCTTGATTGAAAAACACACTTTTACGTTTATATTTTACCCTCCAATTGCTGAAATTTCAATACCATTAATGAAATATTATGAATAACCCACAAAAAGATGTAAAAATTTTACCAAAAAAAATTTAAAAAACTGTTCCATTTTTGATACAGGTATGATATAATTGCATAGAAAGGATGTGTCTCATCAGCAATGGAGAACAAAACATATACAATTC
>CAMHJC010000084.1 GCA_946185345.1 uncultured Clostridia bacterium
TTCCCTCGGCTGAAGAAAAAATGGATAGATATTTTATTGCCGGATTAATATTTCAAAAGAATATCCAAAAGCACCTGACGTAGGCCGATGGCCAACAATCAGGTGCTTTTGTGCCTGATTCACATGACGGATGAACTTGGTTATTTATCTGACAAACGGGTATTCCACCTTTTCGTCCAGCAAAGGCGCATACGCCAACACCTTGCGGAAGGTGTTGCCCAACATTTCTCTTTCCCGGTAGGAACGCAGCCTGTCCATATCAAATTCCGCGTAGAACAGGCTTTCGGTTTCCTCGTCGGCCAGAAGCAGGGTGTTGTCGGTGCATTCGCCGTTTTCGTCCCAGCAGATAGGGGAGAAAGCGCAGGAATGGCCGGCGTTTCTTCCGTTCGGATTGGCCATGGCAACGCCGCACATATTCTCATATGCCCTCGTGGAAAGCGCCTGCACACGCGGCTTCATGCTTTCGCAGTCGTTAGGCACGAGAATGATCTCCGCCCCTTTGAGCATGAGAATCCGTGCGCTTTCGGGGTATTCTCTGTCGTAGCAGATCATGACGCCGAGCTTCACGCCGCCGAAGTCGCATACCCTGAATTCATTTCCCGGTTCAAGTGCCTTTTCATCGGCAAAGTCGCAGGTATGCACCTTTGCGTACTTCATCAGAATGTCGCCCTTCCTGTCAATGACAAAGGCGGCGTTCTGCGGCTTCCGGCGCCCTTTGGCGATGGCTGTGGCAACCACGCCTATGCCCAGTTCTTCTGCCTTTCGGCAAATCGGCCGCAAATCTTCCTGCGTAACGGCGGAGGCTTGGTCGATGGTCAGGTCATAGCCGGTGATAAAACATTCCGGCAGAAGCAGAAGATCCGCCTGATTGGATGCGGCTTCCTTCATCCTGTCTATGACAATGGAGATGTTGCTTTCCGTTTCCCGATAGCGGGAACGCATCTGTAAAATGGCGGCTTTGAAAATCACGGGGTGTTCTCTCCTTCACATTGAGTCGTTGTATTCGGTCTTATCTTCTCACGGATCCGGCTTCCTCCGGTTTGACCGCCGGTCGGCCGTATTCCGCTTGCAATTCCGGCAGGATTATGATACAATAGGGTCGACGGTCAGCGTTGTTCCCTATCCGAATACAGATTATATCATAAACCGGGCATGATTGCAATCCGCTCTTTACCGGAAATGCCGGATACCGGACAATCAACGACAGACGCAGCATCATTTGCGTATTCAGATGATCGGAGATAATCCGATTGGTAAGAAACGGGGGAGACCATATGAAGAGGATTGAAATCATAGGAGATAATTACATCGGCCGATGGGACAACACACGAACCGCCTGCAGGGGAATCATCATTCAGAACAGCCGTATTCTGATGTCCTGTGAAACGCTGACAGACCAATGGTCGATTCCGGGAGGCGGTCTGGAGGACGGCGAGGACGAACTGACCTGCTGTGCCAGGGAGATGGCGGAGGAAACCGGTCTGCTGGTCCGGCCTTCGGAGTGCGTGCTGGAGATTGATGAATATTACGGCAACTGGAAGTGGGTCAACCGGTACTTCTTCTGCGAGGTGACGGGAAAAACCGACATTCACCTGACAGACCGTGAAAAAGAAGCCGGCATGGAACCTGGCTGGGTTCCTCTTGACGAAATCATCCGGATTTTTTCCCGGTATGCCGACTGCGCGGATGAGATGAAGCGGGGGATGTATCTGCGTGAGCTGACGGCATTGAACGAACTGATCAACGGCGGTCAGGCTGGGGAATCATTCGGCAGCACGCCGAACGACTGAAAATGTCACCTGACAATCCTGATTTGACAAAAAGAAAAAACAAGGCTGTTTCACGTCCCTTCCTTGGGACGACCTGTCCGGGGGTACGTGAAACAGCCTTGCGGTTTATGATGCGGGACAGGAATTATTCGGCGTCGCTTTTGTCGTCCTTCGGCGCTTCCTTGACTTCCTTCACTTCTTCGTCATTCTTGACTTCCTTGTCGTCGTCCTTGCCTTTAAAGGCGTTTGCCAGGATGCTCACGCCCAGAGCGATAACGGCAACGGGAACGATCCAGCTCCGGATATTCAGTTCAATGTACCGGCTGATCAGCAGTAACACGCCCACAGCGATCACGATGACCGCAAAGAATTTGCTGGAATTCTTGTCAAAGAGCATGAGCAGGCCGGGAACAATGATGAACACCGTCCACCAGCCGTCGAAAAGCAGGGACGAAATGTTGAAGTCGAAGCCCATTGCCTTGGCCGCATAGCCAATGCCCACCAGGATGACAACCAGTCCTAACAGTATGGCGCCGATGTTTTTGCGGATTGTTTTCATAATTACCCTCTCCTTAATGTGAGATAATGAATTAGATGTCGGAGTTTTTCATCTCCGCCTTACGATATCATGATACCATGGCGCCAAAGAAAAATCAAGCGGTTTCGGGTGAGCTGCAAAAATAGACGGGTAAAATGCGGCGGAAGCAAACAAACGCCCTGACCGCAAGGCTTTCCCGTTCCTACGTGACGGAGTGAAAACGGCTCAATATCCCGAAAACCGTTGACTTGTCCGGCGGACAGTGATACAATGTAGACATTCCTGCCGGCATGAGCGTTGCAGACCGCTTTACTGAAACGGAACATTCCGGGAGAAAAACAAGGGAGACGATCCGCAATGAATCACATCGAAAGACGCAACAGGGGGATGGCCTACATCTCGGACGAGAGCGTCCTGGAGCAGCAGAAGAAGGCAAGAATTCTCACCCAGAGACTCAACACCATGGACAGAAGCGACTTCAAAGGAATCAGCGAGGTGGTGAAGGAACTGCTCGGCAAGTCGGACGGCGCATGGATCAATCCTCCTTTCTACTGCGATTACGGCTTCAATATCGAGGTGGGAAGCGGTTTCTTTGCCAATTACAACTGCACCATGCTTGACGTTGCCAAAATCACCGTCGGGGACAACTGCTTCATGGCGCCGAATGTGGCGGTCTATACGGCGGGACATCCCATTCATCCCGACAGCCGCAACAGCATGTATGAATACGGCATTCCGGTCACCATCGGCGACAATGTGTGGATAGGAGGCAATGTCGTCATCTGTCCCGGCGTCACGATCGGAAGCAACTGCGTGATCGGCGCCGGCAGCGTCGTCACCCGGGATATTCCCGAATGGTCGGTCGCCGCAGGCAATCCCTGCAGGGTGATAAGAACCGTCACCGACGAGGACAGACGCTTTTATTTCCGAGACATTCCCTTTGACAGGGAAGCGTGGGAGGATATTGTCAGCCGGGGAAAGGCCGACGCTCCCGGTGGTTTACTTTCATCATAATTCATCATAATAAGAGAAAAACAGCACCGGCGGGGATTGGAATGAATCTCCGCCGGTGCCGTTTATGTGAATGTGAGGTGTAGTTTAATTCTCGCCGGGTGCCTCGACGGAATCCGTGCGGTAGATGAATTTGACCTTGCCGCTTTCGTCTTCCGGCAGTCCCGAATAACTCCTGTATGCCTCGGATACGTCACGCAAAGCCTTGAATCTCGCGCTCAGACTGCCTGCGCTGCCGCCTGACAGACTTGCCAGCCTGCCGAGGCTGCCTTCCTTAAACCGCTTCATGCCGTCGGACAGCTGCATGGCTCCGTTGTTGAGTCCGGCAATGCCTTCGGTCAGTGCATCCGTGCTGCCGTCCAGCCTGCCAAGTCCGTCGCTGAGCTGCTGCGCTCCCGTCTGAAGGCCGGCCGTGCCGTCATACAAAGACTTCACGCCGTCGGTGTAGGCGATGATTCCCTGATAGAACCGGTTGTAGGCGTTCAGCTGCTCGATGGCTGCCTGAATGCTTTTCTGTCCGTCC
The DNA here is from genome assembly GCA_946185345.1 of uncultured Clostridia bacterium. Classification (GTDB taxonomy): domain Bacteria; phylum Bacillota; class Clostridia; order Oscillospirales; family Acutalibacteraceae; genus RUG762. The sequence continues at coordinate 3,842 of CAMHJC010000084.1, forward strand.
TTCGCCTTCGGCAGATTCCGGGCGATGGCCTCGTTGATTTTGCTGTCAACGATTCCCTTGATCTGCGCCTGCACTTCAGCGCTCTGCATATTGCTTTCGATAAGCTCCTGCTTCTTGCCTTCTACCGTGCTCTGAATGGTCTGCTGCACCTGCTCCGACTGCATCTGCTGATTTGTCTGTGCGTCCACATTGCCGTCAATGGCGGCTTTGGCCGCATCGTCAAGACTCTGATACTGTTCGGCGGTTATGCCCTGCTGCGCCAGCACGCCCTGAAGCACCTGTCCGCGCACCTGCTGCTCAACGCCTGCCGTGACCTGCTGACGGATGGCGTCACTGCCGTCTTCCACCTGGGCGGCGACATTCTCACGCACGGCATTTTCCACCTGCGCCGTCACGTCAGGTCTTGCCTGCTCCGCCAGCGCACGGATGCTTTCCTCGCTCAATCCGCTGCTGAGCGCTCCGAGTACCTGCGCATAATTCTCCTTGGTGAGTTCCGGACAATCCATGCCGGCCGCCTGCACCTGTTTCCTGGTGGTGGAGAGAAGGGTGTCGAATACGTCTGAAGCGCCGCCCTGAAGGTCGGCGTTCTTGCTGCAGAGAAGCTGAAGGGTCTGACGGACGGTATTAATTCCGCCGCTTACCTTCTCGCCGCCCGAAGCAAGCTGATGAATTCCCGAAATGAGCATGCCGGATTTGTCAAGCAGCTGGCTCGTGCCGTCGTACAATGCGGAGGAACCGTCCGTCAGCTGATTGATGCCGCCGGTCAGCCGGTCGAGCGATACATCGTCGCCCTTCTCGGCCTTCTTTTCCTCCATATCCTCGGCCGCTTCATTGAATATGTCGTTGGTCACCATTGTGAGCGTCGTTGTGAGCGAAAAGTTTCTGACGTCGGCGGTGATTTCTATACTGTCGGGAATTTCGACGGCGTCTTTTTTCAGATCGAGGCTCTCCTGCATTCCCGGAAGAGCAAAGCCGATCACGATGCTCCTTGTGCCGTCATTGATGATCTTGCCGTTGGACACCTCGATATGGCTGAATACGCTGTCGTCCAGCACCGCTCCGGTGATCACTGTGAAGGGAACATAGATATCCGTCTCCTGGCCGTCAATGGAAACGGTCTGCTTCTGATTGTTGATGTAATCAAAGCGGATGGTCGCTTTGCCGCTCTTTCCGGCGATCTGTTCCGCCGACATCTCCTGGCCGTCCAGCATGTAGGTGAGCTTTACGCTGACAGGCAGGCTGGATTGTCCCTCAAGCTCGCCGCTGCCGGCATCCCATGAACAGGCGTGTTCCTGGTCGATGGTGTAGCCGCCGTTGCCGTCGTCGCCGATGCTGGCGATGCCGGCGTTTTTCTGTTCGTTTTTGAGCCAGTCGCTGACGATGACCTTCTGGGGATTTCCTTCGGCGTCGGCGATGACATAGACCGTTTCATCCTTTTCGACGGTCGTTCCGCTCTCCGCCTTTACCTGCTGCAATGCCGTTACGGGCGCTTTGGCCGGGCGTGAAAGCAGCGAATGTGCGCCTGCTCCGGCTGCCGCCGAAAGAATCAGCGCCGCCGCAATTGCGATTGCCATTGTGCTTCTGGATATATTTTCTATTTTTTCGGTAAGATTGGTTTTCATAGATATTTCTCCCATCTTTTGATAGTATCGGGGCTGGTTTATTTTCCGTATTTCCGTCTTCAGTTTTCAGTTAGCGCAGCGCGCTTCATTCCTGCCGTGGTCTTGCAGATGAGTTTGTCAAAGACCATAAAGAGCGACGGCAGAACGAGTATCACGGAGAACATGCTGATCAGTGCGCCTCTTGCCATCAGCATGCAGAGCGAACCGATGATGTCCACATCGGAATAGAGCGCCACCCCGAATGTCGCCGCGAAGAATCCCAGAGCGCTGACCGTAATCGAGCCGATGCCTGTGGAAAGAGCGGTTCTGATGGCTGTCTTTTTATCCGCGCCGCCCATACGCTCCAGTTTATAACGTGAGGTAATGAGGATAGCGTAATCCACCGTCGCTCCGAGCTGAATGGTGCTGATGCAGATCGGGGCGATAAAGGGCAGCTGCGTGCCGGTGTAATAAGGAATTCCCAGATTGATGAAGATCGCAAATTCAATCACGGCCACCAGAATGACCGGGAGAGTGAAGCTGCGCAGCACAATAGCGATGATCGCAAAGATGGCGATGATCGAAATGGCGTCCACCACCTGAAAATCCCGGTTGGTGATGCTGATGAGGTCTTTCGTGCAGGGTGCTTCGCCGATCAGCATGGCGTTTTTGTCGTATTGTTTGATGACAAGGTTGATCTCGTCGATCTGACGGTTGACTTCGTCCGTGGCGACCTTGTATTCGGACGTCACCAGCATGAGCTGGTATCTGTCCCCCTTGAGCAGTTCTTTCAGGGAGTCGGGAATGACCGCCTCCGGCACTCTGCTGCCGATCAGTGAATCCAGTCCCATGGCGGTCTTGACGCCTTTGACTTTTTGGATGTCGCTGATCATATTCCTTGCGTCGTTCTCGGACAGCCTGGCGTCGGCGAGTATCATGTGGGTGGAGGACAAATCAAATTCGTCCTGGAGCTTGTTGGTGGCGATGACGTATTCCATATCCTTGGGCAGCGTGGCGCCGAGGTCGTAATAAACGCCCGCATGGCTCTGTCCGTAGAAAGCCGGAACGGCAATCGCCGCAAAGAGCAGCAGGAATACCGGAAACACCTTCAATATTCCGCCGGCAAGGCCGTCCATCTTCGGCAGGAGCACCCTGTGGCGTGTCTTTTCGATGAGTCCGTCGAACAGCAGAATCATGGAAGGCAGCGTCGTCACGCAGCCGATCACGCCGAATACAACACCCTTGGCCATCACGATGCCGAGATCCAGTCCCAGCGTGAAGGTCATGAAGCAGAGCGCAAGGAATCCGGCAACCGTAGTGACCGAACTGCCGATGACCGAAGTGAGGGTGGCGGAAATCGCCTGCGCCATGGCGTGTTCTTTGCTGTCGGGGAATTTCTGCTTCTGTTCGCTGTAGCTGTGCCAGAGGAAGATGGAGTAGTCCATCGTGACAGCCAGCTGCAGCACCGCGGCCAGAGCCTTGGTGATATAGGAAACTTCGCCCATGAAGATGTTGGTGCCGAGATTGAGCAGAATGGCCATGCCGATGCTGGCCAGGAACACAAGCGGTATGACAAAGGAATCGAGGAAGAGCGTCATCACGGCCACCGAACACAGCACCGCAATGCCGACATAAACCGGTTCCTCTTTCTCACACAGGTTCTTCAGGTCGGTGACCATGGCGGACATGCCGGTGACGAAGCATTTGCTTCCCGCAATGCGGCGGATGGAAGTGATTGCGTTCATCGTTTCATCGGCGCTGGTGGACGTGTCAAAGAATACCGCCATCAGTGTGGTGTCGCCTTTGTTGAATTTGTCGTAGATCTTGCTCGGGAGAAATTCTATCGGAATATCCGAGCCGAATATGCTGTCGTACCATACGACGCTGGTGACGTGATCGACCTTTTCGATCTGGCCTTTCAGTTCGGACACTTCTTTAGGCTCCATGCCTTCCACCATCAATACGGAAAATGCGCCCTTATTGAAATCCTCCTGCAGGATGGCCTGCCCTTTCATGGTTTCGATGTCCTCGGGAAGGTAATTGAGCATATCGTAATTGATTCTGGTGAGCGCCATGCCAATCACCGACGGCACGAGCAGGATCACCGCACAGAGCAGTATGAGCTTTCTGTGCCTGACCACAAGGTTCCCAAATCCCTTCATATTCTTACCTCCAAAAAAATACTGTCACGGTTGGTTTCCGTTCCATAAGATTCTATGATTATTTGCCCGGAGTATCAATAGACACCTGCCGCCAATATGCTTAAAAAACAGACACACGCCTATGAAGTGTCTGAATTTTTATGCGTTAATGCCGTTTAAGAAATGTTTACATTAGTGTAATTGAATTACATAACAAAAGATTTTATAATATTGATTCAATGACAGAATAGATGACAGCGCTGCAGCGTATCATTTCAACAAGGATACTATCTCTAAAAGGGGCTTTATATAAAAATATGGCAAATTTCACACGGGAAGCAATCAAATCCACCTTCATCAGGCTGCTGGAGGAACGGCAGTTCAGCGAGATAACCGTCAAGAATATCGTGGAGGAATGCGGCATCAACCGCAATTCCTTCTATTATCACTTTCAGGATCTTCCCTCGCTGCTGGAGGAAATCATCCGGGAGGAATCCGATGCGGTCATCGCCAAATATTCCTCCGTCAATTCCATCGTGGAATGTTTCGACGCCATTGAGGAATTTGCCTCCAACCGGAAACGGACGATCATGCACATCTACCGTTCGGTCAGCCGGGACGTATTCGAGCGGTACCTGATGAAAACAAGCGAGTATTTCATTTCCACCTATATCGATGCGCTGGCCGCCGAGGGAGAAATCGACCAGGCGCTCATTTCACGCAACAAGTCTTTGATTGTGGGCTACTACAAATGCCTTTTCTTCGGCGTGATCATCGAATGGCTGGAAAGCGGCATGGACGAACAGCTCGCCCGGGATTTCCGCCGCATCTTCCGCCTGAAGGCCGACACGGCCGACGAACTGGCGGAGATTCTCCGGTCGCAGCTTTAGGGGAGATTTTTCGCGGATAAACAACAGAACAGCGGTGCGTTAAGAATCGGGAAGAATCCTGACGCACCCCTGTTTTTTTTTCGGATTATCCGACGGGAAATGCCGATCATTATTGACTTTATTCGGTTATTATGCTAAACTAAGAGTGGAAATTGAATAGTTTTCCGCTTCAAGGAGGTATTATTTATGAAGATGTTTGCTAAATCGGTATTCGCTGCGCTCTGCCTTACGCTGATGGTCGCATTTGTTCCGGCGTTTGGCGTTACGGCGTACGCAAAAACTTATTCCGGCGGAGAAACTGCCGAGGTAACCAATCTGCATGTCAATGACATCCTGGAAGAAGGCGTTATCCTTCACTGTCCCGATACGCATGCGCTGAGTTTGTATGTCGACAGTATCTGGAATTATGCAACCAATCCCTATACGACAACAAAAAGATGTTGGGTAGAAAAAGCGGTCTCTCACAATAACACAAGCTATTTGTTGCAAGTGTCTACCTATTTTCCCGGTGTGACAGGCGTTACCCTCGACAAGGAGGAAATCACATTGGGTGCCGGGACTTTTGCGGATCTGACCGCCACCGTCCTTCCGGAAAAGGCGTCCAACAAGACCGTCACATGGTCGAGCGGCGACGAGACCATTGCCACCGTTGACCAGAGCGGCAAGGTGAGAGCCGTTGCCGAAGGTACGGTGACTGTTACCGTCACCACATCCGACGGAGGCTATCAGGCAAGCTGCTCAGTCAACGTGCTTCCGGCGGCCTCCGGCGTCACGGTCAATCCCGCCGAGCTTTCCCTGAAAGTCGGCGGCGATCCGGTGACGCTTGCCGCAACAGTCGCTCCCGCCAACGCTTTCGACAAGACGGTTACCTGGTCGAGCAGCAATGAGAGCGTCGCCACCGTTGACCAGAGCGGCATGGTGACGCCGGTCGGCAAGGGCTCGGCGGTCATTGCCGTCACCACAGCCGGCGGAAGCTTCACGGCGGAATGTTCCGTCACCGTGAAGCTGCCGGTGCTCGAAGTTTTACTTGATCCCGGCGACCTTACCATGAAGGTCGGGCAGGCGGCCGGAACGCTCACCGCAACGGTCCTTCCCGAAGATGCGGATGATAAGACCGTTTCATGGAGCAGCGATAACACCGAAGTGGTGACGGTGGAAAACGGAGTTGTCCGTGCGGTTGCCAAAGGTAAGGCGACGATTGCCGTCACCACCAACGACGGAAATTTATCCGCTGTCTGCCACGTTACCGTCATACAGCCGGTCACAGGCGTTTCTCTTACTCCGTCCGGCATTTTTATGGTTGTGGGCGGCGAACCCGGGAAGCTTAAGGCGGACGTGACTCCCAATAACGCTGACAACAAATCCGTCACCTGGTCGAGCAGCAACGAAAGCGTTGCCACCGTGGACGAAAACGGCAACGTGACAGCGGTCGGAACGGGAACCTCTACCGTCACCGTTACCACGGCGGACGGCGGCTATACCGCCTCCTGCGTGGTGAATGCGATTGATCCCTCCACAGCGACTTTTGCGGTCATCAAAGGCGACAAGCAGAGCTGCAATGACCAGAATGTCGAATTTGCTTTCAGATTTCTTGAGGATACGACAGACGAATACGACTACGTAAGCGATTTCGGTTCCGCCCTGCTCAGCGGCGACAGCTTTGAGGAACGCGCTCTCGCTGACGGTGAATTCGGTGTGAGGGAAGGCTCTCTGCTGCTGACAATCAATAAGACCTTCATCAAGGAACTGAAGCCCGGCGCCTATACGCTGACAGTGTCGCTTCAGTCGGGCCAAAGCGCCTCCGCCACCTTTACCGTGACGCAAAGAAGCGGCATCCACTCGCCCAATACCGGCGATAATGTCAGGTACAGCAGTCTGGTTTGCGTATGGATTTTCTTCCTGATGTCGCTGACGCTTATTGCCTATGAGGTATTGCGTAACGGCCGGCCCGCGGTTCCCGCCGGAATAGCGGCTTTCTTCTGCGGCAGTACGGGCAGCGTGTCCCCGCAGGCCGAAGCAACCGAAGCCGAGACAGCCGAAACGGAAACAGAAGCCGAAGCGACCGAAACGGAAACAGAAGCATAATCGGACAGCGGCCTCAACAGGCTCCTGCCGGCAGGAACGTTTTTCCTCTGTGACGGAACCTGACGGAATACAATAACGCTTTGCGGCGCAATGCCAGCCCCCTGGTGTTGCGCCGTTTTTTGGGCTGGAATGACGGACAGAAATTCCACATTTTTCACAGGGTAAAAGCATTTACTTTTATTAGAAGAAGATGTAAAATAGAGGCATGGA
>CAMHJC010000085.1 GCA_946185345.1 uncultured Clostridia bacterium
CCCCCGATCTTCAGAATCGGAATCTGCTGCGTTATCCAGCTGCGCCATGGGCGGAAATACGATAAATAAGACTATGCCATATATTATATCACGCTGATGAAATAAAAAAACGAAAAAATTGTAAATTTTCTGGCCAATAGAAAAAATATTGTCCCCTTGTTACGCAGCCAAAGGGACAATATTTTTTCAATAATAAAACAGATGAAGAAAAGAGACGAATTATCCTTATTTCACTGCATCTTTAAATGCCTTGCCGGGCTTAAATGCGGGAACAGTGGATGCGGGAATGGTCTGCTTTTCCTTGGTGCGAGGATTCACGTTAGTTCTTTCCTTGTGAATTCTGGTTTCAAATGTGCCAAAGCCGACAAGCTGAACTTTCTCACCCTTAGCGAGTGTGGCAACGACGGTATCAATCACTGCCGCAACAGCCTTTTCGGAATCTTTCTTTGTGAGGCCGGATTTCTCCGCAACAGCCTCAACCAATTCTGCCTTGTTCATTTGTAATTACCTCCGTGTACTATAAATTTTTGACATGTCTATTTCCGATCGAATTGTGGTGAAAATATCATGTGCTGCACAGTCCGGTATTTTAGAAATAGCATACGACTGTCGGTTTGTCTGCAAAATGTCTGAAAATCGGCACAATTGCAGACACCGAATTATTATTTCAGCAACATCAAATCATTATTGCCTGAGAGAAGAAACGCCCAGAAGAGCCAATACAGGATCATATTAAATTTATCTCAATCACTACATCTGATCAACAATAAAACCACACAATATACTCAATATATATTACCTGCTGCCAAAAAAACTTAAGAGGGAAACAGCAGGAAATATATGAATAACATAGAAGCGGTGTATTGTCAGCACCACCGATGCCTGATTGAAATCAAATAGGATCCGATGCCCTGCATGCGGCCATCAATAAGGAAAATAGCGCAGCGGAAGCGCATCCTCGCCGTCAGAAAATTAAATTGATGATTGCGCAATAATACTTGCTTATATATTCTATCAGATTAAATTCCTTTTTGCAAGTATATTTACAATTTTTTCTCCCTTAGGAAGCATTAAAATATCCTCTTTTGTCATGCCCTTGATCAAAAGTATGACCACAGTGTAAACAGCAATGGCAACCACAATCGCCACAACGGTCATAAGAGCGCCGACGAGTCTTGACTGCGAACCGATAATCCTGTCAAGCAAACCATAGGTCGCCCATGCCGCCAGAGCACACATAATGGAAGCGAAAAGGGGCTTGATGAATGTGGTCATGAGATTAGGCTTGATTTTGGCTCTGCGGTACAGTATGATCAGGCTGGCTACAACTATGAAGATATAGCAGCTGATAGAACCGATCGGAGCGCCTTTGATGTTGATGCTTGGAATACCGACAAGGGTAAAATTGAGCAGCAGCTTGATGGAAGCGCCGATCAGCATCAGATAGACCGGTACCTTTTGTCTGCCGACAGCCTGGAGCATGCTGTTGATAGGAGTAACCAGCGAGCCGAACAGCACCATAATTCCGAGCACTCTGAGCATGGGAACAGCGATTTCTGCGGCGGGTTTTCCGGGATAGAGCAGCTGAAGAATAGGCCCGGCCAGAGCGCACATGCCAAGTCCGGAAGGAAATCCGATCAGCACGGAAATCTTGATGACCGAATTGATGCTGGAATGAATCTGCGATTTTTTGTGAATCGCCCATGCCGCCGCCAGAGTAGGCAGAGCGGAAACACCCAGTGCCTGGGTGATATAGGGAACCAGATTATAGAGGTTGATGCCGAAATTGTAGGCGCCGTAGAGGAAATTGGGGATTTTATCATTAGTCACGCCTGTCATGTGAGTGCTGTAGATACTTCTGAGAATAGACGGGTTAATGTCCTCCAGACGATTCTGGATGGTCACAGCGTCGATCACCTGGGTAACATTCAGCACGAGAACGCCGAGAGCGATCGGAATGCCAATACTGAAGAAATTGCGGAGAATATAACCGGAAGAACGGGGAGCGGGGGAGGCGTCGATTTCTTCCTTGGTGATTTCGTCACCGTACTTCTTGTGACGAATCAGCATATAGATAAGTCCAAGGAGCGATCCGAGAGCAATGCCGGCGAGAGAACCGGCCGCGGCGTAAGGATAACTTGCGACACGGGCTTCTTCCAGCGTTTTGACAGCGGTTCCGAATGCCATATGGCTGCTGCGGAATGTGAATTCGCCGTATTTCATTATTCCGACAGCCAGTCCAAGGCCGATGAATAATTTGCCCAGTGCTTCTATCACCTGGGAAACGGCGGTAGGGGTCATATTCCTCAGACCTTCATAATAGCCGCGGTAGGAAGCCATCATGCAGCAGAAGAATACCGAGGGACTCATGGCCAGCACGCTGTAAATGGAATCCTTGTCGACAAAGTGGATATAGACGAATCCGCCTGCCGCCATAGCGATAAATCCCAGAATGCCTGTCACGAGGAATACACGCTGCGCCACCCGGTGAACCTTGCGGGCGTCCTTGTATCTGCCCATAGCGGTGTTTTCGGCGACCTGACGGGCAAGCGCCGAAGGAAAACCTGCTGCCGAAAGGGTATAGACCGGAAGGTAGAGCGCATAGGCAGCCGAGAAGTAACCCATTCCGGCTTCACCAATGACATTGCCAAGCGGAATCTTGAAGATGGCGCCGATTACCTTGACCAGTATCGTGCCGAATGTCAGAATGGCCGCACCCTGAACGAGAGACTGTCCTCTGGAGCCTCCCCGTTTCCTTTTCAAGCTTTTAGTGTTTTCTGCCAAAATAACAACTCCATTCATGTTATGTTTATATAAGAATCCGGACATAGAATACATAAAGCAAAATAAGCAATAATAATTCAATCAGGTATTGCCGGTTCCGGACAACATCATCCGACTCTATATATATTCCGGAAAGTGGCGGATATATACAGGCTCGGAATGAATTGTGACCGGAAAAAAGAAAACGCAGCAGCAAATACTGCTGTGTCTTCCCGTATGAATCTGGTGTCCGGAGGAATTTTGTAAAAAATCAGTCCTCGCCGGAGAAGTTATTGTCTGCCGCACTGGCGTCCGCTGTGAAATCGGAATCGGCTGATGGGCCGGAAGGAACGGTATTGTCGTCGGGATTGGCTTCACTGCCGAGTTTTGCGCCGCACTGTGAACAGAATACAGCCTTGTCGTCGTTTCTGAAACCGCATTTGGGACAGGCCGACTTTCTGCGAAGTGTGTTGATTTTATCATTGACGTCATCTATCTTTTTGTAAAGATCGTCAATGGCGCAGATGTGTTCGTCAAAGCTGATATTGGCGGAAGAGCCTGATTTGTATGCGTCATACACCATTCTGCCCAGAGCTTCGTGCTTTTTAGAGACTTCCCGCTGCAGTTCGGCGGCGGTAAATCTGAGCTTGGAGATATCAACCAGTCTGCCGGCTTCCTTACCGACCGTCACGGCAGCCGATTTAGCGTTGATGACTACGTCTTCAAATGTTCCCATTGTCACCCTGACCTTTCTTTAGTGAATGTATAATGATGATTTGGATATGATGCCGCTTTGAATCAATATTTGCGTGCGGTTCGTAGCATAAATTATTATATTCCATATAAGACCAGATGTCAATAACCGTGAAAATATTTTAAAAAATCCATATTAATACTTAACATATAATAAAGTTGAAAATATTATGAACAAAACAAAATTCTATTGCCAAACGCCGCATATTTGTGTATAATTATTAACTAATACAATGAGTTTTTAAGGAGCTGATAATTGTATGACAGGAGCACAGATTATTCTTGAATGTTTAAAGCAAGAGGGCGTTTCTGTTGTATTCGGATATCCCGGAGCCACCATTGCGCCGTTTTATGATGCGATAGCGCTCGACAGTGCCATCCGGCATGTTCTGGTCCGTCAGGAGCAAAACGCCGGACATGCGGCAAGCGGCTATTCCAGAGCTTCGGGAAAGGTAGGCGTCTGCTGCACCACTTCCGGACCCGGCGCCACCAATCTTATTACGGCGCTTGCAACCGCCTACATGGATTCCATCCCCATGGTTGCGCTGACAGGACAGGTACGTTCCGATCTTCTGGGCAGAGATGTCTTCCAGGAGGCCGACATTACCGGCGCCTGCGAACCTTTCACCAAGCACAGTTACCTGGCCACCGATACACAGGAGCTTCCCACGATTATCAAGGAAGCCTTCCATATCGCCTCCACAGGACGTCCCGGCCCGGTGCTGATTGACCTGCCGCAGGATACGCTGGAGCGTGAATTTGTGGGAGAATTCAGATATCCTGACAGTGTGGACATTATCGGCTACAAACCTCGCACCAAGGGACATCCTCTTCAGATGAAAAGGGCGTTGGATGCCATTGCCAAGGCGGAGCGTCCCATTATCTGCGCTGGCGGCGGAGTGGTTTCGGCCAAGGCGCGCAGGGAACTCATTAAATTTGCGGAAAAGCTGGATATTCCGGTGGTTTCCACCCTTATGGGAGTCGGAATGATGCCCACGGAGCATCCTCTTTATATGGGTATGCTGGGAACCCACGGCATTTACTCCGCCAATTATGCCATTCATCACGCCGATTTGGTTATTCTCTGCGGCGCGCGAGTCGGCGACCGGGCAATGGCAAAGGCGGATCAGATCGCCAAGAAGGCGGAGATTATTCATATTGATATTGACCCTGCCGAAATCGGCAAGAATATGAAGGCGGACATTCCGATCGTCGGTGACATCAGACTGGTGCTCAAGAGCATCACCGAAAAGTGCGAGGAATTCAGCCACAGAGACTGGGTGGAAGATCTCAAGGCGAAACAAGCGGAGCACACCCCCGTGTTCAGAAGCATCCCCGGCCAGGTTGACCCCAGAAATTTTATGCGCACTCTTTCCGAAGAAGTCAGCAAGCGCAGCAAGGCCATATTGGTGGCCGATGTGGGTGAAAATCAGATCTGGTCGGCCAATAATTTTGCGTTCAAGGGAGGCAGATTCCTCACCTCCGGCGGACTCGGCACCATGGGGTATTCGCTGGGAGCGGCTCTTGGCGCCAAGATTGCAAAGCCGGAGCGACAGGTTTTCGCTGTCTGCGGAGACGGCTCGTTCCAGATGATGATGTGCGAGCTTGCCACGCTTGTGCAGCATGATATTCCGGTCAAGGTTGTCATCATGCAGAACAACCGTCTCGGCATGGTGCGTGAGCTTCAGGATAAGCTTTATGAGGGCAGATATTCCGGCGTTATGCTGGACGGTTCGCCTGATTTTGTCAAGCTGGCCCAGGCTTACGGCATTGCGTCCGAGCGGATAGAGGACGATTCCGATGTTAACGCCGCCATTGGCAGAATGCTCGACTGCGACAGCACGTATGTGCTTGTGTGCCGCGTCGCAGAGGATATTCCGTCTCGTCAGGAAAACTGAGAAAGGAGCTGTTGAAACATGAGATATACCATCACTGTTCTGGTACAGAACCATTACGGCGTTCTTTCCAAAGTTTCGGGTCTCATCGCGCGCAGAGGATTCAATATTGAGTCGCTTGCGGTCGGTGTGACCGAAAATCCGAATGTATCCAGGATGACCATTGTGGTCGACTGTGACGAGAGCGGCATTGAGCAGGTGGAAAAGCAGCTCAACAAGCTCATTCCGACCATCAAGGTCAAGGTTCTTGAGGAAGGCTCCTATCTTGCGCGTGAGCTTACCATGGTGAAAGTCTCCTGTAATTCCAGACAGCGTGAGGAGATAATGACCCTTGCGGAGCTTATGCATGCCCGGATCATCGACGTGACCGCCAGTTCACTGACGCTGGAGCTGACCGATACCACCGCACGCACCGAAAACTTCATCTCACTTATGCACCAGTTCGGCATCAAGGAATTGGTCCGCACCGGCATCAGCGCCATCGAACTGGGCGCCAATACCACAAAGAAATAACTGACCTTACCCGTCATTACACAAGCCAATTGAAGGGAGCATTGAATTGAAGACAATTACCGTTGACCGCTCATTCGGAAGCGGCGGCCGTGAGGTTGCGGTCAGAATTTCCAAAATGACCGGCGTACCGCTTTTTGACAACGATATTATTCTCAAAGCCGCTGAGAATTTCGGCGTGGACGTCGGCGTGCTGAAAAATTATGATGAGCACTATGTGGGCAGTCTGATCTACAATCTTTCCATGTTCCCGGCCAATCACGACTTTGAGTCCTCTGCCGTTTACCGGACGTATTTTGCCGTGACCGAGACGGTACGCCGTCTGCGGAGTGAGAACGACGGCGGCATATTCATGGGGCGCTGCGCCGATGTCATACTGGCTCAGGAAGGTCCGATTGTGAGGACGTTTATCTACTCCTCGTCAATGGAGCGCAGGATAGAGCGCACATTGCGGCAGGAGGATGTTTCGGATGAAAAGGCGGAGTGTTTCATTCAGCGCAAGGATAAACAGCGCCGCAACTATTACCAGTTCTTTACCGACAGGAAATGGGGAGCGCCGACGAATTACGATATCATGCTGAATACCGCCACCATCGACTACGACCAATGCGCTGAACTCATCGTGAAACTGGCCAATCAATCAATCTAACAGCCGCTCCGGCCCGACATGGAAAGATCCGTGCGAGCCGGAGCTTTTTGCCGCGGATAGTATTATTCCTGCTCCCGGAGCGTATATATTGGGTAAAAGAACCTTTCGGGAGGAATCGACATGGTTATCAAAACATTCAAGACATCAAGGGCGGAGCTTGCCATCATGCTGCTCGGCCTGCTCTGCTTCCTTGCAACGCTGTGGTATATCATTTCGTCCAGTGTTTCAGGCGGCGCATCACCGACTTCGGCCAACAGTGTGAATCAGGTTACCCAATTTTTAGTCAATGCGCAGACTTCCGACGACAGAACGAAATTTTTGTCGCAGTTCGGCTGGGAGATAGAGCCTGATCCGCTTGACGTGCGTGAAATTACCATACCGGCTCAGTTTGACGAGATGTACACAAGCTATAACGACATTCAGAAGGTCATGGGCTTCGATCTGGAACAGTATAAAGGCTGCCGTGTGAAAAAATGGGAATACGCTGTCACCAATTATCCCGGCAATGTCCGTCATGTCAAGGCGACCCTTCTGATCTCGGACGGCAAGGTGGTAGGCGGAGATATTTCCTCGGGCGGCGAGGAGAGGTTCATGCACTCATTCCTCCTTCCGGCGGAGAAAGTCTCTGATGTGAAGGAATCAGCGGATAAAGTATAAAGCATACGTTTATTCAATTCATCATCAAAGTGTCGGATTCGGGTTCTGCTGCAATTATCCTGTCCGGCACTTTTTTGCGGCGGAAGAAGGGAAAAGGAGGTGGACGGATTTTTCCTGAAAAAAATGATTGAAAAAACATTCGGTAAATGATATAATAATGAAGTATATAAATAATTCCGACAGGAGTGATTCAATTGAAATGCCCATACTGTGGTTACCTGGAGAGCAAGGTGGTAGATTCCCGATCAACCGAGGACGGCAACAAGATTCGCCGCAGACGTGAATGTATCCAATGCGAAAAACGGTTTACTACATATGAATATGTTGAAGCGGTGCCGATTATCGTTATCAAAAAGAACAAGTACTGCGAACCGTTTGACAGGGAAAAGCTGCTTCAGAGCATGCTTCGCGCCTGCAAAAAGAGCGAGATAGACCTCAAGGCGCTTGAAAAGGCGGTTGACGAAATCGAGACGGTGCTGCTCAATTCGCCGACCCATGAAGTGACTTCGGTGCAGCTGGGCGAATATGCGCTTGAAAAGCTCATGGATATCAACCAGGTGGCATATGTCCGCTTTGCGTCGGTTTACCGTCAGTTCCGTGACATTGACACCTTCATGCGAGAGCTGAAAAAGCTTTCCAACAAGGATTCATAAGGATTTATCAAAATGGAAACAATCACAGGATTAAAATTTGTCATGGAGCCTTCGGAAAGAGCCATTCAGCGCTGCTCAGAACTTTCAGCGGTTTTTTTCAGCGCACTTGTCCAACGTCATAACATCACATACAACCAGATACTTTATCCCTATGCCGATGCGTTGTCGCTCTGCGGCAATCCCGGTACCATGAGCACCCGCATTTTCGGTACACACATTCTGCTGCGGGGTGTTGAGGTTCAGGTCATCACAAATGTGATGGAGGAAATCCTGTCCTCCGGCGGCTTAGGAAACTCGGCTTTATCTTATGATGTAGTGGAATTCCGGCTGTATGACGGTGCTGCGCTGGCCTGCGATATGGCGGAATTCCTGTGCGGCGAAGAAGGCTTGCGCTCTGTCGGAGATTTCGGCGGGATGCTCGGCGGATTTGTTGCACACTGGCGGATACGCGAATGCGCAAGGGTATTCGCTTCATTCAGCGAAATGGCTTACCGCAGGGCCAAAGGAGCCGTCTGCGGCCTTTACGGCGGAAGGCTGGTTTTGTCCTCCGAATGTGACTGCGCTGAAGCCCTGAGTGAAATCTTTACTCAAAAGACGGGCTGTCGATAATCCGTCATACAATTGATTCAATTTGAACAAATAAACACCCCGTACAATCGGCCCATCTGCCGATTGTACGGGGTGCATTTTTGATGAGGAAGCGATTATTTTGTTTTGCTCCAGGCCTTCATTCTGAGCGCCTTGTCGAGAATCACCTTGCGCATGCGGATTGACTTAGGAGTGACCTCCACCAGTTCATCATCAGCGATGAATTCGAGACACTGCTCAAGGCTGAGCACGGTGTGGGGAACAAGCCGCAGCGCCTCGTCCGAACCCGCCGCACGTGTGTTGGTGACGTGTTTCTTCTTGCAGACATTCACCACGATATCCTCCGATTTGGGAGAAGCGCCAACGATCATACCTTCGTAGACAGGCACGTTCGGGCCGATGAACATTCTGCCTCTTTCCTGGGAATTCCACAGGCCATAGGCGGTGGCTTCACCGGTTTCGTGAGCGATCAGGCTGCCCTGCTGACGGACGACGATGTCGCCCTTGTAAGGCTCGTAGCCGTCAAATACGTGGTTCATAATGCCGTTGCCGTTGGTGTCGGTGAGGAATTCCGAACGGTAACCCATCAGGCCTCTGGCCGGAATCCTGAATTCAAGGTGAGTCATGCCGCTTTCTCTGGTGTCCATATTGAGCATTTCGGCCTTGCGGGTACCGAGTTTTTCCATGACGGTGCCGACATAGTCCTGCGGCACCTCGATCATAAGCAGTTCGATAGGCTCGCATTTTCTGCCATTGATCTCCTTGTAGATGACCTGCGGACGTGACACCTGAAACTCAAAATTCTGGCGGCGCATGGTTTCAATCAATATGGAGAGGTGAAGCTCGCCTCGTCCGGAAACTTTGAAGCAGTCGGTCGTGTCGGTTTCTTCAACACGCATGGCCACGTTTGTCTCCACCTCTTTAAACAGACGGTCGCGGATGTTGCGGCTGGTGACGTACTTGCCCTCACGTCCTGCGAAGGGAGAATTGTTGACCATGAACATCATGGAAACGGTCGGTTCGTCTATCTTGATGAAAGGAAGCGGCTCGACACATTCGGGATCGCAGGCCGTTTCGCCGATGTTGAGGTCGGCAAGTCCGGACACGGAAATAATGTCGCCCACGGAAGCGCTTTCGGCTTCAACTCTGCGCAGACCTTCAAACTGATAAAGCTTGCCGATTCTGACGTTCTGCGTAGTGCCGTCGCTGTGACAGAGAACGAGCTGCTGACCGGTCTTGACAACGCCTCTTTCCACTCTGCCGATGCCGATTCTGCCCACGTAATCATCGTAGTCAATGTTGGAGAAAAGCACCTGTGCGGGAGCGTCCGCATCGCCGACAGGAGCCGGTATTTCGCTGAGAATGGTCTCAAAAAGCGCTTTCATGTCGGTCCCCATATTGTCGGCGTCCAGCGATGAATAGCCGTCTCTGCCCGAAGCGTAGACGACCGGGAATTCAAGTTGGTCTTCGTTTGCTCCCAGGTCGATGAAAAGGTCGAGAATTTCATCGATTACCTCAGCCGGACGCGCTCCAGGACGGTCGATCTTGTTGATAACCACAATGGGCTTCTTGCCGAGGCCAAGCGCCTTTTTCAGAACAAATCTGGTCTGCGGCATGCAGCCTTCAAATGCGTCCACCAGCAGAAGGATTCCGTCAACCATCATCAGTATGCGCTCCACCTCGCCGCCGAAATCGGCATGGCCGGGCGTGTCGATAATGTTGATCTTGACGCCCTTGTATTCCACGGCGGTCTGCTTGGAGAGAATGGTAATGCCTCTCTCTCGCTCAAGATCGTTGGAATCCATCACACGCTCCGCCACCGCCTCGTTTTCGCGGAAAATGCCGCTCTGTCTGAGCAGCTGATCAACAAGTGTGGTCTTGCCGTGATCGACGTGTGCAACGATTGCAATATTTCTGAGTCTTTCCTGTGAAGATACGCTCATTCAAAAATACCTCTTTTTTACTTCCCGTTTCGGAATCAGAATTTTTAGAAATTACATACATTATAGCATATTCTTTCGGAGTTTTGAACCTTATTGAGGAAAAATCGGGTGAAGAAATGCAGGGGCATATCTTAAAATTTTTTGTAAATTTTTTATGTTTTTTGGTCTGGTTTCAAACGCTGTTGATTTTAATATCTATAAAGATCAAAAAATATTG
>CAMHJC010000086.1 GCA_946185345.1 uncultured Clostridia bacterium
CCCTGGCGGGAGTGTGAGGGCAGCGCCCTCACGAGCGAAGCCTTTGGCTGAGCGAGCAAAACGCACTGGGAAAAGCAATGCAGTCAGGCGAATACTCAAAAGGCAAAAAACAAAAAAATCCTTCCCTCGGCTGAAGATAAAAATGGATAGATATTTTATTGCCGGATTAATACTATAAAACAAGGATGATGAAAAATGGATCATCAACAGCTTGCCCAATTGATGCTTAATGAGATACACGCTTCCAGCGGACTGGTTTCAATGATTTACAAGGACTTTGACACAGGAACCATTTCCTTTCAGTTTGCGCCTGATCATGTGATGCAAGCCGGAAAAATGACGAGAATTCCGATACTGCTGGCTGCGCTCAGTCTGATCGAAGAAGGCAAACTCTCATTTGATCAATGTGTGATCGTTCCGAATCTCTGGATCAATCCGGACACGGTGGCATTTGAACGCGGCTCAATGTCGTATTCGATAGATGAACTGATTTCGTGGATGATTGTCGGGGGAGAGGATACCGCCGCCAATGTGCTGATTGAGATCATCGGGCTCAAATACATCAATCTCTGCTGCCGCCGCTTGGGTCTATTCAATACGGTGGTGGAAAGCCGCCTCGGTCAGCCGAAGATTGCCAATGATGTTCACAATAATATGACGTCGGCGCATGACATTCTGACGTTTTTTGAGGGAATATACCGCAATACTTTGCTCAGCCGTCCGCTCTGTGAATATGCGGGAAGGCTCTTTCTCCGGCAGCGGTCAAACAACGGTTTCACACGGTATATCTGCGACGATATTTACACCGGCAGGCTGGAAAGCGAGACGGAAACGGACAGTCACGAGGCGGGGATTTTTTACCTGAGATATGTCGATTATTTTCTGGCGGTATTCAATTCCAATCCGGATTACTCTCCTGCGGGCAGGCTTGAAGCGCAGCGCATGAGGGCGAGAATATCCAACCTGATCTTCAATTACTATCTGGAGCGTGAGGATGATATCCGTTATCAGCCGTACAATCCCGGTGCGCCCTACGGCGAAAACAGATATTGAATTTTCTATACCGTAAAGCAAAAACTTCCGTTCACACCTGAACATGTGTGTGAACGGAAGTTTTTTAGCGCCTGTAATAAAGAGTCTCTTAGTGAATTCCATCCGTGTGATAACCCGAAAGGTCTTTGATGACCTCTCCGGCCATAATCAGTCCCACAACGGACGGGACGAATGCAGTGCTTCCGGGAATCTGTCTGCGGCCTTCAGGCATCTCCTCATTTGATTCGAGCGGCGTGACAGGCTCCTCTCTGGAATATACCACCTTCAAATGCTTTACTCCTCTGCGTTTCAGTTCTCTGCGCATGACCTTGGCAAGAGGACATACCGAAGTTTTGTAGATATCGGTCACTTCAAATGCCGTCGGGTCGAGCTTATTTCCGGCGCCCATTGAGCTGATGATCGGCGTGCCGGCCGCCTGAGAATTCATCACAAGGGCGATCTTGCCCGTTACGGTGTCAATGGCGTCTATGACGTAATCGTATTGTGTGAAGTCAAATAATTGCTGTGTTTCGGGCGTATAGAATACAGGGAAGGTATTGACCGCCGCATCGGGATTGATGTCTTTAATTCTGGCGGCCGCTGCGTCCACCTTGTAGGTGCCGACAGTGGAATGAGTTGCGATGATCTGACGGTTGAGATTGGACAGCGCCACGGTGTCACTGTCAATGAGATCAAGTGTTCCGACACCTGAGCGAGCCAGTGCCTCTACGGCATAACCGCCTACGCCGCCTATGCCGAATACGGCAACCCGGGACTGATTCAGCTTTTGAATGGCCTCATTGCCCAGCAGCAGCCTGGTTCTTGCAAACTGATCGTTCATAGGTTCGCTCAGAATCTCCCTTCGACAGTGAAGCTCACGCCGTCCTCACCGAATGATGCGCGGAGTCTCTTAGCGGCAAGATATTTGTCAAGCGAGCGAAGCAGCGCTTGGGAAGGAACAACGTCAAATGAAAAAGACTGACCTGCGCAGCTGTCGTGAAGGTGCAGTTCCATGCGGTATTTTTCCTTGAGCATGCGCTTTAGTTCGCTGATTTCGAAAAGACTCAGAGTAGTCATAAACAAAAAACCTCTCTTTTCTGATGGAATATCCAAGGATGATTTCATACAATATTATAGGGTCAATTGCACACCGTGTCAAGCCAAAGAATGAAGCCGGGGCCGATTTTTGAATGAAATGAGTCAAAAGACTCATCAAAAGCTATGTAAATACACAGTATCACAGACGGAATTATAGGAATTATAGACAAAACTGAATTTATTTGAATAAATAACTTGACATCCCAAAAAAACCGTGCTATAATACCTATAAAACTTATAGGTTTATAGGTTAATATATTTTAAGGAGATACTATTATGAAAACATACGACAGAATTACAGACCTTATCGGCGGCACACCGCTTCTCAGACTCACCAATTATATTGCCAACAACGATCTCGGTGCGGATATTTACGCCAAACTGGAGTACTTCAATCCGGCAGGCAGCGTCAAGGACAGAATTGCCAGGGCAATGATTGACGATGCGGAGGCAAAGGGCCTGCTGAAGCCGGGCGCCGTCATTATTGAACCAACCAGCGGCAATACCGGCATCGGACTAGCGGCGGTAGCGGCTTCCAGAGGCTACAGAATCATTCTGACAATGCCCGAAACCATGAGCATTGAGCGCCGCAACCTTCTGAAGGCCTACGGCGCAGAGCTTGTGTTGACGGAAGGTGCGAAGGGCATGAAGGGTGCCATTGCGAAGGCGCAGGAGCTTGCCGAAGAGATCGAGGGCAGCTTCATTCCCAGCCAGTTTACCAATCCTGCCAATCCGAAGGCTCACATTGACTCCACCGGTCCTGAAATCTGGAACGATACTGACGGAAAAGTCGATATATTTGTCGCCGGTGTCGGCACAGGCGGCACCTTGTCCGGCGTAGGCGAATACCTCAAGAGCCAGAATCCGAATATCAAAATAGTCGCTGTGGAGCCGGCCGGTTCACCGGTGCTGTCCAAAGGCACACCCGGACCTCACAAGATTCAGGGAATCGGCGCGGGCTTTGTTCCCGATACGCTCAATACAGGCATATACGACGAGATCATCGCCGTGGAGAATGAAGACGCGTTTGCCACCGGCAAGACACTCGCACGCACGGAAGGCGTTTTGGTAGGTATTTCCTCCGGTGCCGCCGTGTATGCCGCCACGCTGCTCGCAAAGCGTCCCGAGAATAAGGGCAAGGTCATTGTTGCCATGCTTCCCGACACGGGCGAACGCTATCTCTCTACACCTATGTTCGCAGACTGATTGGCTTCCGGTCAGCCATTGATCACCTCCCGAAAAAAAATCCTCCTGAAATAGATTGAAAGAATAACAGCAAAAATCCGCTTCCTGTCAAGGTATTTGACAGAGCGGATTTTTTTGTGTGAATTCACCTTTTTGAGCATAAATTATTAATTATAACTATTGAATTGATAATATAATTATGATATAATTTTTCATGAAAGCATAGATCAAGCGTTTTTCCGCCCAGAATCAATGCAAATATTGATAGAAAGGATTTGTTTTATGAGCAAAAACAAAAAAGGCGGTCTGTTTGCCGGCGTATTGACGGGAATTCTGATGGTCATCATCGGAACAGGAGTTCTCTGGTGGAACGAAGGAAACAACGTCCGCAACATCAAGACAACCGATGAAGTCGAGAAGAATGTGGTCGAGATTACCTCAAACAGTGACTGCGCAAAATACGCAGGTCAACTGGTGGCGGTCGGTGACAAATTCACGATTGAGGATAAGGAAGTGAGCGACTCAGCCTTCGAAGTGAGCCTGCACACAGCCTCTCTTATCCGAGTGGTGGAGATGTACCAGTGGGATGAAGATTCGGATACCGACGACGATGGCGTTACAACTTATTCCTACGACGGCGTATGGCGGGAGAACCTCATCAACTCCTCCTCCTTCCATGATTCAAGATACAAGAATCCTTCCTCGATGCCGTATAAGAGCGACAGCTTTTATGCCAAGAAAATCATTCTCGGCAATTTCACGCTCAATAAGAGCCAGATCATGCAGATGTCGGCCGATACCGTCAGGATTCCGTCAGCCGATACGGTGAAAATGCCGGAAGGATACAAGACAGACGGAGAATATGTCACCAATTCCGCTAATCTGAGTTCTCCGAAGATAGGCGATATCAGGATTTCCTGGAAGTATAATGACTGGGATGAAGTCAGTCTGATTGCCAAAGTCAACGGCAACGGCTTTGTCAGCTATGTGTCGAAATCCGGCAAGGATGTCAATTATGTTTACGAAGGTGTCCGGTCCGCCGCCGAAATGATCGAGGCGCAGCGCAATCAGGACAAGCTGATGAAGTGGATATTCCGTCTGATCGGCGCTCTGCTGATATTCTTGGGATACATGTCATTCATCAGTCCGCTCACCAAGCTGGTTTCCTATATACCGATTCTCGGCAATGTAGTGAACTTTATGTTTGTATTGGTTATTTTCCTTCTCTCGCTGATACAATCACTGCTGGTGATTCTGATTGCATGGTTCCGTTACCGTCCGGTGCTCAGCATTTGTCTGCTGGCAGCGTGTGCCGTGATCACAGTGCTGATCGTTATTCTAAAAAAGAAAAAGCCGGCGGCATCGCAGCCGGTGCAGACCGTCTGACGGAATAACGGAAGGAAGTGTGTCATATTGGCTATTGACAGAGCAGACTGGCACTGGGACAGTGCAGAGAAAGCCTATCGTGAAAAACACAGCATCACCGGTGAATTGACCGACGAGCAGGAACAGGAAATATGGTTTCTTGCGGCCAATCACATCGGACTGTTTCTCAGATGGATCATCGAGAGAGTCCTTGAGGGAGAGGAAGCCGACCGGGAGGATTGTCAACTGGTCAGAAACGGTCAGATGTCCGGCACGATGTATTTCCTGAAAAACTGTGACGGCAAATTCTGGGATGACGATGTAGCGGATGACGCTTTGCCGTTTGTGGAAGCCTATTACAACGGAGATCATTATTTCGCTGATTATGGTGAGTGTTGTATCAATGACCGGGACAAGCCTATTTACGGTGTGATCAGCGATGAATCCGATTATCAGCTTCTTAGAGATAAAATAGATGCGGCTTATCAGAGATTCCAAACCTCATGTCAATTATAATCATATGTGCTGTCCGTCAAGGCGAAAGGCCGGGACGGACAGCTTTTTATTTGTCCAAATTGGTTAAAAATGACTAAAATCAATTCATATAATATATATCAATCTAATAGACTTTAAATTGTTAAAGAAAAAATGCTTGACAAATATCTTAAGGTGTGATAAGATACACACATAAAACCTAGCAGCTAGATAAGTTATATAGGTATTTATGGTTCATCCTTCCAAAGGAACGGATCGACATAGAGAGAGGACTGATTCAAACGTGACTCGTCATCTGATTAGTCTCGTCCGCATCAACTACAGGTTCGGACGAATGTGACATGATGTTTTCCGAAACAGGGCTTTTACATTATTAAAACTGAAATCAGGAGATTGTAAAAGAAAAAAAAAAAGCATAGCGCAGCGCCATAACTAGCGAGCGTATGCGAGCGTGGGAGTCCAGGGGGGGCCACTGCCCTCCTGGCCCGTCCAGGGCGGAGCCTTGGCGGGGGATGTTGGCAGCAAAGCTGCCAACGAGGGGCAGCGCCCTTCGCCGCAACGCACCATGACAAGCAACAGACCCGGGCGCCACAGATAGGGTAAAAGTAAAAAAATTGGGCTTGCTCCGAATGGAGAAAAGCATGCTTTTGCAAATTTTGTAAAGCCCCCGATTTACGCTATTCCTACACTTTTACAATTACCTAAAAAACTGAAATAATAAGGAGAAATACATCATGGGAATATTTGGTAAGAAAAAGAAAGACGAAAATACAAAGGTTCAGGCAGCACAGGCAGAACAGACAGAGATTAAGGAAGAAGCAGCAACGGCAGAAACAGCTGCACCGACCGAGCCAGCAAAATCCGTTCCTTCGGGCGGCTACAGATTTGAAACACTCCAGCTGCATGTCGGTCAGGAACAGCCTGATCCGGCAAGCGACGCCAGAGCGGTTCCGATTTATCAGACCACATCCTATGTCTTCAGGAATTCCGCACATGCCGCCGCACGCTTCGGCCTTGCCGACGCAGGCAATATCTACGGCAGACTGACCAATTCCACGCAGGATGTGCTGGAAAAGAGAATAGCGGCTCTTGAAGGTGGTGTAGCGGCTCTGGCGCTCGCTTCCGGTGCGGCGGCGATCACATACACCATTGAAGCGCTTGCCCAGGCCGGCGAGAATATTGTTGCACAGAAAACCATTTACGGCGGCAGCTACAACCTTCTGGCGCATACGCTTCCTCAGTTCGGTGTAACCACTCATTTTGTTGACATTCACAATCTTGTTGAGGTTGAAGCGGCCATTGACAAGAATACCAAGGCAGTCTATCTCGAGACACTGGGCAATCCCAACAGTGATATTCCTGACATTGACGCCATCGCAGGCATAGCACACAGACACGGCATTCCGGTGGTTATCGACAATACATTCGGTACGCCTTATCTCATCAGACCGATTGAGCACGGTGCGGATATCGTGGTTCATTCCGCCACCAAATTCATCGGCGGCCACGGTACAACTCTCGGCGGTGTAATCGTGGATTCAGGTAAATTCAACTGGAAGGCTTCCGGCAAATATAAGCCCATTGCCGATCCGAATCCCAGCTATCACGGTGTTTCTTTCGTTGACGCAGTCGGCCCGGCGGCATTTGTTACCTACATCCGTGCTATTCTGCTCAGAGATACAGGCGCCGCCATCTCTCCCTTCAATGCGTTCCTGCTGCTGCAGGGTGTCGAGACTCTCTCGCTCAGACTGGAGCGTCATGCGGAGAATACCGCCAAAGTGGTGGAATATCTGGTCAATCATCCTCAGGTCGAGAAGGTCAATCATCCTTCACTCCCGGATCATCCGCAGAACGTGCTTTACAAAAAATACTTCCCCAACGGAGGCGGCTCGATATTCACCTTCGACATTAAGGGCGGCCAGGAAGAAGCACACAAATTCATCGACAGCCTTGAGATATTCTCTCTGCTGGCCAATGTGGCTGATGTGAAATCGCTGGTCATTCATCCTGCCACCACGACACATTCCCAGCTTTCCAAGGAAGAGCTGCTCGATCAGGGTATTAAACCCAACACCATCCGCCTGTCAATCGGTACCGAGCATATTGACGACATCATTGCCGACCTCGAAAAGGGATTTGCAGCGGTGAAGTAATTTTATAAATATTAAACTAAATTCAACGACCCTTGTCTGAAACATCTTTCCGACAAGGGTTGTTTTTTTTGGAAAACGGATTTTATTAATAAAATATTAATTATTTCTTTGATATGCGATAAAAAATCAATGGTAAAATATTAAAAAATAATCATATCAGCAAAGGAGAAGCCAATGAAAGCACCGTTTTCAGAATATCTTAAAAGCATCAAGCCGGGGCTTCAGAAGATGATCAGTATCCTCCGGAAGAATTACGATTACGTTAGCGTACTTGCCACCGATTCCCAAGGGCTGGCCCTGCGGATATCTCAGCGTTCACGTAGCGTGTCGGACAAAACGATGACCGCCGAACGGGGCGTTGTTGTGCGTTTATGCAAGAACGGCCAGTACGCCGAGTACTCATTCAATCAGTTTGATCCTGACGCACCGGAAAAGGCGGCCAATGAACTCATGGACGCACTGGAAGCCCAGCTTGTAATGCTGAAGCTTTCCGGTGTACAATCCTACGATACGCCGATTCTTCCCGATGAGGAGCAGACGCTTTTTGTCGAGAAGGAAACCCGTCAGCTGCCCGAAACAGCTGATGTAAAGTCACTGGTAGAAAAGCTTGGCGAAATATCCGACAAGGGAATGACCCTCAGTGATCATGCGATAGAATGTGTCGTGTCAGCGCAGTCGACCCACATCTGCAAGATGTTCCTTACCGAGAAAAGGTATCTCTGTCAAAGCTATGTTTACAGTGAAGGTGCGATCTTCATGGTGGTCAATCGTGAAGGCAACACACAGGTCGCATACGAAAGCGTCTCGGGACTCTGCGGCCCTGAGCTTTTCGATGAACTGGAAGGCAAGCTGGACAAGGCAGCCTCCACCTGTGCGGATCTGCTCGATTCAGAGCGCATCGAGCCGGGCGAATATGAGGTCATAGCCTCTCCGGAAGTCACAGGGCTGATCGCTCATGAGGCATTCGGACACGGCGTTGAGATGGACATGTTTGTCAAGAACAGGGCCTTGGGAGCGGATTATATCGGCAAGCGTGTGGGCAGCGAAAAATGTACAATGCATGAGGGTGCTCTCTGTGCGGAAAACGTCACTTCATACGCCTTTGACGATGAAGGTACGCTTGCCGGGGACGTGACCGAGATAGACTGCGGTATCCTGAAGACAGGCATATGTGACGCTCTCAGCGCACTCCGACTTGGTGTGGTTCCTACGGGAAACGGAAAGCGTGAAAACTTTGAACATAAAGTCTACACACGTATGACCAACACCATGTTTGACTCAGGCGATGACAGTTTAGAGGACATGATAGCTTCCATCAAGCACGGCTACCTGCTCGAGGGCATGGAAAGCGGCATGGAAGACCCGAAGCACTGGGGCATACAATGTATTATCAAGCTTGGCCGTGAAATAAAGGACGGCAAACTGACCGGAAAAGTGGTTGCGCCGATCATCATGACCGGCTACGTGCCCGACCTGCTGGGTAACATCACAATGCTCTCGTCGCACCGTGAGGTGTTCGGCTCGGGCGGCTGCGGCAAGGGCTATAAGGAATGGGTCAAGGTGGCCGACGGAGGCCCTTATCTTAAGACGAAAGTGAGGCTGGGATAATGATCGACAGCATTGTAAATAAACTCAAGGCTTCCGGTGTTTACGGCTGGGAGGTAAACGACGTCATAATAAACGGCTGGGAATTTTACTTCATACGCCATCAGCTTGATCAGCATCGGGCAAAAAATGTGGAGCATATCAATATAACGGTCTATCAGCTGACCGACGACGGGCAGTCTGTCGGATTTGCATCGGCTGAGATGGCACCCGCTGCCACCGAGTCGGAAATGGAAAAATTGGTGAATGATCTTGCCTATCGGGCAACGCTGGTGAAAAACCGTCCGTTCACGCTGAATCCTCCGTCGGAAGAAACCGTTGACGAAGGCAATGCGTCCGATATTGCCGACATTTCGGCCGATTTTATCCGCACAGTGTCGGAGCTTCCCGAAACAGACGGAGAGGACATCAACAGCTATGAGATATTCGTTTCGGACGTGCTTCACAGGCTGATCACTTCCACAGGCATTGACGAGATGGAGCACTATCCTTCCAGCATGATTGAGGTAATCGTCAACGCACGGCGTGACGGGCATGAGATCGAGCTTTACCGCAATTATAAAAGCGGCACCTGCGATGCGGCGGGATTGAAGCGGGATTTGGAAAAAACCATGAACTATGGCCGGGACCGCCTGATCACTCAGCCGACTCCCGTCAACGGCAAATGTGACGTGCTGCTTTCGGGAGCCGATGCGTGTGAGATTTATCAGTATTTTGTCGATCGCATGGGTGCGGCTATGGTTTACCGTAAGATGAGCGATTATGAAATCGGCAAGCCAATATTCGGCGAATTTACCGGTGATAAGGTGACGGTTAAAGCGCTTCGCAAGCTGCCCAATTCCTCTGAAAACCACGCCTTTGACGAGGAAGGTGCCGTGATATCCGATACTACTATGATCGAAGACGGCGTGGCAAAGCATTTTGTCGGCAGCAGAATGTTCTCCAGTTATCTCGGTCTGGAAAATGCCTTTATTCCCACCAACATTGAAGTCACAGGCGGCACCCGCAGTGAAGCGGAGCTTCGCTCCGGCCAGTACCTTGAAGTGGTGGAGTTTTCCGACTTTCAGGTTGATTCCATGACGGGGGATATCTTCGGCGAGATACGTCTTGCTTATCTGCATGACGGAGAAAAGACGGTTCCCGTTTCCGGAGGCTCTATCTCCGGCTCGATGAATGACTTTGTGGGCAGCATGCTGATGAGCAAAAACAGCGTGCAGTACAACACCATGAAGATTCCGGCACTGACCCTTCTTCGCAGCGTGACCGTCACAGGAGCGGAGAATTAGGTAGAAGGTTGAAGGTAGGAGGTTACGGTTTGGAAATAACCTCTGCCTCTCCGAATAACCAAAACAAAACCCGCATTCCCAATGCCGGAAGGCATTTCGGGAATGCGGATTTTTAGTGTGCTTGTAGCTTAGAGTGGAAGATGGGTATAAGAGCCTGTTCAGTATCTCTCCACGCACGTCTGGCTTGCATCTTTTCCGCCATATTTTGCCAAAATCCTCGTTAATACACAAAGTATTGCCTGCGGTTTTGGCTTCATCTGGCGAAAAATCTGACTTCGCCATCCGCACACGTGGAGATACTGAACAGGCTCTAAGACAAATATTAATCCGGCAATAAAATATCTATCCATTTTTTCTTCAGCCGAGGGAAG
>CAMHJC010000087.1 GCA_946185345.1 uncultured Clostridia bacterium
CGTTAGATTGTTAATTCTCTGTGAATAGTTGCACGTTGCTATTGCAATTTGGAATCGGGTAAAATTATAATGCCAAATATTTAATATAAGGGTTGATTTTGTCGCCTGATTGTTGTAAAATAATTAAGCGACAAAAAAACGAATGATTATTCTATAGAAAGGATTGCCTTTCTCAGTGAAATGAAAATTGGCATTTGACATATTACAGCCTGATGAAGTACATAATAATGGATCTTGAATGGAACGGCGCGACGACCTATGCCGGATATTTCGATGAGATTATCGAGATCGGAGCGGTGGCGCTGGACGACAGTATGAATGTGACAAGCGAATTTCAGACATTGGTAAATCCAAAGCAGACAAAGAAAATAAGGGGAAGGATTAAAGAACTGACCCATATCACCAACGACGATCTGAAAAACGCCGACGGGTTTATTACGGTATTCAACCGGCTGAAGGCCTGGATCGGCACGGAAGACAACTGCATGCTCTCCTGGGGCAATTCCGATATCAGCGTGCTGTACGAAAATCTCAAGCGGTACAACATGCTCGATGAAATCTACATCATCAAGAATTACTGTGACGCGCAGCTTCTATGCCAGAAGGCGGCTGACATTTCACTCACCAAGCAGGTAGGTCTTTCGGCGTTTGCCGAACAGATCGGAGTGGAAATCGGAGAGGATCAGCTTCACCGTGCTCTCAACGACAGCCGTCTGACCGCCAAGTGTGTGGCCAGATTGTTCACGCCCGAGATTTTCGGCATGTTTGTCAGCAAGGCGGATAAGATATTCTATGAGAGAATGAATTTCAAGTCCTATAATCTGCAGGATATCAACGATGAAAAGATCATATTCAGCAATTTCATGACCAGGTGTCCCGACTGCAATACCTTCATGAAGCGGCTGACCCGTTTTTCCTGCAAAAACAAAAAGCACTATGCCAGATACCGCTGCGGCATCTGCGGCAAAGAGTACAATATTTCCCATACCCTTAAGATGACGTATGACGGTCTGGATCATAAAAAATCCTTTAATGAGATCGGCAAAACCTGTTTGGGGGATCCTCCGGAGCAGGAAGCGGATGAGATGATGCAGGCTGCGGTTCCGGCGGTGGAGCTTTCGGGTGAAAATCAGAATTAAGCAGTAAAATCGGCGGGATACGGCATCATTCATGCCGCAGCCTGCCGATTTTGTCGAAGTGGAGGGAAAGCATGGAAGGCTGCGTATTATGTCCGAGAATGTGCGGAGCCGTCAGAGGCAGTCTCAGAGGAGAAGGCTTCTGCGGCTGCGGCAGGCTGCCGGTAATTGCGAGAGCCGCGCTTCACATGTGGGAGGAGCCTGTGATAAGCGGAAGCGCCGGTTCGGGTACGATATTTTTTTCCGGCTGCGGACTGGGGTGCGTATTCTGCCAGAATTACGACATATCGGCTTCGCTGAGAGGACGTGCGGTTACGCCGGAAGGTCTTGCCGATATCATGCGCCGTCTGGAAAACAGCGGCGCCCACAATATCAGCTTTGTTACGGGAACGCATTATGCCGATGCCATCATGCAGGCGCTCAGGCTATACCGTCCGGGTATTCCGACAGTGTGGAACAGCGGCGGTTACGAAAACATTGAAACATTGCGTGCGCTGGCGGATTATATTGACGTCTGGCTGCCGGATTACAAATTCGCGCTGCCGCAGGTGGCGCAAAAATACGCCTGCGCTCCCGATTATCCTTCAGTTGCGCTGCGGGCCGTACAGTTCATGTGCGGACAGACGGGCGGCAATGTCATTGAGGACGGAATAATGAAACGGGGCGTCATTGTGCGGCACCTTGTGCTTCCGGGAAATGTCAGGAATTCAGTGGCGGCTCTCAGAAAAATCAGCTCGGAACTGCCGTGCGGCACACTGGTGAGCATTATGAGTCAATATACTCCTTCGGGGAATATTGCGGCGTTTCCGGAGCTTGGCCGCCGGATTACGGAGCGTGAATACAGCCGGGTGCTTGACACTGCCGATTCGCTGGGAATTGAAGGATTCAAACAGGAGCTGTCCTCGGCGGCGGAGGAATATGTGCCGGATTTTGATCTGAGCGAACCGGATGGGGAATAAAGAGAGGATTTTTTTACTATAATTTTATAATCAGGACACATAATAATCAATCGCAGATGGTATGCTTGAAAAGATGTATTGTAAGTCAAGCATTGTTTTCATTATCCTATCAATAAAATAAACAAATAAACAGCAAGGACGGACATGTGATGATAAAGGTTAATAATCTCACAAAAAAATACGGGAGCACCGTAGCGCTGGAGGACGTCAGCTTTTCGGTCAAAAAGGGGGAAGTAGCCGGATTTCTGGGGCCTAACGGAGCCGGTAAAAGCACCACGATGAATATCATTACAGGATATCTCTCATCGACATCGGGAACGGTCACCATTGACGGGTTCGACATTCTCGAGCAGCCTACCGAAGCCAAAAAGAAGATCGGCTATCTTCCCGAAGTGCCTCCGCTGTATCCCGACATGACGGTTAACGAATATCTCGATTTTGTCTATGAGCTTAAAGGCGCCGCACAGAAAAAAGAAGCCCATTTCAAAGAGATTTGCGAGCTGACCGGCATTTCATCGGTGCGCGGCAGACTGATCAGGAATCTCTCCAAGGGATACAGACAGCGGGTCGGAATAGCGCAGACATTGGTGGGCAATCCGCCGGTGCTGATTCTGGACGAGCCGACGGTGGGACTTGATCCGAAGCAGATCATCGAGGTGCGCAATCTTATCAAAAAACTCGGGCAGAAGCACACGGTCATTTTATCCTCCCACATTCTGAGCGAGGTGCAGGCCGTCTGCGACAGGATCATTGTGCTCAACAACGGCAAGCTGGTCGCCGACAGTACTTCCGAGAGTCTGAGCGACCGACTTACCGACGGTCATTCACTGATTGTCAGGGCGGTCGGCAGTGCGGGAGAAATCCAGTCGGTGCTCAATTCGGTCAAGACAGTCAAGCGCTGTACCGTGACATCGCAGGACAACGGCACTGTGGAATTCAACGTCAGCCTAACGGCGGCCGAAAGTGTGCGTTCGGATATTTTCTTTGCCTTTGCCGCCAAGAAGCTGCCAATCGTCGAAATGCGGCGCAGGGAGTATTCGCTTGAAGACATATTCATGTCGCTGGTCGACAATAAGGACAATAAGTGAGAAGGAGCTGTCTTGTTGAATGAAAGCCATTTATAAAAGAGAGCTGAGCGCCTGTTTCCGCTCGCCTATAGGATATCTGTTCTGCGCCATCTATCTTTTTTTCAGCGGAATGTATTTCAATTCGGTGCTGTCTGTGGGACAGTCCTCGGAATTTCCGCAGATTTATTACGGCATGCTCAATATCGTGCTGCTGATGCTTCCTCTGCTCACCATGCGGCTTTTCAGTGAGGAACGCAAATACAAGACCGACCAGATACTGCTGACCGCTCCGGTCAATATTACGCCGCTTGTGATGGGCAAATTCCTTTCCGCACTGACCATTTATGTGGGATGTACGCTGTTTACCCTGATTTACGCCGTTGTGTTCAGCTTTTTCACTTCGCCGTCATGGGCGCTGATTGCGGGAAATATTTTCGGTGAAATCCTCTTCGGGGCGGCTTTTATCGGTGTGGGAATGTTCATTTCCTCCATGACGGAAAGCCAGTTTGTTGCCGGAATGGGATCGTTTTCGATTGCGACGATCTTTATTATTCTTGATGTCATTCCGCTCATTACGGACAACTCGCTGGTCGTTTCACTGGTCAATAATGTTTCTTTCGTCGGCAGGTACAAGCCGTTTACCAAAGGAATACTCGATATTTCCAGCATCGTGTTTTTTGTGAGCATATCCGCAGCATTTATCTTTCTTACCGTCCGTGTGCTGGAAAAACGCCGCTGGAGCTGATGAATAGAGGTGATCCAAATGAGCGACAAGAAAAAGAATCCATCCAAAACAAAGTCCCCCAAAAAATCCCGGGGAAAATTTGATGTAACCGTCATCACATCCCGGGTGAAGCAGACGGTTCATCTGATGCGCACAAGCACGCGTTTCCGTCACGGCACGATGGCCACAGTGATGACCGTGGTTTTCTTTGTGTTTCTCGTGCTGCTCAATCTGGCAGTGATGAAGATGAAGGACAGATATGCCTTTATGAGCATTGACATGACCGATGACAAGAGATACACCCTTACCGAGGAAACCGAAAAGATGATCAAAGGCATCGACGAACGTGTGGAGATAGACATTCTCGCCACCGAAGCACAGTGTACAACCGCAGGAGCGCTCACCACAGATCAGTACGGCCAGATACCCATAGCGCACGAAATCATCAAACGCTATCCTCAGCTCAATGACAATATTTCCATCAATTACGTTGACCTGAGCAAAATGCCTGCCTACATTCTCCAGTTTCCGGAATTCAGCGATGTACTGGATTATTATTCCATCGTCATCAAATCAGCCCGTCGCACAAGGGTCACATCCTTCTATGAAATGCTGCCCTCGCTGTCTTCCAATTACACTTCCTACGACAGCACCACGCAGAGCACTTCATTTGCTCAGTCCTATACGGAAACCTATATGACTTCTCTGATCAAGACCGTGACGCTGGACAAAACGCCTGTTGTGGCATTTGTGGACGGTCTGAATGTGGACGGCAACAGCGAGGATTTCATATCGGTGCTTCATCTCAACGGTTATGATGTGCAGGTTGTTGATATCCGCAAGGAAGATCTGCCCGATGAAGCCGATATCGTGATGATGGCAGCGCCGATCACCGATCTCAGCCGTGCGCAGGTCGCAAAGATTGACGATTATCTGAGCAGCCAGTCGAAATCCCGCACCCTCGTTGTATTTTCATCGGCGCTCATGCCTCAAATGCCCAATCTCAATTCTCTGCTTTCCGAGTACGGCATTTCCATTACCCAGAATATTGTCTATGAGGGCGATTCCTCCAACACCATTTCAAAGCAAATGAGTTCATTTACCGCTCAGATGAAGGAAAGCGATTATACGCTGAATCTGATAGATCGCTTGAAGTATCCTGCGGTAATGAATGCGGTTGAACTTGAGGTGCTTTTTCAAGAGAAAGGCATGACCCAGGTCACCGACGTGCTGACTTCATCTGACAGCGGCTTTGTGTGCGACAGTTCAAAGGTATTTGACAGGTCACAATTCACCGAAGCGGATAAGGCCAGGCGCACCCTGATGGCAAGCTCCACCACCTTCCGCAACACAATGGACTGCGGAGAGCTGCGGACAGATATCATCGTGGCGCCCGACAGCCTGTATGCCTCCGAACTGATAACGTCGGATATTTACGGCAATCTCAGCCTGCTGCTGAGCGTATTCAATCAGCGCAGCGGCATAGACGTGGGAAACATTGATATTGAGCCGAAGTCGCTTTATGCGGTGGATTTCTCGGTGGATATGCATACTCTGTCGGTGATTAGCACCGTTTTCGGATATGTCATTCCCCTGATCGCTCTTGCCTGGGGCCTTGTGGTCTATATCAGGAGGCGCAGACTGTGAACAAAAAGAAACGCAATCTTCTGCTTCTCGTTCTGGCGACCGCGGTTCTGGGACTGTTTCTCTGGCTGCTTGCGGGAGGACAGGAGCCGGAAACTGACGAAAGCGGCCACGAACACAGCATTTCCGAAAGCGACCATGAACACGGAAATTCGGGCGTGCTGCTGAATTATTCCGCTGATAACCTGAAGACCGTCACTTTCACCAACGCCATCGCCCAATATACCGCCTTTGTTGACAGCAAAAGCGGCAGCGTGGTTTTCAAGGAGCTTCAGAACTATCCGGTCAACGCTAAATTCATGGAAACCGTGTGGTACGGCGCAGTTCAGATGATTTATCAGGATATTGCGGCAGACACCCGGGACAGCGGTTACGATCCGAAGAATTACGGACTTGACAAACCTTCGCTTACCGTGAAGGCCACCCTCAAGGACGGCACGTCCTACACCTTCAAGGCCGGCAACAGAACGCCCGGGTATGACGAGGATGTCTATTATCTGACGCTCAGCGGAGACAGTCATGTCTACGTGTGTACCCTGGAAAACGCCTTTTTCATGGGAAACAGCTATTATCTGAGCGATGATATTTTCAGTGATTACGACACGGCGGAGGACGGCAGCAGCAAGAAAAAGATCAAAATAGGCGATATCACCCTGAGCGGCTCGGAATTCAAAGGCGATTTCAGGATGAAGGTCAACACGACCGCCGATATGAGCCATCCTTTTTACGGATATGAATATGTGGTGACATCTCCGGTCAACTGGCCAGTCAAAGTATCCTCAGCATCCATGCTTGTCTACGATCTGCAATATCTCATGGCGGATGATGTTGCCGTACTCAAGCCGACATCCAGACAGCTGAGGAATTACGGACTTGCCTCTCCCTACCTGACCGTTTCATTCAAAAGAAACGGCAAGAGCTGCGTGATGTATTGCAGCCGGCCCGATAAGGAGAAAATGTATGTCATTCTGAAAGGGCATAAGATCATTTATCAGCTTAATGTGAATTCGCTGTCAATTTTGCACCAGCTTTCTCCCGAAACCCTGTACAGCATCAATGCCGTATCCGTTTCTCTGGAAGCTCTCAGCGGATTGAAGCTTTCTGGCGGAGGAGTCAAAAGCGACATTCAGATAACACGCCTTCAGAATGAAAACGCAGTGGCGGAGACAGACGTCATTTACACCTACAGTGTCACAAAAAACGGCGAGGAGAAGAAATATTCCTCGTATACCAAGCTGATTAAACAGCTCAACGGCAGCGCCATTCAGCACTGGAATGTAAAAAAACCGGAGGGCAAGCCTTACCTGACAATAACGCTGTCCTATTTCGAGAATTTTAAGCGAAAGCCGGACACCCTCACGCTTTACCGCTATTCCGACCGGGAATATGCCGTGGTGCGTGAAGGATATCCGACCAATACGGTTTCCGAAACATGGGTAAAGCAGCTGCTCAGTGATGCAGGGGCTTTTTGATCATTAACTGTTTTGAGATGAGGTTGGCAGAAGAAATGAGCAGATTACTTGCGTTTGATTCCCTTAACAACACCCGTGACCTGGGAGGCATGAAGACTGCCGGCGGCAAGACCATCAGGAGCGGCAAGCTGATCCGCAGCGGCCATCTTGCCAACTGTTCGGAGGCCGATATTGCAAGATTAATTGAAATGGTAGATACCGTTGTGGATCTGCGCACACCGGAGGAGGCAAGCCAGAAGCCGGACAGGATGATTCCCGGAGTCCGCATGCTGGACATTCCTATTATCGACAAGCTGGTTGCCGGAGTCACCAGGGAAGAGGAAGCGGATCACTTTCTGGATCAACTGGTGACAAGTCAGCAACTGGCCATGGACTACATGTGTTCCATCTATGTGGAGCTTGTGACCAACGCGACTGCTGTTTCACGATACGAAAAATTCCTCCGTCTGCTGATGGAGCCGCATCCAAAGGCCATTCTATGGCACTGCACGGCCGGCAAGGACAGGGCTGGATTCGGTGCGATACTGGTGGAGGAGCTTCTCGGAGTGGACAGAAGCGATATCATTGACGATTACCTCAAAACGGAGGAGTATCTGGCTGATGACATTAAGATGCTTATGCAAACCTACAATCTGCACAATGTGGAGAGAAACCGGGAAACAGAGTTGGCCGTAGGCTGTCTGTTCGGCGCCAGACGTGAATTTGTTGACGCCCTGTACTCGGAAATCAATGCGCTTTACGGCAGCTTTGAAGGCTTTGTTTCTCAGCAACTGCATATCACCCCGGAAGATATCGAACGTCTGAAGGAATTGTATCTCGAATAATCATGTCAAAAATCCACATAAATTATATTACAGCTTTAAAAACTTATATAAAATATTGACTATTCCTCCGTTCTGTGATAGAATATTATTCAGAAACGGAGGAATGTTTTTTATGGAAAAAAAATACATACTCGCTCTTGACGAGGGAACCACCAGCGCAAGAACCATTCTCTTTGACAGGGAAATGAATAAACTCGTCACAGCGCAGCAGGAATTCAATCAGATATATCCGCATCCCGGCTGGGTAGAGCACGATCCGATGGAGATTTACGCCACACAGTACGCTTCCATGACGGAATGTATCGCAAAAAGCGGTATTGATCCGCTGGAAATTGCCGGTATAGGCATCACCAATCAGCGAGAGACAACCATTGTCTGGGAAAAATCGACAGGCAGGCCGATATATAACGCAATTGTATGGCAGTGCAGGCGCACATCTTCCATTTGCGACGAGATCGAAGCCACAGGCGTTGGGGAATATATCCGCAGCGCAACCGGCCTGAAGCTTGACGCCTATTTCAGCGCCACCAAAATCAAATGGATTCTCGACAATGTGGAAGGCGCACGTGAAAAGGCCGAAAACGGCGAGCTGCTCTTCGGCACAGTGGATACGTGGCTTCTCTGGAAACTGACAGAGGGAGCCGTGCATGTGACAGACCGCACCAATGCCTCCCGTACGATGCTCTACAATATCAATACGCTGCAATGGGACGAGGAACTTTGCAGAATATTCGATGTGCCGATGTGCATGCTGCCGGAGGTCAGAAGCAGCAGCGAGGTCTACGGATATGTCCGCATGATGGGAGCAAAGGTGCCTATATGCGGCATAGCAGGCGACCAGCAGGCGGCTCTGTTCGGGCAGGGATGTCTGAATGAGGGCGACCTGAAGATCACTTACGGCACGGGCTGCTTCCTGCTGGCCAATACCGGACGCAAGCCGGTATTCAGCCAATGCGGACTTGTCACGACAATTGCCGCCACAGTAAAGGA
This sequence comes from uncultured Clostridia bacterium, assembly GCA_946185345.1. Taxonomy (GTDB): domain Bacteria; phylum Bacillota; class Clostridia; order Oscillospirales; family Acutalibacteraceae; genus RUG762. Next base: position 8,817 of record CAMHJC010000087.1, read on the forward strand.
CAGGCCGGTGGAATACGCTCTTGAAGGCAGCGTGTTTACCGGAGGAGCGGTCATTCAATGGCTGCGTGACGAGCTGCGGCTCATTCAGGATTCCCCGGACAGCGAATATTTTGCAAAGAAGGTCAGCGACAACGGCGGCGTGTATATTGTTCCGGCCTTCACAGGTCTCGGCGCACCGTATTGGGATATGCACGCAAGGGGCGTTATCACGGGAATTACCCGTGGTGCCAATAAAGACCACATTATCCGCGCAGCTTTGGAATCCATCGCTTTCCAGTCAGAGGATGTGATCCGTGCGATGTGTTCGGATATGGGCGGCAAGATAACAAACCTGAAGGTGGACGGCGGCGCATCAGCCAATAATTTCCTGATGCAGTTTCAGGCGGATATCTCGGACGTAACGGTGCTTCGTCCGTCGCAGAAAGAGGCAACCGCTGCAGGAGCGGCCTATCTGGCCGGAATCGCAGCCGGAATGTTCGGAGACGATCTCTTTGCCGGTGGCGCTGAAATCAACGCTACCTTCGAGCCTTTAATGAAAGAAGAAGAGCGTGCCAGACTGCTGAGCGGCTGGCATGCGGCAGTATCGACTTGCAGAGGTGTTTGATGATGGAAATTAAAATAACAGACAGAGAATTCCCTTCCACCGACGGAATACACATGCTTAAGGGAAAAATGTACATTCCCGAAGGTGATCCCGTAGGAATCTTCCATGTTGTACACGGAATGACAGAGCACATCGGACGTTATGACGCATTCTTCCGTGAGATGGCGCAGTCAGGATATGTGGTAGTGGCCTATGACAATCTCGGCCACGGCTTCACCGCAAAGGACGACAGTGAGCTTGGCTTCATTGCCAAAAAGAAAGGATGGAAGAAGCTGACCGATGACGTTTACGCCGTTTCCAAAATCGTCAAAGCAGAGTATCCAGGACTGCCGTATTACCTTATGGGACACAGTATGGGATCATTTATCGTGCGCAATGCCGCCGCTGAATATCCTGACCTGATGGATAAGCTGGTTGTAATGGGAACAGGCGGACCTATGGCGGCGACAAAACCTGCCATCGGCATGATCAATACGATCAAATTCTTCCGTGGAAAACGCCACATTTCGCCTTTGATTGAAAATCTGGCGTTTGGCGAATACAATAAGGGCTTCGGCGATGGCAGCAACGGAGACTGGCTTTCCAAGAATCCTGAAGTCCGCCGTGTTTACGATGCCGATAAATTCTGCAACTACCATTTCACAGTGAGCGCCATGCACGACCTTGTGAAAATCAATGATGCGGTCAATAAGAAAAAGTGGTTCAAAAAAATTAGCAAGACGCTCCCGATTCTGCTTGTATCCGGAGCGGATGACCCTGTCGGCGAACACAGCAAGGGCGTAAAAAAGGTGTATCAATTGCTTCAAAAGCGCAAGGCCAATGTCCGGATGAAGCTCTACGAAGACAACCGTCACGAGATTCTCAACGACACAGCCAGGGAAGAAGTCATTGCGGATATCAAGCAGTTTTTGGCTGAATAATTCTAATACTATTTTTCGGCTAAAATCAGACATTCTTTGCGGCCTATTTTGCGCCCTGCGGCGTCAT
>CAMHJC010000088.1 GCA_946185345.1 uncultured Clostridia bacterium
GGCCAGGAGGGCAGTGGCCCCCCTGGACTCCCCTTATTGGCGCTGCGCTTGCTTTTTTCTTTTTATTCTCAATATTAAGTTGCCGTCTTATAACTACTTAAAATAGTATTCCCTTGAAGCAGACTCGCTGCTCGTTTTTGTCATAATCCCAGCTGTGGTGCGTTCCGCCGTGACAGAATTCGCATTGCTCACAGGCGCGGCACTTTTCATTCAGGTCGCTGAGATCGCTGCGGAATACCTTGAATCCATCACGCCATACGTCCTTCAGGCTGTCTCTGAGAATATTCCCCTGAATCAGCTCGGGGCGGCGTTCAATGTCCAGACAGGCCGCAATGTCGCCGTTGGCCATAATGCTTGCGGTGTAGATTCCGGCGTTGCACAGGAAATACCAGTCGCGCACCTGCCGTTCGTACTCCGTTCCCAGAAAATGGCTGCATCCGTAGGTAAGAGGATACCCTTCGGCACGTTTTTCCCTGATGAAGTCAAACAGGCACCTGTATTCGTCATCGGTCAGCATGAGGTCGGGATGCTCCGTCGCACGGCCGATAGGCTCGATGTTGATGACTCTCCACGAATCAATCTCCACATCGCGCAGCATTTCAAACATGGCCGGAAGCTCACCGAAATTACGGTGATTGATCACCGTGGTAATCTGTATATGCTGAAATCCGCCGTGGGCAATCAGTGCATGGATTCCCTTCATCGCCGCCCGGAAAGCGCCGGTTCTTCCCCGAAGGGCATCGTGAGTAGGCTCAAGGCCGTCAATGCTGACCGAAATGGTCTTCATGCCGCACTCAAACAGCCGCCTTGCCGCTTCGTCGTCAATCAGGGTGGCGTTGCTGGTCATTCCCCAGCGGAAGCCGAGCGAATCGGCATATCCCATGATGTCGTAAAAATCCCTGCGAAGCAGCGGCTCGCCGCCCGTAATGTCAAGCTCCACCTGCTTGGCGCCGAAATCCCGTTTCACTTCGTCGAGAATCCTTTTGTACTGTTCGAGCGTCAGCTCGGGCGGATTCTCATGCTCTCCGCACCGGCTTCCGCAGTGAATACAGCGCTCGTTGCACCGGAGTGTCAGCTCGAGAAAGAGATTCCTCAGCGGCGGCTCCGATAGGATGCCCTTGCGGTATTCGGCGAGCTGCCGCATGTGCCGTACCTTAACTTCTGTCGCTCCCATCTGTCAGTCTCCCTGATCGGAAGCGGCCTGCTCCGTGTCTGCGGAGCTTGTCTCGAAAAACTCCTGCCCCGCCACGGCTTCGTCTTCCTCCGAGGAACCGTCGAAGTACTCCGGAGGCCCGTAGACGCATACATTCACGTTGTTTTCGGCTTCAAAATCATCTTCCCTGCCGCAGGAGGCAAGTGCGCCGGAGATGGCGATGGAGGCCATTGCGGCGGCCAGGATTCTGCTCTTTTTCATTTGAAATGATCCCTCCGTTAATGATCAGTCGCCGTCGAAAGCCGAAGGCGGCCCGTAAACACCGGGTTCAATATTGCGCTCCGGATCAAATGCCGGGTCGGTCGTATCAGCCGGTTCCTCTGACTGGGCTTCGGCCGGTTCCTCAGAAGGTTCTTCATAAGGCGCAGGCGGCCCGTAGACGTCAGGCTCTATGTTGTCGGACGGAAGATACCGGCAGGAGCTTAAGGTTCCGGTCAGTGCGATGGAAGCCATTGCGGCAGCCAGAATTCTGCTTTTTTTCATTGTAAACCGCCTCCGTGTCAATTATTCATCCGGCAATAAAATATCTATCCATTTTTTCTTTGGTTTTTGCCTTTTGCGTATTCGCCTGACCCCGTTTTACTCTTAGTGCGTTTTGCTCGCTCAGCTCCGCTTCGCTCGTGAGGGCGCTGCCCTCACGCTCCCGCCAAGGCTCCGCCCTGGACGGGCCAGGAGGGCAGTGGCCCCCCTGGACTCCCATTATTGGCGCTGCGCTTGCTTTTTTCTTTTTATTATCAATATTTAGTTGCCGGAGTAATATTATACCATTTATATCAGACAAAATCAACTTGTCAGGTGTAAACAAATCAATGCGCCCGCAGACACAGCCCTTCAGAGAGCTGCCTTACGGGCGGTGATGTTATGTAAAATTCAATTGTTCCTCAGATCAGACTTCCTCGGCGATGCAGCTGAGAATTTCGGCGGCCGAATCGCTCCATGTGGCGGTGTTGCGCAGCAGGGAATGGCCGTTCTTTTTGGCGGTTACTTCGGGAAGCACACGGTCGATATCCTCGGGACTGTCGATGAATGTAACCGCGCCGTTCTCTCCGCCGAGTGCGTTCAGATTGGCAAATGTGCGATAGCCGATGACAGGCACGCCGCAGGCAAGCGCCTCCATGACCGAAAGAGAAATGCTGATGACGTTTTCGCAGGAACGTGTGGGGAAGAGGTAGACGTCAGACATCTGGAATATTTCCTCGACATTTTGCAGATAGCCCGACATAATCGTTACTCCGTCGTCCTCCAGCGCCTTGACCAGTTCTTCATCCTCATACATGCCGCTGGCGATGATGAGACGCTGGGCGCCCTTGATCCGCAGGAAGTCCTCCAGGCCTCTGCCGCCGGTGCAATGGCCGACATGCAGCACAAGCGGCTGCCCGGCGTCAAAGCCGTATTTTTCCTTGAGAGCCTTTGCGTCCTCAACCGCCGCCGGAGCGAACTTTTCGGAATTGATGCCCACGGCAAACCGCCTGACCGCTCTGCCCTCGGCCACTTTCAGATCCTTTACATCGTCGTCGAATATGTAAAGATAGCTGCATTCCAGAGGCTTTTCGGCGGTAAGTCTGAGGAATTCGTCGTCCGGCTTCTGAACCAGCACAACCCAGATTTTCGGGCAGATGGCGGAAACGGCCCGCACCAGATCGTAAATCCTTTTGTCAGCCCAGGCAAAAACAAATGTCACGTCGGCCTTTTTTGAATCAAAGACGATCTTGGGCAGCTGCCTCAGTCCCGAATAAATGACGGTGTGTTCTTTCTCAAAGGCGTGAGAGATGTGCGTGGCAATATTTCTCATGCCTTCGTTGACTTCTCCGTTAACCGTGCCGATTACATGTATTATCATATACGATAATCCTCCGTTCAATACGTTGGTATTTACTTTTTATGATAAAGCAAATGAGTTACCATATCAATTATACCACACTCACAAATAATGTCAACAAATGAAGCCGAATTCTAAAAAAAATTTGCCGGAAAATCCTGTCAACGATCCAATCTTCCCGATGGATCCGCAAAGTGACTTTTTTCATAGAAATGTCACGCCGCAGCCTTATCTCCGAAATATTGACATATTGACAAAACGACAAAAATATTATAACATAAATGTATGTATCCGTATTTATTCTTAACGCTTTCCTGTTACGGAGGTTCTTGCTATGAAATACAAGGAGATAACTCACCGCTCGGTTGAGACTTTGATGTTCTGGGCCTTTCTGATCATTTTTCCGCTGCTTGCGCTGTTCTGTTTTGTTTGCGGCATGGCCGATTATCTGTGGGAAATGATGCTTGTCATGCCGGTGATACTGGGTGTCTGTACGTTTGTGCCGTTTCTTAACGGAGGCTTTCAGGCCTATACCGCCACGATCTGCATGCTGACCGCCGCCACCGCTTACGTGTGGGAAAACAACACCATTTCCGCCAGCCACGGCGTTTTTCTGGTAATTATGTGCTCTGTCGCGCTCTACAGGCGGATAGGCCTTACCGTGCTTCAGATGATTTATGTCACGGTGCTCTACGCCACGCTGTATCTGCTCTATCCCGACAGGTTCTTTGCCCATCTGGAAAAGCCCTTCAGCGCAGTGGTGCGTCTGGTGCTCTTCTACACGGGAAGCGTCGCCGTGATTGCCATGATAAGCTGGTTCCGCAATGTGGTCAAGATAATGGAGTCCCGTGCGCAGAGCATTACCGAGCTTTACAAGATGGTGGAGCAGGAAAAAATCAACGCAGAGGCCGGCAGCAGGGAAAAGGCGGATTTTCTTGCCAATATGAGCCATGAGATGCGTACCCCGATGATCGCCGTGTGCGGAATGAGCGAACTGCTGCTGCAAAACGATCTTTCTCCCCTGGAGGAGGAATATGTCACCACCATTCAACATTCCGCCAACAACCTGCTGAGCATGGTCAACGATATTCTTGATTTTTCAAAGATCGAGGCCAACAAAATGTCGCTTGACGAAGCGCCTTACAATGTGGAAAATCTCGTCACCGACGTTGTCAATATCATCAATGTCCGTCTGGGCGAAAAGAATATCGCCTTTATCACCGAGATTGCGCCCGATATTCCCGCCGAACTGATAGGCGATGAAGTCAGGCTGCGCCAGATCCTGATCAATCTGCTCAACAACGCCGTGAAATTCACGGACAGCGGTATGATCAGGCTGCGCATGACATGCAGCATTGACGAGATGTCGAAGCTGTGGCTGAAGATAGAGGTTTCGGATACCGGCATAGGCATTTCGGTGGAGGATCAGAAAAAGCTCTTCACGCAGTTCACGCAGGTGGATTCCGACCACAGCCGCCGTGTGAAAGGCACAGGTCTGGGACTGGTCATCTCACAGCGCCTTGCCAACAAAATGAACGGCTTTATCAGTGTCGAGAGTGAATACGGCAAAGGCTCCACCTTTACCGCCGTCGTCGAGCAGAAGGTCAAAAAGCGCCGTGAACTGGGATTTGTGCCGGATTCCGACGGATATACCGCCTACATTTGCGAGCCGGACCATTATTACAGGGAAAATCTTAAGACCATACTGCAAAATCTCGGTCTGGCGGTCATGACGGTGAATGACGTTACGGTGTGGGATTATTACAACGCCGACCGGTTCGGCGCCATTCTCTTCTTTGACTACGGCTCCGGCATCGCCGGCGTCAATGCCATTGCCTCCAAGATCAAGCGCATGCGGCTGGTGGCGCTGATCGACCGCAATTCATTTGTGGACGAAGGCGTCAAGGAGAATATCCTGATGATGCACAAGCCTGTGCTGACAGGTCAGCTCGCCGCTCTGGTGAGAGGTGACAATCCCGAGCGATTCCGCCGTTCGCAGAAGCCGGAGAATCATCTGTATGTCCCCGATGCGAGAATTCTCGTGGTAGATGACAATTACGTCAATCTGCGTGTTACGGCCGGCCTGCTCAATTACTACAAGCCGCATGTCGAAATGGCTTCCGGCGGCCGTGAGGCTTACGAACTGCTCCAGCGCGATCCGAATTTTGACATGGTGTTTATGGATCATATGATGCCCGACTGGGACGGCATTGAAACCGTGCAGCATATTCGAGCGATGGAAGGCGATTACTACAAGAATGTGCCTATTATTGCCATTTCCGCCAATGTCGGAGAGGCGGCCCGCCAGATCTTCCTCTCTAACGGAATGAATGATTTTGTGGAAAAACCGATGAGCAGCGAAACGCTTGCGGGTGTGCTGAAAAAGTATATTTCTCCCGAAAAGCAGCTCTCGGAGTACACCGAGCAGGTCGATCCCCTGATGAAGGTCAGCCGTTCACGCAACGCCTATATTTCTTCCTCCATCAAATCCGACGCGCGCAGCATCAGAATTCCCGGACTTGACGTGCCGCAGGGCATTTTCAATATGGGCGGCAGCGTGGAGGCTTACAATCACATACTCAATGTGTTCCTCGGCGAAGGACGCAAAAAGGCAGAGGTGATCCGGAGCCATGCCGAGGCTCACAACGTCAACGCCTACCGCCTGGAAGCACATTCACTCAAGAGCGCGGCGGCAAGCGTCGGCGCCACGGCACTTTCGATGCTTGCGAGAGATCACGAGGACGCCGCCAGACAGGGGGACGAGAGCTTTATTTCGGAGCACTGTTCCGAGCTTACCGATATGTACAACCAGCTGCTTCAGAATATTGAGGAGTATCTGTCGGGCAACGGCCTGATGGAATCCTCCGTCGAGTATACGGAGGAAGTGGGCGACATGCCGGCCATCGCCGCTCCCAAAAAAAATGCCGCCATTACGGAAATCATCAGGCTGATCGACGGTTTTGACAGCGACGCGGCTGTGGAAAAAATCAACGAATTGCTCCAATACAGCCTCAGTCAGAATGAGCGCACCGCTCTTCACAACGCGCTGAATTATCTGGGTGAATATATGTATGATGAGGCTTCCCATGCTCTTGGCATACTTTTATAAAATCTATTTACATTTTTCGGGATTATTCCGGTTTTTCGGTTTTTTCCAATTAATATAAATTTGTTAATATATCCTTCATACTTTTCGTTTATACTGTAAACAGTATATCAGTGATAAACGGGTTATCACGTGTTCTATCGAAAAGCAGGGAACCTGCCGGTATTCATCCTATGCTGTGGGTTGGCAGATCATAATGCTTTTGCTGTTTGTTAAGGAGAAAGGCCAAGATGAAAAAAATTCTCGTTATTGACGACAACAAAACAACACTTGCCATGGCCAAGCAGGCCATTGGCGATGAATATTCCGTCATTGCGGTCATTTCGGGATTTCAGGCGCTCAAGTATCTTGAGAGAGATATCCCCGATCTCATTCTGCTGGATCTGAATATGCTGGAGATGGACGGCAAGCAGACCATGTCCAAGATCAAGGCCAGTGAGAAATGGTGCAATATACCTATTATCGTGCTTACGGTGGAGAATAATCCACAGACCGAGGTGGAGTGTCTTGAAATGGGCGCGGTGGATTTTCTGGCAAAGCCTTTTGTGCCTCAGGTGATGAAATCACGCATTGCCCGTGCCATTGAACTGGAGGATTACCGCCTGCGTCTTCAGCTCGATAACGAAGAAAAACGCAAACAGCTCGAAAAAATGAAGTCCCAGATCATCATGGTGCTGGCCAATATGATTGATACCCGGGATGAAGTCACCGGTATTCATGTTCACCGGGTCAGCGCCATAGTGGAGACCCTGGTCAAAAAAATGCGCACCGAGGGCATGTATCCGGAATTCCTCGATGACAGGTATGTGGTGAGCATCACTCTTGCGGCTCCTCTGCATGATATCGGCAAGATCAAGATACCCGATTCGGTGCTGAAAAAGCAGGGCGACCTCACCGAGGAAGAATTTGAACTGATGAAAACCCACACCATAGAAGGCGCAAAGATCCTTGAGGAGTGCGCCAGACAGGTTGACGACAACTACTATCTGCTGCTTGGCAAGGACATGGCGGCCTTCCATCATGAGTGGTGGAACGGCAAGGGCTATCCTTACGGACTCAAGGGCATCAAGGTTCCGTTCTGCGCCAGGGTACTGGCCGTGGCGGATGTATTTGACGCATTGGTTTCCAAACGCAGCTACAAGCAGCAGATGTCCTTCGACCAGGCATTTGATATCATCAAAAAGGGCAGCGGCGGTCATTTTGATCCCGAGATTGTCAATGTATTCCTCAGCATCCGCCCCGAAATAGAAAGGGTTGTTTTGCTGGGCATAGATGACTGATCGGCGGAAGGTTCCGCTCCCTTAAAAATTTCTTTTCAAAAAACAAATAGGGCGTGCAATGAAACGGGTTCATTGCACGCCCTTTTCTTTATTGATTCGGTGCTTATCTGTAAATGACTTCGTCTCTGCCGGGGCCGTTGGACACAATGTCAATCGGGAAACCGATCTGTCCCTCGATGAACTCTATGTAGTTGCGGCAGTTTTCGGGAAGTTCGTCATAGCTCTTGATGCCTCTTACATCCTGCTTCCAGCCGGGAAGGTTCTGGAGGATGGGCTTGGCTTTGGAAAGAAGGTGTGTGACAGGGAACTCATTGGTGATCTTGCCGTCGATTTCGTAGCCTACGCAGACGGGAATTTCATCGAGATAGCCCAGCACGTCAAGGCAGGTCATGGCGACCTTGGTGGTGCCTTGTGCCATGCAGCCGTAGCGTGTCGCAACACAGTCGAACCAGCCGACGCGTCTCGGTCTGCCGGTTGTGGCGCCGAATTCGCCCTTGTCGCCGCCTCTTCTGCGCAGCTCATCGGCTTCGTCACCGAATATCTCGCTGACAAATTCGCCTGCGCCCACAGCGCTGGAATAGGCCTTGGTCACGGTGATGACTTCGCTGATCGCTCTGGCCGGAATGCCTGCGCCCACAGCGCCGTAGCCTGCCAGCGTGGAGGAGGAGGTGACCATGGGATAAATGCCGAAGTCGGTGTCCTTGAGTGAACCGAGCTGGCCTTCGAGCAGAATATTCTTATTCTCACGCACTGCCTTCTGCAGCAGCTCAAATGTGTTGGCCACATAGGGAGATACGATCTCCTTGCATCTCATGAGGTAGTCGAAAATTTCCTGCTCGGAGATTTCCGGTTTATTGTAGAGGTGTCTGATAAGGGTGTTTTTGATATCCAGCACCTTTTTGATTTTGGCTCTGAGGTAATCCTCATCGGCAAAAAGCTCATTGACCTGGAAACCGATCTTGGAGTATTTATCCGAATAGAACGGAGCGATTCCCGATTTGGTGGAGCCGAATGCCGCTCCGCCGAGTCTTTCCTCCTCATACACGTCGAAAAGCACGTGATAAGGCATAATGAGCTGCGCACGCTCTGAAATAAGAATTTTGGGAGTAGGTACGCCCTGCGCAACCACATCGGCCAGCTCTTTTTCAAATTTGATCAGATCGAGTGCGACACCGTTGCCTATGATGTTGACGGTATGCTGATGGCAGACGCCAGAAGGCAGCAGGTGAAGTGCGAATCTGCCAAAGTTGTTAATAATGGTGTGACCTGCGTTGGCACCACCCTGAAAGCGAATAACTACGTCCGACTCGGCGGCAAGCATATCAGTGATCTTGCCCTTACCTTCGTCGCCCCAGTTTGCTCCGACAATAGCCTTAACCAATCACGCTCATCTCCAGTTTCTAAAGTAAATGTTAGTAAATGTTGAATTGTTGAATTGCTTTCCATACGGCGGAAATCAGGCCGTACGCCCAGAAAACCGCAACCAAATTCTGCAACTCAATTATTATAGTACATAATCCGCCGACTGTCAACGCCGAATTTTATAAAATCACAATAATTCTACATTTTTGCACTTTTCAACGGTATATTCTGTACAAATTCTTACTGAATAACTATGAGTTAGTTACAAAACAGTGCATGCGGGAAAGAATCTTACTTTCTGATCTGGCAGTTGGGAAGGTCTTTTTTGAGCTGGGCCAGATCATCCTTGCTGACATTGGTGCCGGTGAGATTGAGTTCCAGCAGATTCCGGAGCTTGCTCAGCGGGGCGACATTGCTGACGGGATTGCCGCTCAGGTCGAGCATTGTCACGGATGTCATGCCGCCCAGCGGTGAAATATCGGAAATGTTGTTTCCGCTTAAATTCAGCGTGGAGAGATTGCTCAGACCTTTGATGGGCGAAATGTCGGTTATCTGATTGTCGGCAAGTTCCAGCGTGGTCATGCTGGTGAGGTTCGACAGCGCCGACAGGTCGGAAATGCTGTTGCCCGAAGCGATCAGCTGTCTGAGAGAGGTGATTCCCGCAACGGGTGAAATGTCGGAAATCCGGTTTTTGTCAGCGCTGATTCTTTCCAGCTTATTCAGCTGGGAAAGCGGCGAGAGATCCGTGATCTGATTGTCGCTGATATCCAGATCGTTGAGCTGCTTGAGATGCGAGAGCGCCCTGATTTCGGAAAGCCGGTTGGAGTTGACGTAAAGCGTCTTGATATAGGAGCAGTCGGAGATCGGAGAAATATCACTGATCTGATTGTTGTTCAGAAACAGGCTGTTGACCAGCTGGCAGTAGGACAGATCGGAAATGTCGCTGATATTGAGCTCGGCCAGTTCAATGTAATCGGAATTGGTATCAATCTCCGTTCCGCCGACGGTGATCGTGTCAGGGACATTGTATTCGTATTTGGTTTTTGTGCCGGGTGCGGTGTAGCCGTCCTTCCTGTTGCCGGAATTAACGGCGAAGATGATCAGCGTGACCAGTATGGCAAATACGCCCAGCACAGCCAGAATGACAGGCTTTGGCGTGGAGGAGAGGAGAGAACTGCCGGTCGTTTTGGCCCCCGTATTGTCGCCCTTGAAATTGATGTCAAAGGATTTCAGGTCAACACTTCCCTGATCCCGTGTGTCCGGGCGGCTTTCGGCCCGTCTTCTGGGATCGGTGGCCCTTGGCGAATCGTAGTATTCGTCGTCATGGTGGCTGCGGTATGAATTCATCTGCCGGTCACGGCCTTCTTCGCGCCGTGGCGGTCTGCCGGAATCCTGCGCATTGAATCTCGAACGGGAATTGTCCCCCGAATCCTGCGCATTGAATCTCGAACGGGAATTGTCCCCCGAATCCTGTCCATTGAATCCCGAACGGGAATTGTTCCCCGAATCCTGTCCATTGAATCCCGAACGGGAATTGTTCCCCGAACCCTGCGTATTGAATCTCGAACGGGAATTGTTCCCCGAATCCTGCGCATTGAATCTCGAACGG
>CAMHJC010000089.1 GCA_946185345.1 uncultured Clostridia bacterium
GCGAATACGCAAAAGGCAAAAACCAAAAAAATCCTTCCCTCGGCTGAAGAAAAATGGATAGATATTTTATTGCCGGATTAATAGTTGATTTCCTGTTCTGTCAGGCACGCCACAATCTGCAGGGTGAGCAGATCAAGCGTCTCATCCCACGCATTGCGGAGAAACAGATTGGGTACAGTAAGTGCCGCTGCGCCCATCTTCATCAAATTGCAGGCACACTCACGCCTTGCGTCAGCGCGCGGTTTCCGCAACATATGGCAAAGCATATTCATCGTCGCATAATCGGTATCTTCGTGTTCGATATAGCCCGAGGGCCATTCGTTCAAAAAATATTGCTGTTCCGACGGTGTCAAATAAGCAAATACATTGGGATTTTCGTCAAACAGCCAGCGTAAGTATTGATACAGACCCTTTGCCGACAGTTTTCCGTCCTCATCGGTATAGGTGCGCAACGCATCTTTGGCGCGCTGGCGTTCATACAGCATGATTTGATAGAGAAATTCGGATTTGCTCTCAAAGAAGGCATAAAAGGTTCCCTTGGCAATATAACAATCCAAAGCCAATGCTTCTATCCGTATTCTCTTATAACCCTGTGTTTTTAACAGTTCAAAACCCCGTTCCATCAATTTGATGCGAAGGGCTTCACGTTCCTCATCAGTAAAAATTTTAGGCATATACAATCTCCTGACCGAAAACCTCTTGAAAGTCATTTTATTTTGATTATAATACAAATCAGTTGAGTTAGCAACAACTAAGTCATTTTTGATAATCAGGAAGCCTTCAATTACGGCGCACTGGATAAAGCACCTAGATGATTGTCAGATTTAAAGGAATCACGGCCAAAAGCATCAACCGTTGACCTCATATTCATGAATTCACTTGCATTTACCGCATCCGGAGCAGCCGTTGCAGGTCAGCTTCATTCCGCAGGTCTGGCATTTTTCAACGAAATACGGCTTGTAAAGAGTGTCTTCGTTCAAAGGACAACCGTATTCATCGGTGAGCTTCCAATCCATCGGCTTGCCCTGAAAACTGAGTCCGGATTTATGCGCCTGTTCGGTCTGAATATGGCCCTCTAATTGATAGAGTTTTCCGTCCTTGACAAATCTCCGCCCCGTTCCGCAGAAAACGAATGTCACGTCGCAGGCCGCACATTCATCATGAAGCTGCTTTACCCAATCATAATGACAGGGTCTTGCGCCGCCGTAATTCTCTCCGTCACAAAGCACCTGTTCGATCTGTCCCGACGGAAGATATGGCCGGATGCTGACGGGGCCTATCAACGGAGCGCACATGATTCCTTTATGCCTGAAGGGCAAATCCAGCAGAAGCGGGATTCGTTCGTCCGCCCTGCGCTGGTTCTCGCAGGTGACGTTAAACATCACATTCTCCCAGCCGTCCCCCCAGTTCTTTGGCAGATGATCGGCCACCCGTTCGGGGCGTTTTGTCAGCAGATAGAATTTCACGTCGGGACGGCGGTGTATAATTTCCCAGGCTTCCTCTCTCCAGGGATCGGCTTCCTCCAGAAAGAAATCCGACGTCATGCAGACGCGCAGCATTTCTCCGCTTTTTACCTTGTACTGACCGCTCCGGTCTTTGGAAAGCGGATATTTAAATCCCGCCTTGGTTCTGTAAATCTCTGCGCCGTCCTTATCATGAAGTGAGTCGAGATAATACATATAACAGTTCAGGCAGCCTTCGCTGCACTTTTTGCAGCCATGCGAGGGGTTCCATATATCATGCAAAGAAGTTCGCTCCTCTTTTCCCGTAATTTCTTTGCCGAAAGAGTACGTCCTGATGTGCCGGCGTATTTCCGCACCGTCTTCCATATAACGGAGCAGGATCTCCGCGCAGGCACGGCTGTCGCTCGCCGCATGATGGTGATTCAGGTCAATGCCGTAATAGTCACAGAGTACGTTGAGCTTATGGCTCATTCCAGGAAGAACGCTTCTTCCGGTCTGAACCGTGCAGATATATCGGACATACGGTTTCCAGTCTATCCCGTAATCATTCAGGCAGCATTTCAGCACTCCCAGATCAAATACAGCGTTATGCGCCACCAGCATACCGCCTGACAGGATCGGCTCGATGACAGGCCATAATTGGGCGAATGTCGGGGCATTCTTTACCATTGCCTCACTGATTCCCGTGAGCCGCACGTTGAAAGAATCAAAATGTGTTTCGGGATTGACCAACGAGTAGAATTCATCAATAATAGCGCCGTTTTCTATCACCGTAATGCCGATGGCACTCATGCGATGGTTCATGCTGTTCGGTGTTTCCACGTCAAATGCGATCAATCTTGACATACGGTTCACCTATATGCCTGCTTTCGCTTTATTCAGCTGCATCCATTCTATTTTGGCGTATTCAAATAAGCTTTCCGCATCGCTGTCCTCCCAGCGGCGCAGTAGGAATCTTTCGGTTTCAAGCATGATTACTCTGCCTCCTCGTCCATCGTCTCCAACAGGAAACTCACCGGGCGGAATCCGTCATTGCACGAGATCATGGCTGACCTTGGATTCTTCATCCAGCCATCGTAGAAGTCCTCCCCGCCGTGTGCCAGCGCCATGACAAAGGACGATACCGTATCCCATGCGCTGTCGCAGAAGCCTTCCGGACGCTTCCAGCCGTTGCAGATAAATGTCTGTCCCGGCTGCATGGAACAGGCATGCTCTATAGGATTTTCATACTGCTCTATCAGATCGTCATAACGCGCGATTTTTTTGACTGTAATACGTACCTTCTTCATAATATCAACCGCCTGTCCCGGAATTGCTCTGCCAGTCCGTTTCACTCGTCCGATATTGTCCGCTTTGAATCCGCACTGGCTGTTGTATAAAATTATACCGTGAGATTATGAATATTTCTACGGTTACAGCCACATCTCCCACAGTGTCTGCCGCCAATCGCCCCTCGCAGCGGCCACATTTCACAAAACCGCCCTGCCGTTTGATCGACAGGGCGGTTTTGCTCTCGGAATAATTCATTTTTCCGGTTGTCCATTCCGGACGAAGGAGTCTGTGTTTCTCCGTGCGAGTAGATTACCGTTTCACATTATTAAAGCGTTTTTCAAGTTCCTTATGCAAAAGCTCCTCAAACTCCGCCGTGGGCAGGGGACGTGAAAAATAATATCCCTGCACAATGCTGCAGCCCATTTCCCTGAGCATCATGAGTTCGATCTTATCCTCTACGCCCTCGGCAATGACAGGAATCTTCATCTCCGTGGCAAGGTCGAGAATCAGCTTGACCATATGCACCGCCGTTTCGCTGTCGTGCATATTGAGGATAAAGGATCTGTCCATCTTTAAAATGTCGATCGGCATGGAAGAAAGCATGCTGAGGGAAGAATAACCGGTACCGAAATCGTCCAGTTCGATCTCATAGCCCTTATTTCTGAGTCTTTCGATGATATTGATCACCTGTTTGGCGTTTTCCGTATAGGCGGATTCGGTAACCTCCAGCTTCAGCGCCTTGACATCCAGACTGTTGTCCCGGATCAGTCCGTCCAAGGTTTTTTCGAGATTGGGATCGAAAATATCCACTCTGGAAAGATTGACCGAAACGGGAAGAACTTTGCCAAACATGTTCTTCCAGCGTGCCACCTGTCTGGCCGCCTTTTTCCAGACACATTTGTCAACCTCGCCGATCAGACCGTGCTTCTCAAAGAGCGGAATGAAGTCTCCCGGCATTATCATGCCGAATTCGGGATGACGCCAGCGGACAAGGGCTTCCGCGCTTCTCAGCACCGGAGGATCACACTGAATATCATACTGCGGCTGATAATAGACTTCAAACTCCTCGTTCTTGACTGCGTTTTTCAGATCGTTGATCAGGCGCTGTTCGTAATGTCTCTTTTCACGGACGGAATCATCATACACGACGAGCTGCCGCTGGTTGTACTGACCGCGAGACAGATTGCAGGCGACACGGGCTCTGTCGTACATCTTTTCCGGCTCCATTTTGACTTTATTCGGCAGCACGCCCATTCGCAGGTGGATTTTGACATTCGGGAACTGTTCGTCCATTCTGCTTTGCAGCGTGTCCATCTTTTCTTTGAAGTCATCACTCTTGTGCCAGCGGAATATGCAGAAATGGTCGTTTTCCACACGTCCGGCAATGGTTCCCGACTCGTTGAATACTTCCTTGATCAGGCTGCCAAGGGCGGCGAGGGCTTTATCGCCGAATTCCGTCCCGTTAAGCACGTTGATGGAATGAAATCGATCAATATCCAGCATAACGGCATCCATCGGCTTGTGGGTATGCTTGTACTGTGCGCGTTTGGCATATTCAAAGAGGAAGTTCTTGCTGTAGACGCCGGTCAGCTTGTCGGTTTCGGCCGAGGCAATCAGCCTCTCGCTCTTCCTGGCCTTGTCCCTGTTCATAAAGATACGGACAACCAGCAGGAGAATGAACGCCAGCACGCCGGAGACAATGCCCAGAACTACGACTAAATGCTGCCGGATAAATTCCGTAAAGGTGACTTTCTCCTCCTTTTCGGAGATGTATTTTGTCATAACCGCATTGATCTTGGCGGAAGGCACCATTCCCACCGTCTTGTTGAGAATGGAAAGCAGCTCCTTGTCGCCTTTGACGGCGGCGAAGTGGTATTCCATGCTCTTGCCTGTAGCGATGGGAGTCAGCCCCATTTTTTCGCAATGCCTTGAAATATTGTTGTAGCGGAAGTTGCTGAGGATGGCAGCGTCTGCCTCCCCGTCAGCGACGGCATGGAGACTTGCGTCCAGATCCTCATAGCGGATCGCTTCCCACTGAGGAAATCTCTCTTCCAGAATCTTCTGATAATTGATATTGCCCTGCGCCACCGCCACCTTGATATGCTGCCTGTGTCCGAAGCTTTCCTTGTCCTCGTCTCTAACGATGGTGTAAATCTCAGCACTCATGATGGACGGAGTAAAGACCAGCCCCATTTCCTCTCCGTCGGATACGCTCAGATTGGAGGGAAAGACGCAATCGACTTCTCCTTTTCTCAAGGCTTCCAGCGCTTCCGCCTGGTTCTGGAAACAAACCGGGTCAAATTTCAGATTTGCGTTGACAATGACGCCCGACGCATAGTCCAGATAATCTTTCAGCGCACCGGTCAGCTCGTCTTTATCCTCTTTTTTGGAGCAGAAGGGCAGATAGTTGTTCACATAGCCGACCCTGACAGAGCCGTGAGAGGAAAGCCATGCCTTCTCCGTATCGTTCAGGTAAAGACTGGCACCGGTGCTTGTGACATATTTTTCATGCAGCTGCTGATTGAAGTAGCGGTTTTCCTCATTGATTTTTTTGAGCGCCAGTTCCAGTTCTTCATAGATATCGGAACGCTGATTGGAAACCGCAAAATAATAGTCCGAATATCCTACCTTGAAGACCGGAACGGCTTTTTCCGGGTCACCAAAACCGTCAACTGTCACAAGGGCGTCCAGTTCACCCTTTTCCACCATCTCAAAAGCCTGGAATTCGGAAACGGTTACCTCGGTAATGTCCATTTCAACGGAATTTTTCTCTGTCCATTCGCGTAAGAAATCCTCCTGAACCGAACCCTTGTTAACGCCGACTTTCTTCCCGTTAAAGACGGAACTGCCTCCCTGCGTCAGCTCGGTGTTGTCCGGGGTAACGAAGATATAGTAATCCTCTGTTCCCATAGGAAGAGAAGGATAGAGCAATACCTCGGCACGTTCCTCGGTATAGGACACATCTCCCAGCATGTCTATCTCGCCGTTTTTGAGCTTCTCCAGGAGTTCAGGCCAGCTGCCCTCTATGTATTCATACGTCCATCCGGTATAAGAGGCGAGCTTCTGTTCATACACATAGTCATAGCCTGTGCGCCTTCCGCTTTCATCTGTATAGCTGAAGGGCGATTCATACCAGCCTACCCGAACCACCTTGCCTTTGTTAACCGACGCATGGACCGTCAGAGGCAGTGTGATCACCGCCACAGAAACCAAACACAGAAGAATGGCTGTCAGCCGTTTGCCAAAGAACGATAATCGGAGTCTTTTCAACTTGATCCTCTCTCTTTCCGCAAAAAAATGATAGAAAATCATGAATTTGTCTATAACATATATTTTAAAACGACGAATAATATCAGTCAATCAGTTTAATACAAATTTTATAATTTGTTAACATAGAAGAAACCACCTCCGCGGAAACGCCGGAGTGGCATTCCACGGAGGTGGCCGAATTGTCTTTTCAGTTTCTGCGCAAACAATTCCGAAGCGCCGGCATCCGGCAGAATTTTCCTGTCGCCTTATTCCACCACGAGGAAAAGTCCCCATTCGCCCTTTATTCCGCAATCGGCGATATTGCCACATTCACTGTTATTCTTGTCATCCAAATCAGTTTACGCCTTTCGGACAATGTCCGGTAAATGACGGACATTGAATTGATCCGACAGGTCGGTTATTGGAAAAAATGCTCCTGAAAATCATTCAGTTCCACATTGACTTCACCGTCGACTACCGAAACAGTGTCACTTCCGATGGGCATATATTCTTCGAATAATGTTTTCGGGGGATACGTTCCGCATGATCTCATTTTATTCACACATTCGTCATATTGGCCTGCGCTGATATGGTATGCGGATGTTCCGCATTTCAGGCTGTCATTCAGCCGGTAATGGCTCATCAGTATTTCCGCAATGGCGTTATAGACCGTATCATCTTCCGTTCTCTCGCATACAACGGTCTTGAATGTAAACGACAGGCCGGGCGTGTTCCTGATGATATCAAAATAATCGGCATGACGGTAATCCGTATTCTCCGGAACAGGAAATATATGAGCGTAAACGGCAGCCCGTATGCCCTGCTTTGAGAAAATATCCTCCAGTTCTTTCTCTGCCTGAACCTCCACCACTCGTTCGACAAAGCTGTCTGAGACAATCTGATGACTGTCGTTCATCTTCACCTCAAAAACCACTCTGCTGTCGTCGATCGGTCTGCAAAAGGCCGTCACTGTATCCATTCCTGAAGAAGCGAGCCTGTTTCCGACAGAAATCACCTCAAATTCAGCGCCGTATTTTTCCCGCAGCAGTTTTTCTATCTCTCCGGCGTCTGCCCTGTTCACCGCCTGCAGACAGGAAGATAAACTCATCAAAACTGCCATCACGATGATCCAACATCCGATTGGTTTGAATTTTACCGATTTTTTCATAAGACATCCCTCATCAGAAATAAATATTTCTTTCTTGCATCACTTATATCTCTATGTTACCACAAACTAATGACAATTACAAGAACGAAACGATAGGATTTTGTTTCTTCCGGCAGGTTCACACGCTTCCCATGTCAGAGCTTCTCAAACAGTAATATCCGCATGCGGCAGCATTCAATAAATTAATAAAGAGTATCATTCTACAATAAACAAATAGATGTAACGTCACGTTTGATCCTGTGCGTTTGATCATGTGCTTTTCATCTCTTCCATTAAATGCATCGTCCGATTGCTTTGGTTTTTCACATTTTTTTGATTATCAAACATGCGCGCAACGCATTTCATCCTTGGCAGACGCATTTCATCCTTTAAGGGATTGCCAATGAGAAAACATCGTGCTATACTGTTGGCAGAAAGGACGGTTGATTCTTATGTGGACCAAAATCATTTTATCTGTACTGGCGGCTATGGAAATCGGTTTTATGGGTTGGGATCTGGTGAGCAAAACCACCCATTACCGGCTCAAAGCGACATTCCGCCTCGGAGCCGCAGCCATTCTCACCCTGCTCATGCTGCTCGGCGTGCTGCAAGGAATTTCGAGATATGCGGGCATCATTGCACTGCTTACCGTAATGGGAATTGTCTCACTTATTTCTCTGCGCAAAAAGGGTGAACGTGAACTCAATAAGCCTGTCCGCCGTGTCTGGCGTTCAGTCGGAAGCATGGCGCTTTATATGACAGCCATGCTTCTTGCGATTCTCTTCCCTCAGGTGGAGGAAATCGCCGTAACAGGCAGCTACACGGTTCAGACGAAACTTTACACATGGACAGACGAAAGCCGCGCTGAGACCTTTGCGGACGAAGGAGAAAAACGCTGCGTCACGGTGCAGTTCTATTATCCCGAAACGACGGGAAGCTATCCTCTTGCGCTGTATTCCCACGGTGCGGCTTCCACGATGGACGCAAATGATTCCACCTGCCGGGAACTTGCCTCCCACGGGTATGTGGTGGCGGCGGTCGCACATCCCTATCACGCTATGTTTGTCACGGATGCAAACGGCGTGACGACTTCCGTTGATTCTGAATTCATGCAGCTTTCCATGAGCGGTCCTCTGACCCACACCAATGAGGAAATGCTGGTCTATTACAGAGAATGGCTGAAAACCCGCACCGATGATTTGAATTTTGTGCTGGACACGATCATGACACATACAGCCAAAAAGGACGCTGAGGTCTTTACCCGCATTGATCCGGAGCACATCGGACTTTTTGGACATTCCATGGGAGGCGCAGCCTGTGAAGCGCTTGGCCGCCAGAGGGATGACATTGATGCGGTGATCGTGCTGGAAGGTATGATGCTCGGCGAACTGACCGGTGCGGATGAAACAGGATTCACCTATAACAGCACCCCCTATCCCCTTCCGCTACTCGACGTCAATTCCGACTCGGTCGCTTCTCACGGTATGGAGCAGATGTTCGGCAACAGGGAATATGTCAATTTCAGTGTCGTGAAGCACTCAGCGGATGCGCATGAAGTGACCTTCCGCAACGCCGCTCACATGAATTTCTGCGACCTTCCAGTGCTTTCTCCTCCTCTTGCGGGAATGTTCGGCGTGGGAAGCTGCGATCCCAGGGAGTGCATTGAAACGGTGAACGGTATCGTGCTGGAATACTTCGATCATTACCTGAAGAACGAAGCTTCGCTTGACATTCAGGAAGAGTATTGATTTACAGCGGAAAATATGCTATCATGATGACAGTCTGAAACAAAGGAATGAACGCCCAATGAAGGTATCCATCAAGAATATCGACGCTCTTTCGGAAGAACAGGTTGTCATTGAATGTGTAAGCGTCACGCCGGAAATCGAAGAAATCCGTGCCTTTGCGCAGGCAAAAGGACAGGGGCTTTTAGGCATTGCCAACGGCGGAGAAATGGAGCGTATTCCGCTGGACAGCGTGTATTATTTTGAAGCGGTGGACGAGAAGTGCTTTGCCTGTACCGAAAAAAAGGTGTACGAAATCCGGCAGCGGCTTTACGAAATCGAAAAAGCCTATGAGGACTATTATTTTGTCCGCTGCTCAAAATCGGTGGTGCTTAACCTGATGAAGCTGGGGACCATCAGTCCTGCGCTGGCCGGACGCTACACAGCGCATATGATAAACGGCGAGAAACTGATCATCTCGCGCAAATACGCCCCCGACTTAATCGGACGGGTTATGAATCAGAAAGGGTGATACGAATGTTTACTGAAAAAAGCGGAGGGGTGCTGTCCCGTTATCTGATTGGCTTTTGCGTGATTACCACCGGACTTTGCCTGGCGGAAGGAATATTGGGAAGCTGGCTGCTGCCCGGAAGCAGGCTTCCCTATAGCGCCTACTTGGTGCCTCCCGGATTCGGACTGCTGACCGTTCTGACCGGAATAGTGGTAGAATCGCATAGGGTATTGTCCGTCTGGGAAATAGCCTTCCGGCTGGTGCTGCAATGGCTGTTGATCATGGGGATTGTATTCGGCGTCAATCTGGTTGCCGGCTATCGCTTAACACCCCTGCTGGCAGGAATTGTCACGGCAGAAGTCACTGTTATCTTCTTCTTTGTCTATTTTGTCATGTGGCTCAACGAACGGCGTATCGCCAAAGCATTCAACCGTAAACTCGCCGCTCTGCAAGCCAGAGACGGCAAATGACACATGCTCTTATCCCTCTATCCTCCTTCCGGCATTATTATTAGATGATTGTTAAACTTGATTAACAGCGTAAATCAGGGCTTTTACACTTGAAAACCTGGGGGGGTATCTCCCGTATGGAGCAAGGCAGGTCTTAATTTATCGCTTTTTCTGTTGCACCCAAGTCGGTTATTCGTCGCAGCGAGGGGCGCTGCCCCTCTTTTGCGGTTTCACCGAAAAAGTACCCCGCAAGGGCTCTGCCCTTGACTCGCGAGGAGGTCCAGACCCCCTCGACTCCCACGCTCACATTCGTTCGCTAGTTGTTCGCTGCGCTATGCTTTTTTCTTTTTGGCGCATTGTAAAATGAACGTGCAAGTATAGAGAAAGAAAATAGCCCACAGCGAT
>CAMHJC010000090.1 GCA_946185345.1 uncultured Clostridia bacterium
GACAGAGGTGTTGTATTCCTTCGTCTGGTCGGACAGCAGGCTTCCGTCATGATCAAAATATTGGACGTGCCACTGATTCTTATCCCATATGGCGTAAAGTCTTGCGGTATTGTCCCCGCTGCCGAAAGCGCTCCGGGGAATGACCTTGCTCTGGCCTTCCTGCCACGGATAGGCGTAATCCGGCGCACCGCTTGCGCTGCCCAGCTTCCAGCCCTTGAAGGTGTATCCCACTTCGGAAGGCACCTTGCCGGTGTCAACGGCGGCGCAGTCGGCATTCTGCTCAAAATCGCTGCCGTACCATCTGCCGTCGGCCGGCTTGTCGGAAGCGCTGCCGTGTCCGTTCAGATCGTAAACCGCCCTGTAGATTTCATTCCAGTTGGCATACACCCGGTAGACGGCGGTTTCCTCATTAAACGGGATGCTCTGCACTTCGCCGCCGCCTCGGCTTTCACTCCAATGCCTGAATTCATGCATCTGGTCAAACGCCGCCGGTGCGGTCTTATCCAGCGGAATATGTCCGCCTGTCACATCGGCGATTCCGAATGTGACCGAACGCAGAATCTCATTGTCCGAGGCGTTTTTGTTGCGGTAATAACTGACCGTGTAGCTCTTCGGGGCAAAGCTGCCGGTAAATACCACATCGCCTTCCGGCATGGTGAATTTTCCGCCGCTTACAGTGAAGCCTTCGGGGGCTGTTTTGACGCTCCAGCCGGAGAAGGTGTATCCCGGCGCGGTCATGTCCGGCTCAACCGGAATATTGGCCGTGTCTGTGGGGTATTTCTTCTCCTCCGGAAGATCGGAGGCGCCCTGGGGAGTGTCTCCCGTCAGTTCGTAGGAAACCCGGTAACCGTTCGTCCATACGGCGTAAAGCTCCGCACGGAAGCTGCTTTTAACGGGATTGGTGCAGTCCGAGAGATTGACATACACGCCCGAATCCGTCCTCTGAAGCATGGCGGAGGAAGCCGTCGCGTCCGGATCGGTGCTCCAGCCGCAGAATACATAGCCCTCACGCTGCGGCGGCTTGGAGGACATTTCGCCCCTGTCGCTGAACAGTCTGACCTGTCCGCCCTCAAGGTTGAAATCAGAGGCCTGACAGAGATCGCTCGGATTCTTCTGGGGCATATTGGTGACGGTGTCGCTTCCGGCATTCTTGTGGAAGCCTACGGAATACCGCTTCTCCCAGTTGGCCGTCAGCAGGAATTCCCCGTCGCTCGTGTCATTGATCATCCTGTTTCTGTGGATGCGGAAATCGTTTTGTCCGTACCTGCTGACTGGATATTCATGCGTCTGGGATGTGCCGCCGGCGTCGTTCCAATGCAGCGTCCATCCGGTGTAAACATAGCCCCTGGCCGTCAGGTCGCCCTTCAGCAGCGGATAATACCCCGCCGCGTTGTTGTCTCCCTCAGCGGAGGAGAGCAGCTCCTCCATGGCGGTCTTTGTGTAGACAAAGACCCACTGGCCGTCCTCCAGATTGGCTTCCGGCATGGAATCGGAGAGGAATTCTCCGCCGGTCAGCGCCTGCTCATCCGGATCATAGACAATATGATACACCGGATGCGGACTCCACACCGCATAGAGATAGGCGCACATAAATCCCTGGTAATCGTAAGGCTCCCCTTCGGAATACAGCGCGTTGACACAGGAAGTCTTCGGCACTGCCGGCCCAATGGAATTGCGGCGGAGCAGGCCCTCCGTTCCCATCGTGTCAAGATCGTAATCCGGGTCGGTGCTCCAGCCGGCGAAGTAGTAATTCTCACGCTTCGGCACGGTCGCCCTGAAGACCGCCGTTCCGGAAAGGCCGGAGAATTCATTTTCCTGCCTGAGCGGCGTGTATTCGTAGGCCGGCATGCCGGTCACGTTGTCGCCGTTCGGGAAGAATCTGGCCGCAAACTGCGGTTTCCACTGCGCCTTCAGCACAAATTCGTAATCATAGGTGTCGTCGAACCACGTCGGGTAAATCTTGAAGCTGCTGTCCGAGGCGGTTACCGGATAGAAGCGGCTGCTTTCATCGCCGTTCCTCCTGGTATAAGTCAGCTGCCAGCCGGTAAAGACAAATCCTCTGGCCTTCAGGTGGCCTCGCTGGAGAGGATATCCTCTGTTTTCGGCCCGGATCTGGTCAAGTTCATCCTGCGTGATGACGTTTTCCCAGACCATGTCGCTGTCGGCGCCGATGTATTCGCCCCGGAAGGTGTCTTTTTCAAGACCTTCCTCGTTGGGATCATAGAGAATGTAGTAAATCGGATCGTCGCTGTAAACAGCGTAGAGATCGGCACGCAGGAATCCCTGATCGCTGTTGTTGTAGTCGGCGTTTTCAAAGGCAGTCTTAGGCACATTCACACTCTTGGTGCCCCGGAGCAATCCGCTTGTGCCGCTGCTCTCAAAGTCGTAATCCGGGTCGGTGCTCCAGCCGACGAAGTACTTGTTCGGCCTGGAGGGAAGGGCGGCGTTCAGGGTGAACACCTTGCTGCCGCTGCGGAAGTTCCTCGACTGAATGAGCGGACTCTGTTCCACCAGCGTGTTTCCGTCGAAAAATCTGACTCTGTACTGGGCGTCCCAGTTGGCGTAAACGAAGAACTCCAGGTCGGGACATTCCGTGGCGGTGATCCATGATTTAGCAATGCCGTAGGTTCCGCCCGAAAGGTTGTAATCGTTGTTGGACTGATAGCCGGAACCTCTGGTGTAGGTGACGTGCCAGCCCTTGAACCGGTAGCCCTTGGCTGCGAGAACAACGTCCCTGTCGAATTCGTAGTACCTGCCGGGAATGGCTCTGGCCTCCTCCTCCGTCAGACGCACCGTCCACGGGTCAGGCTCCTTTTGGCCGTTGACGGCGCCGAGATATTCGATACCGGGGAAGGTCTCGCTGTCGGCATTCTCGTCAAAATAAATGGTGTAAACCGGCTTGGCGCTCCACACCGCATAGAGGTCACCGCGCAGGAAGCCTTCATCCATCGTATTGTACTGAGGCGTGGCGCATGCCGATTTCGGCACACTCGGGCCGTTGATATTGCGGTGGAGAACCTTATCCATGTCTTCGGGATGCTGATCCACGTCGAGGTCGCTGCGTGTGCTCCATCCGACAAAGTAATAGCCCTGGCGCTTCGGCGCACTTGCCCGGAATACCTTGGCGCCGTTGCCGCGCCAGTCCTTGAACGGCACGATTCCGCTGTATTTCGGGTCAGGCATTCCTGTCACTTCGGAAAGGTGCGCTTCGTCGACACCTTCGTGGTAGAGTACCTGATACTGCGGCTCCCACACGGCGTAGAGGTCAAATTCCATATCCACGCAGTCGTTGCGGTTGAACCATGTGCCGTAAATGCCGTAATTACTGTTAAAGCCGCCGCTGCTGTTGATGCGGTATCTATAGGGGCCGGCAAGCCGCTTGCCTTCCTCGTTGTTGGCCTTGCGGTAGTAGTACATATCCCAGCCGATGAATCGGTACCCTTTCGCCTGCAGCTTGTTGTGCTTGATGGGATAATAGCCGTTCACAAACCGTGAGCTGATGCCTTCCTCCTCCAGAACATCCTCCCACTCGCCGTTTTCGTTGACATCGAGCGAGCTGAGTCCGTCGTTGGCGGGACTGTCAATATGGGTGACAAAATCCGTCACGGAAGGCCGTCCCTCGCCGCCGAGATTCTTGTTGTATTTGAGAATAAAGACCCTGCGCGGCTCCCAGACGGCTTTGAGATAGGTCACGGTAGGTTCACCCGCCGCGCCGTTGCTTCCCTTGAACCAGCCGCTGTAAAGTCCCACCACGCTGTCGGCGCCGGTGACGTTGAGCGTACTGATATGGTTGCTCAGCTCGTAGCGTCCGGGGAATGTCGCCGATTCGGGCAGAATCAGAATCTTGCTCTCATCCGTTTCGGTGCCGTTCAGTTTGCGTGTAAAGGACTTCACCTGCCAGCCGCGGAAGATGTAATGGTCGGATTTCAGCAGACCGTTCTTCATCCGGAGATAGGAGTTGCTTCCCGATTTGAAGTACCTGCTCTCGTCCTTGATGTCGTTTTCGTTGAGAATCTCCGTCCATGTGCCGCTGTCCGTGTTCCACATGGCGTCGGTCAGGGAATCGTCGTCCTTTCCCAGATAATTGCCCTCCGGGTAGTCCTCCTGACTGAGGCCCGGACGGTTCAGCTCATAGATGAAGGTGTGGGTGTAAAGCGGTTCCCAGATGGCGTACAGCCTCGCCCGGAAGCAGTCGTCGTCAAGCTCGGTGCATTTTGCGAGAAAGACCAGAGGATCGCTCTTGTACTTGTTCGAGGCGAGACAGCCGTCCTCCATGCTGCGGGTTCCGATGGAAGGGGAATTGTAGCTGAGCGTTTTGTCGTAGCTCCAGCCGAGGAATTTATATCCCGTGCGCTCCGGCGCAACCGCATCGAAGCCCTGGGACGAACGTCCGCTTGTGAAGTGGCCTTCGACGTAGATATTGGCTTCTTTGCTCGTATCGAAGGAGGTGATGCTGTCCAGCTGATTCTCCGGCACGTTTTTGTCGTACACGGCGCCGTAATAGGCCGTCCATATCGCCTTGAAGGTGACCAGATTTTCGTCCGCTTCCTTGGCGCTGTTTTTGTTGGCCTGGAATGTCTCGGCGGAGGTGTCATTAATGACGACGTTCTGAAGCGTCTGGGTGCCGTCATTGCAGGTATAAATCTGCCTCCAGCCGCCCCATTGATATCCCTTTGCCCTGAATCCGCTGCCCATCGGAAGGGTGACATAGCTTCCCTCGATGGCGTCAAATTCCGGCTCGGTAAAGGTATACGTCCACTGGGGAAGGCTGCCGCTGTCCTCAATGTAGGATCCGCCCTCGAGCGCCTCGAGATTCAGGTCGAAGGTGTACGTGTAGATTAAATGCTTGTGCCACCTGCCGCGCACCGTGATGGTTCTGTTTTTGGTGTCGATGTTGTTGATATCGGTAATGGAGACTTTCGCATTGGAATTGGCGGTGTATCCTCTGTCGGTGTTGCCGTCCTCGCCGCTGCGGTTGATATACCATCCCAGGAAGGAATATCCGTCGGCCTCGAGCGGCGCGAGCTGGAATCCCTCCTCCGCACTCAGTGAATCGTAATCACGGGTGACGGTCAGCGTGTCCGGGTCAATATCGGACGGATAGGCTGTCACAGTGCTTTCAATCCCGTTTGTCTCCGAAACAACGCTGTCTATCTCGTAAGGCGTATCGTACACAAACCGGAATTCATGCGGTTTCCAGACAGCGTAAACGGTGTAGGTGTAAAGAGTGGAAGCCGGCTGAAAATCGCTGAGCGGAACGGACGTGACCTTCTGCTGGGTCTGGTGCTGACCCTTTATTTTCTGCTCCGTCGACCATCCGCCGTCAAAATCATAGAAAGACAACGTGGGATCCTCTGCGGGCGGATGCAGAACAAAAACATCATCCGGCCCGATGGTGGACATCCAAATGTCCTGGGTTTCGGTTTTCCAGGTGGTGGTTGACGGAGACAAATCCTTGCTGTAGGATACTCTGTATTCTCTCGTCCACTGACCGTACACGTCGATGACGAAGCGATCCGATCCGGCGTCATAACTGAACTGATCGTATGCGATCCGCATGCTGGCGGCCGTGCCGTTTCTCAGATCGGCCGTCGGACTGACCGGCGCGGCGCTGTATCCCTGGAATGTATACATGGACTGATAATAGGGAGAACCGGTGTAGGTAACGCTGACAATGCCGTCTGCGTTGTAAAGGTCGGTCTCACCGTCATGCGGCCCTTTGAGAGAGCCGGTGTAGTCGGGATTGTTCGGGAGCTGATTGATGCGCCATTTCATCTTCCATTTGTCGCGCACAATAAAACGGCTGCCCTTGCCGGCGAATTTTTCCTTCTGGAATTTGTTTCCGGCTGTGATTTCCGACAGAAGCGTTCCGTCCTCGCTGTAGAGCCGCCATCCCTGGAAAATCATTCCAGGATCGCTGAGGGTGGTTGAAGTCACTCCGCCGACATCCGTTCCGCCCGATTGACTGATTGCCCGGTAATCGGTGTCGATCATCGTCCCTGCTATGGCGGAGGCGCCCGCCGCGTCGGGACGGTTGAGATGCAGCTCAATGTGATACTTCTCCGGCTCGTATATCGCCCGGATGTTTTTGGTGAATATCCTGCCGCCGTCGCCGTATCCGGAGGTAAGCACGGTAAAATCGCCGATTCTGAAGGAGGTCAGTGTGACGGAAGTGTCGTCGTTGTCGACATACCTGACCGGAGTATAGCCCGTGAACTTCCTGTACTGCTGCGTCTTGGAGTAAAACGGCAGAATATCTCCCGCGTAATCCCAGTCGTATTCAAAATCCACCTGGTTTCTGCTGGCAAGTGAATTTCCCAGCTCATCGTAATAATATACCCAGTAACGGAGCTGCTTTTTCCATTGGGAATAAAGAACGGTGTCGGCCGTAAGATCGTCGATCTTGCTGTTGCGCTCGTAAGCGGTTCCGGTTCCGTCCTGAGAGGTGTTCCAGGTCATTTTGTAGCCGTTCTCGGTGACGTTCTTTGCCTTGAAGCCGTCCGGATCGACATATTCCGTCGGATAGGTGCAGCTGTGCAGATCGTCTACATACTGGATGGCAATGGTTCTTCCCCAGATGGGATAAAGGGTCATGACATACCTTGAATTTCCCGTGTTGAGCGAGGTGAAATCCTCAAAGGGAATTCCGATCTTATTGCTGTCATAAACCACCGGATAGGTCGGCTGGGTGTCGGTGTCCCGGGTCGCCCATCCTTTAAAGCAATACTGGTTGGTGCCTGTGGGATTGCTGATGTCGACTTTGCCTCCCATCGTCACCTGGGTATTCGTTGCAGCCGCCGTTCCGTCGTAATCCGACACATAATTCACAGTGACGGTCTTTTTCCAGACGGCGGTGAGCGGTGCGACAAGACATTCCCCGTCGCTGGCGAACTTGTTTTTATGCACTTTTCCGCCGGGATTGACAGAGGTGCCGCTGCAGCTCCAGTTGACAAATGTCAGCGCACCGTTCGGGGGACTGGGCGTACCGGAGAAAACAAACTGCAGGTAATCGCCGCTAAGGGTCGGATGAGTGCATGGCAAGCCGTGATATTGATCACTTTCCTCGGTGCCTGTAGAGAATGTCGCACCCGATATTCCGCCGGTGTTGACCGTGTAGGTGATGACATAATCATCACTGCCCGCAAACGAATCAAATGAAATCACGGTGCAGGCCATCATGGTGACAAATGCCGCCGCCATTGCCGTGATCGCAAACAGCTTGCGCTGGACGCCTATGGCTATCAGGTTGCCCCGTTGCCGGCCTTGCGAGTTCCTTTGGGAAGAGTTGATCCGTTTTGTCTTTCTCATAACGATACCTCCGTGCTCACAGATGAATCAATAAACAGAATGGTTTTATGATAAAATAATAACAAGTCTGGTACATATTTATCTAATTGTACCACATAATATCGAATAAGTAAATAGATGTTAACTATTTTTAACAATATGCCTAAAAGCACCCATCAAAAACTGTTCACAATAAAATCATCCTCCACGCATCTTCGCCCGCACTCAAAGACAGCGGAACAAGAACATCCGACAAAAAAACAACCCCGCGCCGGCCGCCTTCTCCGACGGTCAGTCGGTCAAAGCGGCAGGGTGCGAGGTCTGCGATTATTTTGATGTCAGGATGTCATGCCGGAGCCGGACGAAAGATAATCCGCCGTAAAGGCGTCAATATCGCTATATCTTTTTTCGGTGAGACCGGCTTTCCGGTATTCCCTCAGATAATCCCGCAGCAGAGCGTCAAATCCCTCCGCCGTCTTTTGCAGGTCATCCGGATCATAAACCGAAAGCGCGTCATAGGACGCTATATCATTCTCTCCGGCAATCCCGGAGAACATTCCGTTCAGGCTGACCAGACTCATAAAGGCCAGATAACGGCTGCCTGTTTCAGCCGCCAGAACCATCTTTCCGTGCCAGTTGGAATACATCTCCTCAAAAGTGCCTTTTAACGAATCCCCTCCGGCAGGTTTTCCGGCCGTCCGCAGAGACTGTTTTTCCCTGTCAAAGCAGCGCTTCAGTTCCCGTACCAGCCGTGTCAGACACTCCTTCAGGCTGTCCGCCGTCGATGCCTCCGTGATGCTTCCGATCATCTCACAAAGGCTGTCCGGGCGTCTTTTCATGGCGTTCAGCTCTTCAAAACGCCTTCTCACGCCTTTGCGGAAATAGGTCTTGTTCAGCATGGCGACCGCATTCTCGGCATACCAGATCACGTTGCCGGCATGCGACCGCATTTCGCTCAGCCGCTCCGCCGCCATGGCTTCCGCATATGAGAGCATCGCTTCCTTCAGGGCCTTTTCCGCCTTCCGGAGGTCATCCTCGCCAAATGGCGCCGCCAGCCGATTTCTCACCTGTTCCCGCAGCTTTTCCAGTTCTGCCCGATAGGCTTCGTCCGCACAGTAAACGATTTGTGCGTCCATCAGTTTGGCGATGTGCGGATGTTCATAAAGAGCGTCCTGCCGCAGCCACTCCCAGCCGGTGCAGTAAATATCGTGCCCGATGTCCTCATCGTCCTGTATGAAGGCCGTTCCCAGCTGCCAGCCCCGGTCATCGTTGATCAGAATCAGCAGATCCAGATCGGAATACGGATGAATGTCGCCTGTCTGAAAGGAGCCATAGACGCCGATCAGCGCCAATGCGCCGGGACACAGCGCTTTTTCCTTTTCCGTCACCGCGCGGATGATTTTCCGGTTTCTGATTTCCGTTTCACTCATCATCTTTCTTTTCCCTCACCGGCAGCGGCTTCTCAGATCAACGCCGTGCTGAAATATCTTTCCGCACGGTCCGCCAGAATGGTGGCGATGACTTTGTCCCTGCCGTATTTCTCCGCCATTTTTTTGGCGGCCCAGACATTGGCGCCGGAGGAAGTGCCTACCAGCAGACCCTGCACTCTTGCCAGTTCCCGTGCCGTGTTGATGGCGTCCTCGTCCGAGACCTCGATGATATCGGTGATGATGGAGGTGTCAAGGATATCCGGAATAAATCCGTCGCCGATGCCCTGTATCTGGTGCAGACCCGGTTCGTCACCCAGCAGGGCGGAAACATTCAGCGGCTCCACCGCAACGATCTTGCAGTCGGGATTCTGCTCCAGCAGATACTGCGCCACTCCCTGCAACGTGCCGCCGCTGCCGATTCCCGACACATAGATGTCGATTTTCTTTCCCAGCTGCCGTGTCAGCTCGACCGCCGTCGTGCGATAATGCATCTGGGGGTTGGCCTTGTTCTGGAACTGCTGCGGCACAAAGTAATCGGGGGAGCCGGAGGCGATTTCCAGGGCTTTGTCCACCGAACCGCCAATGCTCAGTTTGGGATCGGTCAGCACCAGCTCCGCTCCCAGCGCGCGGATAATTTTCTTGCGCTCCTCGCTCATGTTTTCCGGCATGACAATAATCACACGGTAGCCCTTCCGGACGCCGCACAGCGCAAGTCCGATGCCGGTATTGCCGGAAGTAGGCTCGATGATGGTCATTCCGGGCTTCAGACGTCCGTCCTTCTCCGCCTGCTCAATCATATTCAGGGCAATACGGTCTTTGATGCTGCCGCCGGGATTTAAAAATTCCGCTTTAGCATAAATCGGCAGACCGGTCGTCTGCTCCAGACTGATCAGCGGCGTATTTCCTATCAGATCAAGCACATTGGTATAATACATTTGAGTTTTTCCCCTTTCAAGTGGTCGACATCAAGCAGTCATTTGAAATTGATCTTCTTTATAATATAACATATTCTCCGGAAATTCAATATCACTTTTGAAAAATGCAGGGCGACAGCATTTACTTTTGAAGATTAAAGAGGATTTTCACAAAGAGATCAGGTTCAAGAGCAGCTTTAAACATAAGCTTTTTCTTGCTGATACGATGGAATTGAGATTGCATTTGAGAAACCAGATTAAGAGCCGTCTTGCGAAGAACATTCATGTTAAGCGGGGAATGATCTTTTCTGGCTCGGGCAGCATCTTCACGAAATATTACATCAAGGCACCAGTGCAATTGATTTTCGATTGACCAATGCTTTCTGACGGAATCCGCAAATTCTTTTATATCAGTTAATGATGTAATAAAATATCGCGTGTATTCTCTGGTTTCGTCTTTTTCTGTTACCGTTGAAGTAACCATGCCGAGACCCTGTAACCCGCACCAATCGTCCTTTTGTTCCAGCCATG
>CAMHJC010000091.1 GCA_946185345.1 uncultured Clostridia bacterium
TTCCTTGCAGAACACAAAATATTCTCGCAAATAATTGTCTACTTTCAACCGAAAACTAGTATCAGAACCGCCTTCAACGGTCATCTTTTCTCTTTCCCGGAAATTACGATTTCGGACATTCTCTTACTTTTGCACCTGGTTTCTTCCGTTTTCCTTTGCGCTGTAAAGCTTTTCATCGGCTGCCTTCACGTTTTCCTCGACATTCAGTTCCGGAGAAATAGTATGTACGCCGAAGCTCATTGTCACACGCAGTTCCAGATCTTCAAAACGGCAAACCGAGTCCTCAATGCTCTTGCGCAGTTTTTCAGCCAGCTCGGCAGCCGTATCAATATCCGTATGCGGCAGGAGGAAAATAAATTCCTCTCCTCCCCATCTGAATACGCCGTCATCAACACGGATATTGCTGTTGAATATATTGGCAACGTGTCTGAGCACGGCATCGCCGGCATTGTGTCCGTAGGTGTCGTTGAATTTCTTGAAAAAGTCAATATCACACATGATAACGCAATGCTTTTCCGAATCATTGGAAGCAATATAGGCTTCATAAAAATCATAGAATCCTCTGCGGTTTTTCAGGCCGGTAAGCTGGTCTTCAACGGCCGAATTGTACAGCATCTGCAATTCAAGAATTTTTCCCATCATTACCGCCGGAAGCATCAGACTTTTTACGTCGGATTGCTTGAATTTGCCATGAAGCTTGTTAACCGCCTGATAGGCGCCGATAACCTGATTTTTGGAATTTGTTACGGGCATGACAAGTATGGATTTGGTCTTGTAGCCTGTCTCTTTATCCACTTCAGAATTAAACCGCTCGTCTTTATAGGGTTTGTTGACAATCAGGGTCTCGTTGTGGTCAATGGCATATCCCACCAGGCCGGATCCTTGAGGAATTACGATCTTTTCCACATTATGCGCTTCCACTGTCCAGTTGGTGCCTGTTTTACTATCAACACACCAGAAGCTGCACCTGTCCGAACCTATCAGCTTTCTTCCCAGATCGTTGAGAATGGAAAGTGTCTGAGAAAATCTTTTTTCGGAATATAGTGCGGACATTTGCTGGTCAATGTGATTCAGTGCTGCCTTTGATTTGTTTTGAAATAACATCTTTATTACCTTCCTTTTTTAATCTGCTAATAAATTCATATAAACAGTCGATGAAGGAGTTTGACCCTTCACTGACAAAATATGTCCTATATATAGATGATCACGCTTCAGCACAGAAGTGCCGGTGTAGAACTCGCCTTTACGTCCGAACAGAGCAACGCAATCCGACCAACCGAACCGCACGGCAATACTTCCCGCAAGAAGATCACCCTGTTCCGGGGGAAAACTGCTCTCCGTCACCGTCAACTCGCCGTCACGGAGCCTGACGGCCGCATAATATTCCTGCCCCCGGAAGGAGGTGCGGAGAATCTCTCCCTCCCGGTTGATATCTTCGTACATAAATGCAAGCTCATTGCCTTCCCACAAAAATGCGTCTCCCTTCGAGGCAAGGTACGCGCGTCGCAGCGATTCAAATTGTTCCAACGGGCAGGAATTCCACTCCGGCCCTGCATTCAGGGAAGGCAAAAGAACAGTGCGGCTCAATTCTGCGCTGCGACAGAATCCGTTGGATTCGTACATATGCCACGCCGTTACTTCGGATGTGAGATACAAAAACGAAATGTTTTCTTTCCTTGCTATGCGTTTCAGTTCACTGAGCAGCAGTGAGGCATAGCCTTTCTTTCGGCAATCGGGATAGGTGGCAACGCCGTAAATATACCAGGCGCCCAGCAGCCTTCCCTCGGCGTCCTGATAATGACTGTCAAAGAAATGCAGCGCCGCGTAAAGCGTTCCGCTGTCGTCTGTCAAGGCAAGAGACTTTCTCGGTTCAAAATGACGATCAAAGAAAAAGCCGCAGAATTCTTCGTCATGTTCAAAACAGGTGTTCCACAGATGCATAAGCTGCGGTTTCATGGACACAGGCGGATGGATGATTTTCATTAGGACGACACCTTTTTTCGGCGAGAAATACGGAATTCGGCGAACATATACAGCATCAGCAGCACCAGCATGATTCCGCCGATCAGACCTATTCCGCCTGCGTAGCCTATCAGCATAAACAGGCCGCTGAAAACGACCGGTCCGAGCGTGTAGGCGGTGTTTTCGAATGCACTGCTGATTCCCATCGCCTTCCCTTCGCCCATTCTGCTCACTTCATCGAGCGAAGAATACTCCACCGACTGCGCTGTCAGTCCGAAGCTGTCGGCTATCGACAGCAGACCAACAATCACAAAACATACGGCAATATTCTGATGCAGCATAAAGAGCAGGAAGGAAAATCCGTAGATTCCCGAAGCGATCACGGCAGACAGTTTTGCGCCGCATTTTTCCACAATGATATCGGTGAGAATCGGCCCCAGATAAATGGAAATCATGCCGCTGATGAGAAATGCGGAAGAAATCTGTGTGGATGTAAGGGCATTTTCCTCTCCGAAAAGCGGAAAGAAGTAATTGAGGAATGATGTACACAACAGGTACGGCACCAGGAGAAGAAGGAAGTAACGCATAATTTTCGGTTTGAATACGAACGCCAGCATATCCTTCATGGAATGTCCGGAAGAGGATGTCCGCAACGCTTCCGAACGGATCACACGCTTATCCATGTATCTGTAAATGAAAAACACCGATACAAGCGATACAACAGAGGCGCCGAAAAAGGCTTCCCGTATTCCGAACTGTTCGCTGATGAACGAACCGACCACCGTTCCGCAGTTCATTCCCGCCAGATAGGCCGCATTATATCCGGAAAAGCCGCTGTTACGCTGCTTTTCTTCCGAATACTCCGCCACATAGGAATTGATGGAGGTGGCAAAGCAGCCGCCGCCCAATCCGCAGATGGAATTGCCCAGAATTAAAAATGTGAGCGTGGGTGCTATTCCGCAGAGAAGATTTCCCGTCACATACATCAAGGCGCCTATGATGCAGAGATTTCTCGCACTGAGGCGATTGACATAAAATCCGCTTGCAAACGCCGTCACGGCCGCAAACAGCAATTCAGCCGACAGCGGCAGAGCGGAAGCCATTTCTTTGGGAATGAAGGAACCTTCTCGCCATAAGCTTTCTCCGTAAATCGGCAAAAAAGCAGTGGACATATTCGCCGCGAAAAACAGCAGAAATGAAATCGGGCGCACCAATTCAGCGTTTTGCCTCGGTCGGGGAAGTGATTTGTTCCGTTGATGTCTCCTGCTCCGTCGCAGCCTGAGAAAAATCATCAGTTCCCCTGTCAGCAGCAGCATGATGATGACACTCATTGCCGCGTAAAGCAGGATGTTGAAGAACAGCAGGTTGGTTTCGGATGTAAAGACATACAGATCGGTTCCGACTTCCATGAGTGCGGTTACTTCACCTTCCGAATTCTTGATGGGCATGAGCACAAACATGTAACTGCCGTCCGCTCCGCTGTAGCTGCTGAAGGTCATATATTGGCCGGACTGATAAATTTCCTGCTCGGCAGATCCTTCAAAACTGCCTGCCATCGGATATCCTGTCCCGTAGAGCGTTTCATCGGAATACGCTTCGTACACAATGCGGTTGTGTACCTTGTAAATGATGCAGTAAATGCCGTTTTCCGAATTGATGTCATTTTGCAGAACCGAGCCTACTTCCTGATCAATCCGGACGTAGGCAGGATTCATGAAGCTTTCCGGAGATTCAAGCGCGGCGATATCGTCTTCACTGATGGAGGAGGCCATCAGCAAGGCAATATTGGTCATTTTATTCATGACTTCATCAAAATATCGTTGATTGGACATGTTGATGGTAATGCCTGCCACGATTCCGGCGGTTACTATGGCTATACCAAGCAGACCTATCTGCTTAACAAACGGTTTTTCACTCTTGCTCCGGCTCAGCAGCAGAAAAACAAGCAGAAGAGTGTACAGGAGTGCAAATCCCAGATAGACAACCGTGACACAGAAGACAATCCCCTTCAGAAAAACCAGCACATTTTTTTTGACAGTGTTGCTGTTGTAGAGAACGGATTTATCTTTGGCTGAGATCACATAGGCTTTATAATGATAGATAACCTCGCCGGACTCCTTGTCAAAATAGTTTTCGGCATAGGTAACCGATACGGTGCCGTTTGAGCAGTTGAGCCCGCTGTAGATCGGCAATTGGCTGAATTCCGCAGGAAGCTCTCCCAGAGGTTCACCCCGTACAATGTATTCTTCCGGTTTGTCTCCGTCGTATCGCATGACGACGCGGTTGCCAATGTCGTTGATGTAGAGCGTTCCGTCATCATCATAGGCCGCTTCCATGGCCATGGCGAAATAATCTTCGCCGTTGTGAGCGGACGCGTTGAAGATTAAGGCTCCGTCGGACAGGCGGACAACATTTCCGCTTTTGGTGACGACAACCGCTTCAAGTGTCCGGCTGATGGCAATGTCCTGTACGGTTTTGGAAGCGTTGGCCCAATCAAACTGCCGCTCTACCCTGTTGCTGCCTTCCGGCGAAATGCGGAGAATCTGAATGTCGTTTTCCCTTACCATCGCAGCGTAAAGCGCATTGTCAATGCAAGTCAGGCCCATGAGATTGATGCCCGGCAGTTGATTTTCCTCCAGCAGACATCCGACATAACCGCCGCTTTTGTTGTATTTCACAATTCGTTCGCTTTCCACGTTTTTGCCGTTGGTATTAATGACTTTATCCAGAATATATAAATTCAGGTCATCGTCACATGCAATTTCCCTGGCGTGGAAGAAACCGTCTCCTCTGCTTCCTCCCGCAACTGAAAAAATCATTTCCCCGTTTTCATTGATCACCGAAACGGATCGGCCGCCGTTTTCGATGAACAATGACCGAGAACCGCCGGCACAGAAATAGCCTGACATTTTAGAGAGTTTGTAATCCGGGGAAAACGGTTCGGTCTTGAATGCGCTGTAGCATTTTACCGCAAGCAAAACGCAAACGGCGGATATTGTGTAAAGCAGCAAAACGCTTTTTACCGATGTCAACCGCTCTATCAGCTTTTTCACGGCCATACAGCCCCCTATCATTCTTTCTAAAGTTTACCATAGTATTATACATACTAATGCTAAATAATGCAAGAAGGAAAAATAAAAATGCATATTCTATATTGAATTTAATGATAAAAAATGATACAATAAAGGCAGCGCTACATAAGAACAACCGTATTTTAAAGTTGAATCGTCTTTCTTGGTTGAATCGTATGACAGAAAACTGACTGAGGATAAGTGAGGTGTGAAAGTATGTCGATTTATATTATTCCTGATATTGATCATATTCCGGATTGTATGGCTTTTTCCACAGAGAATCATCTCGGCTGGGAATTTAACGATTTCATGTATTCCGACATACTTGACAATAAAGAGGAAACCATGCGGATGATCAATCAATACCTGACGAGCGGCATGCCCGAAGCCCGGAGTCTGCACGGAGCTTTTCTAGATGTCACCGTACACAGCAGCGACGAAAAGATCCGTGAAATTTCGGATTTGCGCATTCGTCAGAGTCTGGCGGCCGCCAAGGCATTGCAATGTCAGAAGGTCGTATTCCATACCAACTGCATCCCGAATTATTACGACCAGTTCTATTGCGATAACTGGGTCAGAAAAAATGCTGACTACTGGACAGCCAAAGCCGAGCGGCAACCGGCAACGGAGTTTCTGATGGAAAATATGTTTGACATGACGCCCTATCTGCTCCTGCGGATGGCTGAGGAAATGAACGCCGTCTCCAACTTCGGCATCTGCCTGGATTACGCACATTCAGAGGTGTTCGGCGCAGGAGAAGGCAGTTCCGGAAAATTCATACGGTCGCTGGCGCCCTACATAAAGCATATTCATCTGAATGACTGCGATCTGCGGCATGATCTTCATCTGTCGGTGGGAGAAGGAAAACTCAACTGGGATCAGTTTGCGGAGCTGTACGGGGAATTTTTGAACGGAGTATCCATTCTGATTGAAGTCAACGGCATCGAGAAGCAAAAGCGTTCTCTCGATTTTCTTCGGGAGCTGTTTGCACGCCGAGGTTTGACTATCTGATCAGCATACTATATTTTTTGCGCAATTCAATGGGATGGTATTTGCTTTTGTTGCGGCGGATGCCTTCCATTCCCATATCTTCTCCCCAGTTGATGTATTTCACTTGCGGATGCATCTGTCTGGCCATGTTGCAGTGAAGATAATAGGTAAGACCGTCAACCGGCTGCGCGTTTTTCTGCATGTGAAAAAATACATATTCCTCCGAGATGATTTCTCCGAATCCAAATGACAACGGCTGCCCTTTCTCGTATACCATTCCCAATAAATGGCGATCCGGCATTCCGATGGAGGACAGACGTTCAAATGCTTTCTTTTCGCATCCAAAACGACATTCGCTACAGCTGTGGTGACGGCACCATTCTTCAAATACCGCACGGCAGTCCTTGCGGGCGGCCTCGTCATCAATCGCTCCCCTGACAAATACCGCTTCGGGATGACACTGCTCAAACCGATGGTATTCATGACGCTTGTTTTTATTCTGAGCGCCCTGCACCTGAGCAAACTCGCTGTTGTCATATATATAATCGCTGAAATCGTCGTCATAGGACACTTCGCATATAAAAGGCATTTCAAGCAGCCGGGCGGCGTCGGCTTCGCTTAAACATTCCAGCATCAAAGGAATATGCGCCTGGTCAAACAGCTTTTTAAGATAACGTATGTCTTCCTCAATCAGATGCGCATGCTCCTTAAACAGCACATACACCCCGATATTGCGGTCCGCGCCCAGTCCCAGTACAAATACGGCGTCAGGCGTGATTCTGATGCGATAAAGCATATTTTCCGCCCAAAGATAGCAGGAGGTAAAGGATAAATCCCCGTAAATCATTTTGCCGCGATATTTTTCAAACTCGGCAAAATCCGTCAAGGCAGGATAATGGAATATATTATTTGCAGTCAATTGATTGATAAAGTGGATCAGCCGTGATTCATCATGAGACATATTCCTTTCCTCCTTTCATTTGGAATCATTTTAACACATCAATACACTAAAATCAAGGAGTGAATTGTAATGATTTTTTTGAAAAAAAGCCGGAAAATTTTGCTTTTACCGTTTATTTCGTTGATTTTATTCATAACGGCAGCCGTATTATGGCTGTTCTTCGGGAGCGGAGAATGGCTGCCTTCACCCAGACTGACCCTCAACAATCTTGTCTATACATGCTCTGACGCAAAAGGGAATCTGTTTCTGACGGACAATGAATGCAGACGGGTTTCGTGCGTTTCCCCGGACGGAAAGGTGCGTTATATCATTCGGCACGATCCCTTTGAGGGAATCGGATTTGTGACGGATATTGCCGCCTCCGGCGACGGCGGATGCTATGTGCAGTATCTCTTTCAGAATACGGAATCCTATACCACTAAATACGAGTCTATATGCAAATTCAATTCACACGGAAAGCTGGAAAAGGAAGTCTTCCGCATGGATTACAGGAATTCGGAAAATCCGCCGCACCGCAATAACAGGATTTTCGGAATGACCCCTGTAGATGAAAAACTGATGTTCATGATTAAGAACAACACAGGCTTATCCTTTATTTCGTTCGATCTGAATTCGGATATTGCTTTAGAAACCGGGCAGCTGACAGGCGAAAATGTTTCCTTCATGCATTTGCAGGCACGGTATATCTCTCGGGAACGGTATATTTTTACCACCTCTGACGGCGGAATAGGCACAGGCACTGTCGGCGGAAAAGAAACGATTATCCAAAAATTTGATTATTCCGTGGACAGCGGCGGGATTCAGCCGCATTATATTGCGGGTGACAGTGAAAAGATTTATTTTACCGACATCAGCAACGCCCGCATTTATTTACTCAGTCACGACGGTACATACAGGAATGTTACTGGTGATATTCCCTGCGGCTATCTGAACTTCTGTGAGGGAACTCTGACCACTGTTTCGGATAATTCCCTGCTTCTGATTTCGGGAGACAAAGTGGAACGGCATCTGGATCCGGTCTTTTCCAAAACGCCGGTCCTCTATCTTCCTTCCTACATTGCGTTTGGATGTTCCGTCATTGCTCTCTGCCTCATGCTTTGTTTTATCGTCCTCATTCTGAAAAGGCAAGGCAAGATCAGAATTTCCATTTTTGTCAAACAGATTGTGGCAACGGTTCCGATAGTGATTTTCATGCTGACCATCAGTCTGAATTATGTCAGCCAATCTGTCATGGCCCTATTGATGGAAAATATGGAAAACCGTGTCATGGAATTTACGGTACTGAATTCCGACAAATTCAACGGTGACGATATCGAACATCTGACCGGCTATGACAGTCTGAACACAGAGGAATTTTTCCGCATGCACAGCACGCTTCAGGGGATTCTGAATGACAACAAGGACTCCTGGAACCGTTCCTATTACACCGCGATTTATCTGCTGCGCGATTACGATATGTATCTGCTGGGAATCAGCAACGATTCCTCGCCGAATTTCAGCTATTATGACACCATTAACGAAAAATCCCCCGAATGGAGCGCCTTTCACAAGGGAAAGAGCTTTGTCCGCACTTATTCGGATTTTGAAGGAGACTGGGTGTATGCGCAGACGCCGATATTCAATTCCGACGGTCAAATCGTCGCTGTATTGGAAACAGGTGCGGATCTGAACGCCTATCAGATGATTACGGAAAATCTGATATGGGAAACCATCGGCAAGTTCCTTTTGTTTTTCCCTGTTTTCATTATCTGCATCATTGCGGTTGCCCTTCTGACGCTGAATCAGATCAGAAAGACCAGCGACGCCGTGGCTGAAATAGCCAGAGGCAATTTCGACACACGCATTTCAAAATTATCACACGATGAGCTTGGCGACATCGGTCGGGGCGTAAATACCATGGCGGATAAGCTCTCGGTTTCATTCCGTAACTCGGAACAGCTTAAAAACACTTATTTTAAATTTGTGCCGATTCAGTTTATGCAGCTGCTCGATAAGAAATCCATCAACGACATTCACCTCGGAGACGCTATCTGCACGGACATAACCGTTCTGTTTTTTGATGTACGGGCTTTTTCCAAAAAATCCGAGATGATGACCACTTCGGAAAATTTCTCGTTTGTCAACGCAATTACCGAAACAGCAGGGCCGATTATCCGAAGATACAACGG
This sequence comes from uncultured Clostridia bacterium, assembly GCA_946185345.1. GTDB lineage: Bacteria > Bacillota > Clostridia > Oscillospirales > Acutalibacteraceae > RUG762. Next base: position 9,153 of record CAMHJC010000091.1, read on the forward strand.
ATTTGTAGACAAATACATCGGCGACGCCGTGATGGCTCTGTTTACCGACGCACAATCCGCTGTGGATGCCGGAATCGAATTGTACCGTTCTCTGGTACTCGACAGTAGCACATTGAAATTCGGAGGGGATGATATCCGGATAGGTATCGGCATACATTCGGGTATGTCCATGCTGGGAATTATCGGTGAACAGGAACGCCTCTCCAGCACCGTTATTTCGGATACGGTCAATCTTGCCTCCCGTCTGGAATCGCTCACCAAACAGTACGGCACCGGCATGATTATTTCCAAAGATACGCTGGACCGTCTCTCAGACGGAGAAAAATACAACCTCCGCTTCCTTGGAATGGTGCAGGTGGCCGGCGTCAATGAAATAAAGGCGTTGTATGAAGTGCTGGATTGTCTTGACGAAAAAGAAAAAGCCGCCAGAAGCGCTACCAAAGAATTATTTGAAAACGGTATCAAAAAGCTGCATATGGGTAATTGCGAAGGCGCGTTGCAGTGTTTTACGGAAGTAAGCAGGGCCAATCCGAATGACAAGTGCATTGCCAAATATATCGCGTTGTCAGAGGACTGCCTCCATTCAGCCTCGGCTGACAACAGTGTTATCCGGTTCACACAGAAATAGGCGTTGATTGCTTAACAAATTAAGCCCGATCAACAGATCAGCGACATACAATCCATTCCACATGAGAGAACGGAAAAACGATCGCTGTTGGCTGTCTGATCGGGCTTTGTATTTGGTTGGATATGAGTTGGATATGTAAAAGAAGCCATACCTGACGCCATCAGGACAGCCGGATTGACACGGATCAATCCGCTTCCGCTGTGGCTGTATCCTTCATTTCATACTAATTTTCGGTTGAAAGTAGACAATTATTTGCGAGGATATTTTGTGT
>CAMHJC010000092.1 GCA_946185345.1 uncultured Clostridia bacterium
CACTTCGTGCCACCTTCCTCAAAGAGGAAGGCAATTTTATCGGCTCCCTCTCTGACTGGGGGAGCACACCCGGTGCAAGGCACATCCTTCATCATCCCCTTAAGTTGATGACATTGGGGTCCAGGGGGCCACTGCTCCCTGGCAGGGGTCCGGGGGCAGCGCCACCGGCGGAGCGTGAGGCAGAGCCTCACGAGCGAAGCCTTTGGCTGAGCGAGCAAAACGCACTAAGAGTAAAACGGGGTCAGGCGAATACGCAAAAGGCAAAAACCAAAAAATCCGTCCCTCGGCTGAAGAAAAAATGATAGATATTGTATTGCCGGATTAATACAATGTCATGCGGATTGCAACACGAATTTTGATTTTTACACTTTTATACCCTGAATATCTTTACAGAAATATTCTCAGTTACCCTCAAACCACCCTCACAGACACTTGAAAACCCCTACCAATCGGGAAAAAATAAGAGAGGTTACGTCTCTTTTCTTGAACGTAACCTCATACTGTTTGTTGACAAAAAGTTGTCCATGAGCCTGTTTTTGGCAAGAAAAAACGCACTTCCGAAAACATCGGAAGTGCGTTGATGAGAAAAATACGTGGTTGCGGGAGCAGGATTTGAACCTACGACCTTCGGGTTATGAGCCCGACGAGCTACCTAACTGCTCCATCCCGCGATATTTACTTGTCGCAACGATCTCATCGATTGCTAAAATATTATATTACAATTATGTCCGGTTGTCAAGTACAAAAACACAAAAGAATAAAAATTGTTAATAATATATAAAATTAATCACCATAAATTTAATATTATAGTTGAAAGAGCTGCTGCTCATTCCGGCAAAAAGAACAGGAAAAAAGACAAATAATTCATTCACAGCAAAGTGTTGTCCTTGATATTTGTCAAATCTTTTGATATAATGTATATCAGCAGGGAGAAATCTCTATCAAACAACACAAACGGAGGCTGATTTACATATGAATTTCGGCAAGATAAAATCCTTTAACACCGAGGGCAGCCGTGTTGAGATTACCTTTGAAAACGCTGTCTGCTATATTACGGCGATCACGGAAGAAATCATCAACGTTTTCTGTCCCTTCAAGCCGGAGTGCAACCATTCCTTCGCCGTCGAGGGCGACAAATCCAAAAACGTCAATGTAATTGCGAATATGGTCGGCAATTACATCATTATTTCCACCTCAAAGCTGGCGGTCTATGTATACGACAATTTCCTGCTCAAAATCATCAAGTCGGACGGCACGCTGATCTGCCGTGACTTCAAGGGAATCCGTGAAGCGCAGGGAGCCGCCATTATTTCGCAGGAGGCCATCAAACAGGCCCGCATGGAGGGTCACGCCATGTCGGACGGCATCGCCCGCCACAAAATCGAAGTGCTCAAATGCATGGAAGGCGACGAATACTTCTACGGCCTTGGCGACAAGTACAGCTTCCTCAACAAAAAGGGCTACGAATTTGAGATGTGGAACAGCGACATTCCCGATCCGCACTACGAGTCCATGCGCAGTCTTTACAAATCCATTCCCTTTGTGATCGTTCACCGTGAAAACGTGGATTACGGCATATTCTTTGACAATCACCACCGCACGCAATTCGATCTCGGCAAGGAGAACACCGGCTATTATTCCTTCTCGGCGGACGACGGAAATCTGGATTACTACCTGATTTCGGGCGATTCCATCAAAGCGGTCGTGAGCGGCTACACCTACCTGACGGGAACCACGCCGCTGCCTCAGCTCTGGACGCTGGGATATCATCAGTGCCGCTGGTCATATGAAACCCGTGACGAGCTGATCTCAGTCGCCAAGGGAATGAGAGAGAATGACATTCCCTGCGATGTGCTTTACTGTGACATCGACTACATGGACAGCTTCAAGGTTTTCACATGGGGAGAAAAGCAGTATCCTCAGCACCGTGAAATGCTTAAAAAGCTCGGGGAAAACGGCTTTAAGGTGGTCACCATCATCGACCCGGGCGTCAAGAAGGAAAAGGGATATTCCGTTTATGACGAAGGCGTTGCCAACGATTATCTGGTTCACGCCGCGGACGGTTCGGTATATGAAAATGTGGTGTGGCCGGGCGATTCGGTATTTCCCGACTTCGGCAGGCGAGCGGTGCGCAACTGGTGGGCGGACAAGCAGCGAATCATGACCGATGACGGCGTCGCGGGCATCTGGAATGACATGAACGAGCCGGCAAGCTTCCGGGGAGAGATTCCGGGAGATGTGGTATTCTGTGACGAGGAACGCAAAACCACTCACAGCGAAATGCACAACGTCTACGGTTCTCTGATGAGCAAGGCCACCTATGAAGGCATCAAACGCCACACGGGCAAGCGTCCGTTCGTCATAACAAGAGCCTGCTACAGCGGCGCGCAGAAATACACTACCGGCTGGACGGGCGACAATCAGAGCCACTGGTCGCATCTGCGCTATTCGATAGCCCAGCTTTGCAGTCTGGGACTGAGCGGAATGGCCTTCATCGGCACCGATGTGGGAGGATTCGGTTCCGACTGCACTCCCGAACTTCTCTGCCGTTGGACGCAGGTCGGCTGCTTTACACCGCTTTTCCGCAACCACGCCGCCAAGGGTACCCGTCATCAGGAGCCTTGGGCGTTTGACAGGCAGACGCTGGACATCTGCCGCAAATACATCCGCCTGCGCTACAGACTGATTCCCTACATCTACGACTGTTTCCACGAGACCGAAAGCACCGGCCTGCCGGTATTCCGTCCGCTGGTGCTGGAATTTGAGGGCGACAAAAACGTGCTGGAAATCAATGATCAGTTCATGGTCGGCAAGTGGCTGATGGTCGCTCCGATTCTGGATCAGGGCAAAGTGAGCCGTGATGTGTATCTCCCCAAGAACTGCAACTGGTACGATTTCCACACCGGTCAGCGCTTCCCGGGCGGCACAAGGATTCTGCGGGAGGCTCCGCTCGATACCTGCCCGATTTATGTGCGTGAAGGCGCAGTACTTCCCATGTGGCCGGTGATGAATTACGTCGGCGAAAAAGAGGTGGACTGTCTCGAACTGGTGGTGTACGGCGGCGACGGAGAATACTTCCACTATCAGGACAACGGTGAGGATTTCGCCTACCGTGACGGCGAATACAATCTTTACAGATTCGTTGCGAGACACGGCTGTCTGTCTGTCGAGCAGGTGAACTTCGGATATTCCAAGAGATACGAGCGATTCAAAATCAATCTCAGCGGCAAGATTTTCAACGTCAAATTCTCCGGCAGAAAGCTCAACGCCATCCGCTGAATGACATAACGCATCCGCTCCGTCCCGGCAACGGTTGTTTGTCCGGCCGGAGCGGATTTTTGCGTGTGTTTCCGGAACGGAAGGAGGTCCTCCGACAAAAAAGATGGGGTCTCATGCCTTTGTCGTATTGACTAAGCACCGTCGGATGTGGTATATTATTGAAAAGCGGATCATCGTGCCATCCGGGAAAAGCAGGATGACGCCGCGATCTTTTGCGTTGCGGAGAATTCATAAGACAGGAGTAATCAACAATGATACGGTTCTTCAGAAGAATGGTCGGCTTCTCGCTTGCCGTGATGGCGGCGGCTGTTCTGACCGGGTGCAGTCTGCCTTCCTACAATGTATCGGATGACGGATCGCCAGCCGAAGCGCTGAGGGTATTCCTCGACACCTTCATACGGGAGGATTACCGGCAGGCGGGAGAATTGACCGAAAACTGTGATTTCGGCGATTCGTTGATTTCGGCGGAATTGTCGGGCGAAAAGGCGGTCAGCCTGAAATTGGCCGAGGTTATCGGGAAAAGCCGGAGCTATCAGCTGACGGACAACGTCCGTGAGACGGATTCTCATCAAGCATATGTCGAGATACTGTACACCACCTTCAATCTGGAAGCCTTTGAGAAGGACGTGACCGGAAAGGTCGAGAATGAGGTTCAGGAAAGGAGATATGCCGGCGAGGAAATCACCGATCCGGAGGACACCAAAGACCTGATCACGGACATCAAGCTGGAGTGTCTCCGGACGCCCGAAACCTATTACCTCACCAAACGGTTCGAAGTGCGGCTGGTCAGCCGGAAAGGACGCTGGCTGGTAGTGATATCGGATGATTTTTATAAAGCGCTGACGTCATATGCGGTGTGACAGATGCCGGTAGGTTCCGGCCGGCGGAGACAAAAGGAGATGTGTGCCATGAATTGGTTGAAAGCCGCATGCAAAGCAGTCTGCTTTACGGCGGCACTTGCGGTATGTGCGATAGCGGTCTGTTCCGGGGATGAGATAGAATTCCGGACAAAAACCGACAGGAATATCCCGGAAAAAATCGGGCAGTCCCTGAATCGGATGGATGACAGGATCAATGCGGAGGTCTTTGATCTGCCGAAGATATATACCCTTCCGATGGATTTTGAGCCTGCGCCGGAGCCTGATCCGGCTTGCTATGACACGGAAACATACGAGGACGAGACCATCTGGGTGAAATGCTGGCGGGAGAGGCTTGAATTCTCCTCCCACACCGTTACGGCGAATTTTGCGGAAGTGAAGATAGCGCATCCGACGCAGTTCCGTTCTGCCGTGTCGGGCAAAGACCGTCTGACCACCAAGAGAATGTACGGTTCGGCAATGTCGATAGACGTCAATGCGGTGGTGGCCATCAACGGGGATTATTCGGGATACCGCCAGACGGGCGTCATCGTTCGCCAGGGCAAGCTGCTCAAAATCTATCCCCAGGGCATTGACGAGCTTCTGATAGATGAAAACGGGGATTTCCTGACGATGAGAGACAGCAGAATTACAAGGGATTATCTCTCGGAAAACAGGATATATCACGCGTTTGCCTTCGGGCCGGTGCTTGTGCGTGACGGCAAAGCGGTGACCAATCCTCCCAAGGAAAATTACATTGTTTGTTCGGCGCCTCACGATGAACCCCGCACGGCGATCGGACAGTTGGGCCGGCTGCATTATCTGCTCTGCACGGTGGACGGCCGCACCGAACATTCCCGGGGAATCAGCGTGAAGGAAATGGCGAAGCTGATGGAATCCAAAAACTGCGTCAGCGCGTACAATCTGGACGGCGGACAGTCCACGGTAATGATGTTTCACGACCGGATCTACAATGTGGTATCCAACGGCGGAGAACGTCCGCTGACCGATATCGTTTATTTTGCCACGGCTGTTCCCGAATCGGAGCGGAATGCCGGCAGGACATTCGGAGGGAATTAACGGCATGTCTGACAATTTGATCTTGATTGATTTCGGCTCCATTACCGTGTACTGGTATGCGGTATGGGCTGTGATTTCGGTGTGTGCGGCGGCTTTCGGATTTGTGACAGGCAGGCGGCTGCAAAAGCAGAGCGCCGCTTCCGCCTGGAATATTGTGCTGGCGGCAATGCCGGCGGCGCTGCTTGCGGGACATTTGTTCTACTGCTGGTTCAGCAATTTCTTCGCCGCTCACCGCTGGTGGGAATGGCTGGTAACCTGGTCGGGCGGATTCACCTTTTACGGAGTGCTTATCGGCATACTGATGACATTGGCGGTTTATTCGGCGGTGAGAAAGCAGCCCTTTCCGGTGCTGACCGACGCGGCGGCTGTTCCGGTTGTACTTGCGCTGGGAATCATGCGCTTCGCAGGAATCACGGCCGGGCAGGATATGGGCATCTACGTGCAGCAGCGCAATGACGGCGGACTGATCTTCCTCAGAGAGCTGGAAAAAGGCTCATGGACGCTCTGGGTGGGATTTTTTGAAGGCATAACGGCGGTCATTGTTGCGGCCGTGTGCGCCGTATTCTTCGCCCGGACATATCTCAGGGAAAAATCCGGCGCAAGGCAGGGGGACGTGACGCTCTGCTTCATGCTGATGTACGGAATGCCGCAGTCGGTTTTTGAAAGCATGCGCAATGATTCGCTTTACATGGTAACGCTGGGATTCGTCAAAATCAGCGAGATCATCAGCATAGTGATGGCGACGGCGGCTTTTGTGATCCTGGTGGTGAGGGACTTCAGGCGGAGAAGAAGGGTGAAATTCACGGCGGCGGTTTCGTTCTGCTATACAGTGCCGCTTGCCGTTGCCGTGTACTGTGAATTCACCATGAATGCCGTTGACTTCGCTCGCAATTACCTGATGATGAGCGGTTCACTGGGACTGATGCTGGCGCTTTCGATGTGTCTTCTCATCGGCATCCGTCCCAAAAAGAAAGCAGCCGGACAACCGATGTGATACTATTAGAGCGTGAGAAATGATGGGAAAGGAGCCAATGAATGATGAAAAAAGCAATCAGACAAACACTCTGCGCCATGCTTTCGGCGGCGATGCTGCTGGGCGTGTGCGCCTGCGGAACAGGCGGAACCACCGGTCTGTCGGCCGGCACGGTGGATTTAATGGCCAACGTGAAGCCTTCCCAAAAGGCGCTTTCCTTCCAAAAGGACAGCGGACTGGAGCGGACATTTGAACTGGAATACCGGGAGTTTGCCTTCGGGCTGTTCAGCCGGTGCGCACGGAAGGACGACTCCAAAAAAAACATGCTGGTTTCTCCTCTGTCGGTGATGACGGCGCTTGCGATGACCGCCAACGGCGCAAAGGCCAATACCCTTGATGAAATGATGAAGGCGCTGGGCGGCGGAACGGCGCTTCCGGAGAGCCTGCGTCCCCTGGAACCGGCGGAATTCAATCAGTATCTCGGCGCCTACCTCAAGAATCTGCCGAGCGACCGGAAGGCCATGTTCCGTTCGGCCAATTCCATCTGGGTCAGGGAAGGCTCGATGGATGTCAGGAAGGAATTTTTGCAGGCCAATGCGGACTACTTCGGTGCGGACGTATTCAGCGCGAAATTTGACGGGAGCACGCTGAACGACGTCAACCGATGGGTGTCGGACAATACCGGCGGCATGATTCCCTCCATACTCGATGAAATTCCCTCGGCGGCGGTGCTGTATCTCATCAACGCGCTTTCGTTTGACGCCGAGTGGAAGGAAATTTACCGTGAAGATCAGGTTTCTGAGGGAGTATTCACCGATATCGACGGCGGGACAGAGCCTGTCTCCATGATGTATTCGCATGAATCGGGCTATCTGGACGACGGCAAGGCCACCGGCTTCATCAAGCCGTATTCGTCCGGCTACAGCTTTGTCGCCATGCTGCCGAATGAAGGCGTGACGCTCGACGAATACATCGGAATGATGCCGCATCTCGGTGTGTTTGAGCAGATCAGGAAGGGCAGCCGGGAGCCGGTGCTGGTGAGTATTCCCAAATTCAGCGCGGAATATTCCGCCGAGCTGAGCGGCCTGCTCCGGGAAATGGGAATGAACGAGGCGTTTGACCCTGACAATGCCGATTTCTCAGGCATGGCGGACGTCGGAAAGGGCGAGCTTTACATCAGCCGTGTGATTCACAAGACGGCCGTCAGGGTGGACGAAAAAGGCACCAAGGCGGGAGCGGCCACTGCCGTTGAGATGAAAACCAACGGCGCTTTGATGGCCAAGTCGGTGTATCTCGACCGTCCGTTTGTCTATATGATCGTTGACGATCAGAACGGCCTGCCGATCTTTATCGGGCAGGTGACCGGGGTAAAGGCGGAGTAAGCCGGCTGTCGTGACAGCCGAATCAGTGCGGAACAGGATTCCGTAAATCCCGTGATTCAATCACAGATGACCGCCGTGAACGGATGGAGGCAAGCCGTTCACGGCGGATTTTCGTTGTCCGGCGGCAGCCTCCACTCAAATGAAATGAAATGAAATTTTTTGTAAAAAAAAACCTGCCAATCATTGAATATGAAGGCGAAAAGTGGTATAATATTACCCGTGATTTTTTTGCAATACGGTTAGACACCGTTAATCCGTTGATTCAACTTTACTTATGAGGAGTTTTCACCATGGCTGAATATGCATTTGACACGGCGCGGATCAAGGAATTCGCTCCCCGGCTCCGGGCAGGCGACAGAGTGCTGCTCTCGGGAACCGTTTACACCTCTCGTGACGCGGCTCACAAGCGTATCATGACTTTGCTCGACAACGGGCAGGAACTGCCGTATGCGCTTGACGGCGCCGTGATTTATTACGCCGGCCCGACGCCCACGCCGGAGCATCTTGCGATCGGCTCGTGCGGGCCGACCACCTCCAGCCGGATGGATCCGTTTGCGCCGAGAATGCTCGATCTGGGACTGGGCGCCATGATCGGCAAGGGCGGACGTTCGCAGCAAGTGTGCGATGCGATCCGCCGTAATCGTTCGGTCTATCTCTGTGCGGTAGGCGGCGCCGGAGCGCTTGCCTCCCGATGCATCGCTTCGTGCGAGGTAATAGCGTTTGAGGATCTGGGCTGTGAATCGGTGAAGCGGCTCGAATTCAGGGATTTTCCGCTGATAGCGGCCATCGACTGTGAAGGCGGCTCGCTATTTTCAAAATAAACGGCTTGTGGGAAAAAGGTGGCGAATGAGGTTTGAAACGACTTTTGTGTTGGTCGGTTTTGCTTTTTGTCCTTCTTTCGGCAGGATTCTGCGGGAATTCTCAGCGGGTTCTGGCTTCCGCTCAGGAGCCGGACAGCCTTCCGGAGGAATGTCTGTCATGTCTCCTGTGACGCGCAGCCGGGCAAAGGATTCGGCAAATTACATGACGAAAACGCCAATACCTGTTATCAGCTGACAGGCGGCACCAGACTCAAAATCCAGCCGGAGTCGGCGGTAAGCGGCATTTACTGCATATTTCAGATGCCCTGCGAATGGAAAGTGATTCTCCCTGACGGCAGCGTAAAAAACGGCGGCGCCGACGGTTTTATCCATGAATACGTGGCGTTTGACCGGAGCGTGGATGCCTTTGAGATGGAATTTCCCGACGGGGCCAGATTCGGCGAATTATACGCCTTTGCGGACGGCAGGATTCCCGACTGGGTTCAGGTCTGGGAGCCTCCGTGTGAAAAAGCCGATCTGATGGTGGTGCCGACCCATGCCGACGATGAATATCTGTGGTTTGGCGGAGCGATTCCGTACTATGCCGGCGAGCTGGGATATAATGTGCAGGTGGTTTATTTGACCAATCACAACAATGCCAGATATCGCTGCCACGAGCTGCTGGACGGATTGTGGACGGTCGGAGTAAGGCATTATCCCGTGATGAACAGTCCCTTTTTGGATGACAAAGCCGTCAAGTCCAGCTACAAGTCCGCAAAGGAATATTACGGCTATGAAAAAGTGCTGGCCTTCCAGGTGGAAATGCTCCGGCGTTTTTCTCCCAGGGTAGTGCTGGGACATGACATTGGCGGTGAATACGGCCACGGCGCCCATCAGATTAACGCCAGAACGCTGCTCGAAGCGGTAACTCTGACCTCCGATCCGGCATCTTTTCCCGAGAGCGCCGAGAAATACGGAACCTGCACGGTGGAAAAATGCTATCTTCACCTGTGGAAGGAAAACCCGATAGAGGTCACATGGAGCCGGATTCCCCTGAGCCGGTTCGGAGGAAAAAGCTCGTTTGATGTGGCTTATGAAGGCTACGCCTGCCATAAGAGCCAGGGAATGATTCATCTGCTCCAGGAGGAAGGCCCGAATGACTGCCGTCTGTTCGGTCTGGCCTATACCACGGTCGGCAGCGACACACCCGGTAAAAACGATATGTTTGAGCAAATCGACATGCCGGCCGGTGAGGAAGAAGGTCAGCCGGAAGGAGACAGCGCCGTTTCCACGGAAACGGATGTGTCGGAAAGTGATGTGCGGTCTGATGATTCTGCGGAACAGAGGGAAGAGGCTACCGGGCGGTCAACAGTATTCAGTCGGTTCACCCTTGTCATAGCGGCGGTTTTGACAGTATTGTTGATAGTTATTGTGACGGTAAGGATGATAATACTCCGGCAACAAATATTGATAATAAAAAGAAAAAAGCAAGCGCAGCGCCAATAATGGGAGTCCAGGGGGGCCACTGCCCTCCTGGCCCGTCCAG
>CAMHJC010000093.1 GCA_946185345.1 uncultured Clostridia bacterium
ACAAAAAGACCACCACCACCACCGACAAAAAGACCACCACTACTACCGACAAAAAAACCACTACAACCACTGAAAAGAAGACCACCACAACCACCACCGACAAAAAAAACACTACAACCACTGAAAAGAAGACCACCACAACCACCAAGCCAAAAGAGAAAAAGAATGTCAATCTCGGCAACGGCATTATTACCGTTACGGGCAGCTACACCAATCTCAGAAAAGGCGCAGGCACCGGTTATGAGATAATCAGAAGAATGTATAAGGGAACCGAAGGCGGAATCATCGAAAAGAAGGACTCCTGGTACAAGGTGAAGCTGGAGGATTCCACAGTAGGCTGGGTATCCCAAAAATATGTCAAGGCGACCGGATACAAGGCGCCTGCGAAGTCGGCGGCTGAATCAGGCAAGATCATCGTCACGGTATCCTCTGTGAATGTGCGCAGCGGCCCGGCGACATCCAACAAACTGGTAGCCACCATCAGAAGAAACGAAGTTTACCGTTATTCCGCCGTCAAAGACGGCTGGTATAAGATAGTCACTCCCTCCGGAGCGGAAGGCTATGTCTGTGGGGATTATGTTGACTTATTTGAAAAATATGCGGTAAATGGCGGCGGAAAGTACCTGTGGCCGACACAGACAGCCACACGGATCAGCTCCTACTTCGGTCTGAGAGACGGCACGAATCACTACGGACTGGACATTGTGGCGCCTGGCGGTTCACAGATTATTGCCGTTGCGGCGGGTACGGTTGATATCAACTCATATGATCCGGGCGGATATGGATATTACATCGTCATTGAACAGAATGACGGAATGCGCACTTACTACGGGCATATGAAAAAAGCGAGTTTCCTCCATGTCGGCGCCAAAGTCAAGGCAGGCGATACCATCGGAATAGTCGGTTCCACCGGCAGATCGACAGGCAATCACCTTCACCTGGAATTTCGCAAAGGCACCAAACGCATTGATCCGCTGACATTTTATCCCAATATGAAATAATCTCAAAAAAAGAGGCTTCGGTTGAAGGAAAACAACCGGGCCTCTTCTTTTTTTGCCTGTTGCGGCATACAAATAGAATGATTAATCGGATTATCATTCAAAAGATGACATTCATCGGACTAATACTAATTTTCAGCTAAAATCAGACATTCTTTGCGGCCTATTTTGCGCCCTGCGGCGTCATCGTCCTAGGCAGGCGCCAGCCTGCCGTCGTCCTGCTGTCGACGAGTCGACAGCTATTCCTTGCAGAACACAAAATATTCTCGCAAATAATTGTCTACTTTCAACCGAAAATTAGTATAATTATACGACCTGCTGAGTCATCGTTTTCCTGTCGCAAAAAAATCTCTCGCCCGATTTTTTTGTCGGCTTTCAATTGACAACCAGTCAAAATCCATTCCGGAGGATCTGAATAATATGGACAATCATCAAGCTGTTTCCAACCATGCCTTCACAGCCGCATGGAATCAAATGACCCGGCTCGTCAGGCAGGACAAATATCAATTTGCGTTGATTGCCTGTCTGGCCGTGGGAATACTCTTCGGCAGTCTCACGCAGGCGCTTTACGGCAGTCCTGCCGATTGGCAGAATTCCGTTGAAGGCTACTGCCGAGGGTTCAGACCGGCATTGATGAGCGTAGCGCCGGTGACGGTGGGATATGTTACGGCCATGTTTGCCTGCGCGGCATTCCTGTACAGCCGAACCATCATCTATCCTCTGTCGGCCGTAAGGGGAATGGGTTTCGGTGCGCTGATATGCGGAGCCATGCAGTGCGGAAGCCTTCGGGAGCTTTGTTTCGCCGCCCTGGTGCTGCTGCCGTACTGCGTAGCGAACTGTGTGATTGCGGTTTACGCGGGAGAATACGCTCTCGGATTTCGCCCGTCATTCAACGGCTGGAATGAAGGCATGTCCGACAGGCTGGCGCTGCACGCCTGCAAAATGCTTGCGCTGTATCTGACGATGTCAGCGCTGTCCTGCGTGGTGTTTGCTTTCTCCTGCTGCCTCTTTGGCCAATACCTTATCTGACACTGGTGCTGCCGAATCCTCCGTTGCGAAGACCGTCGGCCATGTCGTCGTCGGTTATTCCGAAGGGAGTAAAAATGCCCTGGGCGAAACAGTCTCCTGCCTTGAGCGATAGAATCTTTTCCTCGTTTGAGTCGTTGGTAATTTTGATAAAAATATGTCCTTCGTTGGACGAATGGTAATAGTCGCTGTCGATCACTCCCACCGTGTTGTTGAGCTGAAGACGGTACCTGAAGCCGAGGCCGCTGCGAGGATAAATCATCAGCACCCAGCCTTCATCAATTCTGACCCGTATTCCCGTGGGAATTTTAGCGGTCTGACCGGGGGATAATTCCAGGTCAAACGGAATGGCGAAGTCGTAGCCTGCCGATCCGACGGTGGCGCGGCAGGGGAGAGGAATATTATCCAAAGCCTCGGCGGCTCCCTCGTCGGAGCCGAATAGTTCCTGCCATCCCTGAGCGAACTGTCCGGGACTTACTTTTTCAAATTTGGCTATCCTGTTCATATGAACCTCCATTAATCAGAACAATCCCGCCGAGCGCCGAATTTCAAGCGCACACGGCGGGATTGATTCCGTTTGCATATGATTTTTCTGACCGTACTGTAAAGAATTACAGCTCTCCGTTTTCAATGGCGGCAATCTGGGCGATTCTCGCGGCGTGTCTGCCGCCTTCAAATTCGGTGTGGAGGAAGAGGTCGACCAGTTCCACCGCAACGCCCGGGCCGATTACTCTGCCTCCCATGCAAAGCACGTTGGCATCGTTGTGCAGGCGGGTGTATTTGGCGCTGAAGTGGTCGGAGCAGCATGCGGCCCGAATTCCCTTGACTTTGTTGGCGGCCATGGACATGCCGATGCCTGTGCCGCAGATAAGAATTCCCTTGTCGCATTCGCCGTTTGCCACACAGTGTCCTACAGCGGCGGCAATCGGCGCATAATTAACCGAAGCCTCCGAATCGGTGCCGAAATCCTTGAATTCAATGCCTTTGTCCGATAAATATTTGATGATCTCTTGTTTCAGGGCAAATCCGCCGTGATCACAGCCTATAGCAATCATAATGATGTTATCTCCTTTTTCATTTTTTCAGCTTAAGATTCATCTTCTCGCGCTCCGCCTGAGAAGGTCTGAGGTAGGTGGGAATCAGCCTGTCGGGAGGGACGGCGCCTTGCTGCCGAACAATTCTCAACGCAGCCATTGCCACTCCAAAGCCGCGCTGATACCGGAGATTTTCAGGCACAAGCCTTACATTTGGCAGCACGTCCCGCATGGATTCAAAGCAAAGTGCGGCTCCGTCTCCCGCAAGATAAACCGTTCTTCGCTCTGCTTTAAGTTCCTCTGTCAATTCTTCTATGGAGATCGCTCTGTCGTCGCACAGACGGTTGATTCCATCCGGCCCGAATGAGAAAAGGGCATTGTAGACCTGCTGTCTGCGAGCGTCCATTGCCGTACAGATGATTCCGTCAAGAACCGGGCAGTTCCAGGCAATCGCCTCAAGGGTTGACACACCGATGCAGGGAGTGTCGTGAGTGAATGCCATACCCTTGACGGCAGCAACGCCGATCCGTATGCCGGTGAAGGAACCCGGGCCGGACGAAACCGCAAAGCAGTCGATGTCGTCCGCCGTGAGCTTTGCATTGGCCAGCGTATTGGCGACCATAGGCAGCAGTGTTTCGCTGTGGGTCAGTCCGACTCTCACAAAGCTCTCGGCAATGACGCCGCCGTCCTCCACTATAGCGCAGCCGGCTGAGATGGCCGAGCTGTCGATAGCAAGTATTTTCATATTCATTCCATTCGCTTTCGTTAATCTGATAGACCGCATCCGTCGATGCCGGATCCGGATATTCTGAACACACGGGCGTCATCGTGATCCGGCGCGGAAATCTCGATATTGATCCGGTCGTCCGGGAGAGCGCCTTCGATGTTCTCGCTCCATTCGGTGACCACCACGCCGTTGCCGATGTAGTCAAAAAATCCGGTGGAGTAGAGGTCGTCCCAGCTCTCCACACGGTACATGTCAAAGTGGAAAAGCGTTTTGTCTCCTTCGTGTTCGTGAACAATGGCGAATGTCGGACTGGAAATTTCATTCTGGTCGATTCCCAGTCCTTCGGCCAGTCCCCGCACAAAGGCGGTTTTTCCCATGCCAAGTCCGCCGAAAAGTGCGATGATCTCATTGCCGGCAAGTTGAGCGCCGATCCGCCTGCCGAGCGCCTCTGTTTCCTCGGGCGATCGTGTGATGAATTCCGCGGTCATCAGAAAAGCCCTGTGATGGAGCCGCTGCCGTCCACATCAATTTTGTTGGCGGCAGGAACCTTCGGCAGGCCGGGCATGGTCATAATGTCGCCCGTGAGAGCGACCACGAATCCCGCACCGTGCGAAAGTCTGACTTCCTTGACGGTAATTTCAAAGTTCTCCGGTCTGCCGAGCCGGGTCGGATCGTCCGTGAGAGAATACTGTGTCTTGGCGATGCAGACCGGCATATTTTCAGCGAGCTGCTCGAAAGAAGCGATCTGCTTTTCCGCTGCGGAGGTGTAATTGACCTTGGAAGCGCCGTAAATTTTGGTGGCGATTTCGTTGATTTTCTCCTTGATGGAGAGTGAAGTGGAGTAAATCGGAGCGAAATCCGATGGTTTTTCCACTGCCTCCACAACCTTCCGGGCAAGCTCTCTTCCGCCTTCGCCGCCCTTGGCAAATACCTCGGAGAGTGCGAATTCAGCGCCCTTGCTGCGGCAGTATTCCGCGATGAAATCCAGCTCGGCCTGCGAGTCGGTGAGGAAACGGTTGATGGCAACCACTACGTTGACGCCGTACTTCTTCATGTTTTCGATGTGAGCGCCGAGGTTGACAATTCCCTTTTTAAGCGCTTCGAGATTCTCACCGGAAAGCTCGGTTTTGGGAATGCCGCCGTTGTATTTCAGTGCTCTGACGGTAGCGACCAGCACGCATGCGGCAGGCTTGAATCCTGCGAAACGGCACTTGATGTCATAGAATTTCTCCGCACCGAGATCGGAGCCGAATCCGGCTTCGGTGATGCAGTAATCCGCCAGCTTGAGGGCAAGCTTGGTTGCGCGGATGGAATTGCAACCGTGGGCGATGTTGGCAAAGGGGCCTCCGTGCATGATAGCAGGTGTGCCTTCAAGCGTCTGGACGAGATTGGGCTTGATTGCGTCCTTGAGCAGAGCGGCCATGGAGCCTTCCGCATGAAGATCGCTTGCGAAGACCGGCTTGTTGTCATATGTGTAAGCGACGAGAATCCTGCCGAGGCGGTATTTCAGATCGTTGAGATCGGCTGCGAGACAGAGAATGGCCATGACTTCGCTGGCAACGGTGATGATGAAGCCGTCCTCTCTCGGAACGCCGTTCATCTTGCCGCCGAGACCCACCACGACATTTCTGAGTGCGCGGTCGTTCATGTCGAGACAGCGCTTGATGAGAATTCTGCGGGGGTCAATGCCAAGTTCGTTGCCCTGCTGCATATGGTTGTCGAGAAGTGCGCAGAGGAGATTGTTGGCGGAAGTAATGGCATGCATGTCGCCCGTGAAATGAAGATTGATATCCTCCATCGGCACTACCTGGGCATATCCGCCGCCGGCAGCGCCGCCCTTGATGCCGAAAACCGGGCCGAGAGAAGGTTCACGGAGTGCAATAATAGCCTTCTTGCCGATTTTTGCCATAGCCTGACCGAGTCCGACCGAAGTGGTGGTTTTGCCTTCTCCTGCCGGTGTGGGATTGATGGCGGTTACCAGAATGAGCTTGCCGTCGGGCTTGTCCGCATAGCGTGAATAAAGCTCCTCGCTGAGCTTCGCCTTGTACTTGCCGTAGAATTCCAGATCGTCGGCAGTAAGTCCGAGATCCGCTGCGACCTCCTGAATGGGACGCATTTTTGTCTGTTGAGCAATTTCGATGTCAGAAAGCATATATGTCTCTCCTTTGGATAAATTGAAAATATCATGCCGCAGGAATTGCGGCATGAATGTGGATTACTCATTCATTATAACATATATTAATGCAGAATTCAAATATCTTTCACTATTTTTACTTGAAGTTATTAATTAAATAAACTATAATATTTTCATGCAAATTAACGATATTTGAGGGAAGGAATGTTGGAAAAAAGATGTCGGATAAAATACTGGCTTTCAGAAGGTTTGTCGTGAAGGCGGCCAATGCCTCCGTGACATATGTTCGTACTACCTATATTGCCATGTGGGCGTTGATTCTGACATGTACCATTTACGGCTGCATGCTGATTCACAGTGCGAGGCCGATTGCCATCAAAACGCAGGTAATGGCTGCGATGATAGGCTTCGGAGGAGCTTTCGTCATATCCCTTATGGATTATCACAGACTCGGACAGCTCTGGCCTTTGGTAGGAGGAGCATGTGTTTTTCTGGTGGGTCTGACATTCGTCGTGGGACAGTCGGCTATCGGCGGCAACGCTGTAGCCGATGACGTGGCGTGGCTCAACATATTCGGATACAGTTTTCAGCCGTCCGAGCTTATGAAAATAGGCTTTATCATTACGTTTTCGTATCATCTGTCCTATGTCGTCGAAAAGAACACTCTGAACACATTGTCAAGCGTATTCATGCTGGGCGGTCATGCGTTGGTTCCGGTAGGTCTCTGCAAATTACAGGGAGATGACGGCACGGCACTGATGTTTATGGTGATGTTCCTGATCATGTTCTTTTCCAGCGGACTGAGCTGGAATTTCATCCTGCTCGGTATTTCAGCCATTGTGGGAATGGCGCCTCTGCTCTGGCAGAGCATGAGCTCCCATCAGCAGAAGCGTTTTGCGGCGGTCTACAATCCGCAGGAAGGCGACGAGATGGGCATCCTCTATCAGCAGACGCTCGGCAAGGTGGCGATCGGCAACGGAGGCCTGACTGGCGAAGGCCACGGCACCAGCACGATGATTCAGTCGGGCCTTGTTCCTGAGGATCACAATGACTTTATCTTCACCGTAGCCTGCGAGGAATTCGGATTTGTGGGGGCGGTATTTCTGCTGGGACTGCTCTTTGCCGTGATGATGCTGTCGCTTTATGCCGCCTTCAAAGCGGTGGATATGATGGGAAGATTCATGTGCATCGGCTTTTTCGCCATGATTGCCACCCAGACCATCTTCAACATCGGAATGTGCATTTCGGTGCTGCCGGTTATCGGTATCACGCTGCCCTTCTTCTCTGCCGGCGGATCGTCCAGCATGTGTCTGTACTTCGGAGTCGGAGTGGTACAAAGCGTTTACATGCGGACGATGGAGAGTACAGGGGCGGCGCTTGGCGGAAAACGCCGCAGTCTGCGTGTGCGATACAGCTGATTTTCACTTTTTGAGTACTGTCGTTTTACCCAAAGTAAATTATGACAGTACTCATTTTGATATCTGACAGTATAGAATTACCGTTGTTTTACCAAATATGGTATTGACAAATATTAATTATAGTGCTATAATTAAATGATGGTCTATGACCAATCTTTAGCTTTGTTGCATTTTTTCAGGAAAGGTAAAAAGGTGAAAAAAATGAGGTTCAAAAAACTGACTGCGCTCCTGCTGTCCTTTGCGCTGTTTCTGTCGGTATGCGGCAGCGGCGTGCTTGCGGCGGACGGAGAGGAGAATTACGGCGAGTGGGATTCCGAATGGGACAGTACCGCCGACAACATTCAGACCGGAAAATGCGGAGACGACATCAACTGGCGTCTGAATAAGAGTACAGGACTGCTGCGCATAAGCGGCAGCGGCGAAATGTGGAGCCGGAACGACCATGAAAGCAGCTTCTGGAGTCAAAGCTACGTCAATTCGGTGGAATTCAGCGGAAATATTACCTCCATCGGAGACAATGCCTTTGATCACTGTAATGCCACACAGGCGATTACCCTGCCGGACACGGTGGAAAGTATCGGCACGGAAGCCTTCTTCTACTGCTCTTTTCAGAATATCAGTCTTCCGTCCTCTTTGAAAAGAATCGGAAGCAGGGCGTTCTTCTGCAATTACTTTACGGAGCTGAATCTGCCTCAGGGACTGACCACAGTGGAAAGCCAGGCGTTTTTCTCCAGCAAAAAGCTGACCGAAGTGACGGTGCCGAAATCCGTCACTTCTCTGGCGGCCAAAGCGTTCGGAGACTGCCAGAAGCTCACACGCATCTCGGTGGAAAAGGGCAGCGCCGCCTATTCGGATGATGGCGGAGTGCTGATGAACGCCGCCAGGACCGAGCTGCTTGCCTGTCCAGCCGGACGTAAAGAGGAATATGTGGTGCCGGATTCCGTTACGGCCATTCACGACTCAGCATTTTATACCTGCTACGATCTGCCGGGAATCATTCTTCCCAAAAACCTCAAGACCATAGGCAATTCGGCTTTTGCCTACTGTCACTCGGTCGAGGTAATGGAAATTCCTCCGTCGGTCACATCGGTCGGTTCCTATGCCTTCAATGACTGCCGTCTGAAGGCGCTGGTGATGTCTCCGACCCTTCAGTCTGTAGGCAGCAAATGCTTTGTCAACGCGCTAATCGGTCACTTCTATTTCCGGGGAAGCTGGGAGGAATGGGACGCCATCAGCGATACCTCCGCCAGCATGTTGCGCAATACCGGTGCAGAATATCATTTCAACTATACCGACAGGATATTGATTACGGAGCAGCCTGCAGGATTTTCCTCCACGGTGGGAGCGACGCTTGCCTTCCATGTCAAGGCTTATGGCGATGATCTGAAATACCAGTGGTATTACAAAAAGAAGGGCGCGGCCGACTGGAGCATCTGGAACGGACACACCACGGCATCGACCAGCGCACGCGCCAATATCAGCTGGGACGGCATGCAGCTTCGCTGCAAAATCACTGACGGCTCCGGAAATACGGTATATTCGGATGCGTGTAAGCTTTCTGTCAGTGAGATCATTCACATCATAAAGCAGCCCCGGAACGTGACGGCTTCCGCCGGAAAAACGGTGACTTTTTCCGTGGAGGCGGAAGCGGTAGGGGATAGCCGGGAACTGTCCTACCAGTGGTATTTCAAAAAGAAAGGCGCCAAGGCCTGGAGCAAATGGAACAGCCACACGACCGCCACAACCACAGCCATCGCCAATGAAAGCTGGAACGGCATGCAGGTCTACTGCGAAATAGGCGACGTTCTCTGGGGAAACTACTGTCCGACGCAGACCGCAACGGTGACCATATGCCAATCCCCTGTCATCACCTCGCAGCCGGCTGATGTGGAAGCCAGTGCGGGCGACAGCGTCAGATTCACTGTCAAGGCGCAGGGAACGGGTCTGACCTATCAGTGGTACTATAAAAAGAAGGGTGCCGCCGTATGGAGCAAATGGAACGGCCATACCGCAGCCACCACCTCAGCCACAGTCAACGACACATGGAACGGTATACAATTGTACTGCGTCGTGAAGGATGCCGCCGGCAATACGGTCGATTCCGACGCCGCAACCGTGACATTCAAAGCAGTGGACTTAAAGATTGTTTCTCAGCCGCAAAGCGTTACCGCCAGGGAAGGCGACAGCGTCAGATTCACTGTCAAGGCGCAGGGAACCGGTCTGACCTATCAATGGTACTATAAAAAGAAAGGTGCCGCCGTATGGAGCAAATGGAACGGCCATACCTCCGCAACAACCACGGCTACGGTCAACGCCACATGGAACGGTATACAATTGTACTGCGTCGTGACGGATTCAGCAGGCAACACGGTTG
This sequence comes from uncultured Clostridia bacterium, assembly GCA_946185345.1. Taxonomy (GTDB): domain Bacteria; phylum Bacillota; class Clostridia; order Oscillospirales; family Acutalibacteraceae; genus RUG762. The sequence continues at coordinate 9,712 of CAMHJC010000093.1, forward strand.
ATTCCGAAGCCGCTGAGGTTACGTTCGAATAAACGCTTATACTAATTTTCGGTTGAAAGTAGACAATTATTTGCGAGGATATTTTGTGTC
>CAMHJC010000094.1 GCA_946185345.1 uncultured Clostridia bacterium
ATTAGAACAATTGTGGAAATACAATTGACTTGATTTGTTTATTGTGAAATACTAGTATAACGTTCGCTAATTAACTGGACTATATATATTTCCTTTAAAGCTTGGTAATACCACCGTTTCCGCCTGTTTATATAGTCCAGATATTAAAAAGATGATATACTAGCGAGCGTTTTTTTCTCCAGGCGAGCGTGGGAGTCTAGGGGGGGCAAGGCTCCCTGGCAGGGGTCTGGGGGCAGAGCTACCAGCGGGGTGTGGGGCAGAGCCACACGAGGGAGGCGTAAGCCGACCGAGCAAGATCAGTGAGGACATCTGAAAGGTTTGGGCGAATACTGAATTAGCCCACTTATAACGATTTCCTTGCCCCGACTGGAGAAAAACTTCGTTTTGAATAATGCATGACCCCACCAATTTCCGGCATTTTCCAAGTTTTACAATCGTCTAAGAGCCTGTTCAGTATCTCCACGTGTGCGGATGGCGAAGTCAGATTTTTCGCCAGATGAAGCCAAAACCGCAGGCAATACTTTGTGTATTAACGAGGATTTTGGCAAAATATGGCGGAAAAGATGCAAGCCAGACGTGCGTGGAGAGATACTGAACAGGCTCTAAAAGAACTAATTTGAAGGAGGCTTTTTTACCATGAGCAAAACCAACATTCCGTGCGATACCGTGAAGGATTTATTTCCGTCCTATATCGACCATCTGACAAGCGAGACCACCAACCGTCTGATTGAGGAACATATCGCCGACTGCGCCGGCTGTTCCGAAACTCTCAAAACCATGCGCACGCCGGAAACCGGAGCGTCCGAAGCCGTGCAGGCCAAGGAAATCGACTTCCTCAAAAAGAACAAAAAGCGCAACCTTAAAATCATTATCGGCAGTATTGCCGGAGCCTTCCTGCTGGTGTGCGTCATCCTGATGATAAAGGTTTTTGTCATCGGAGATTCCGATTACGCCGGAATCATCGCCACCCGTGTTACCGTCAGCGGCAGCGATATCACGCTTACCGCCGTGCCTGTTGACAGTGCTCACGCCATTTCTGACCTGACGGTTGAGGAAAAGGACGGCATTGTCACAGTCCGTACCCGAACCGTGCTCACCAGCTTCCTGCACCGGGGTGATTACCGCACCGAATACACCGCAAAGCAGGCGGTTCGTCAGGTTCGCCTCAACGGCAGAATTCTCTGGGACGACGGAACGGAAATCTCAGCCCTTACTTCTGAAGTTTACGAAACACGGCACGATTACATGGGTTCGGCACCTGACAATATGCGCACTGCCTACGCACTGAGCATGAGGCGCTACCTCGGTGATTTTCAGAACGAATTAAAGACATCCGAAAGGCCTTACGTCTGGAGGATTCTGCTCACCGACGAGTATTCCGAAAGGGAAAGAACCGTCAGGGAGAGCGATATGGATTCCTTTGCCTACGTGCTGCTGGGCGTGATCGGCAATCTCGACGAGGTGGAATATGTTTACAGCGTCGGCGGCGAAAGCTTCACCAGAACCGTTACTGCGGAGGACGCGGCTGCCTTCTTCGGACGCAGCGTCAAGGACTGCGGCAGAAGTCCCCGTCTGCTGAATGCTCTGCTGGATAAAACCGGACTGAGCGACCTTGCTGCGGGATCGGCTACAGCCGACACCGGCGAAAACCGGAATGTCACGCTAAATCTGGTCAACTTCACGGAAAACGAAATTCAGGCGGTAGGCATTTCGGTTTACTCAAACGGCAGCTTAATCAACAGCGGAGGAATATGCAACGCCGACAACAGCACCATCAAAAAGGGCGAGTCGATTATCATAGGCTTGGAGCGCAGCGACCTCGGCAACGGAGACGACATTACCGTTGTGCTTTCGATTGAAACGCCGGACGGCAAAAGCTACGACGTCACGGACAGTATCCGTATTCCTTCACAGGAAGGCGCCGAAAGCACAGTGAAGCTTTACGGCAGCGTCAGGGAAGGCTTTACACTGGTGCAGTAATTGCCTGAGTGCCGCTTCAGCCTGTTTTTCCCTTTGGCATCCTAAATTGCCTATTGACAAAACGCTGTCAATGCGCTACAATGATAGGGAAAGATAAAATTGAACTGTCTTCAGGGCGAGGTGAAATTCCTCACCGGCGGTAATGTGAATGGTGCGGGTGTAATAATCGCAATTCATTAGTCCGCGCGCGAAAGCTGATTCGGTGTGATTCCGAAACCGACGGTAATGCAGGTCGAGACGTGTCACAGCACGCTTCGGCGGCAGGAGTCCGGATGAAAGAAGATATGTGCAAGCCGCACCGATGCCGGTTTTTCCGGCGTGTCGGTCAACAACCTGCATATGTTACAGCCCTGTGGTTTGTTTTTTAAATCACAGGGCTTTTCTTTGCGCAGACAGTCCGACAAAAGAAAGGTGTTGTTTTTAAATGAAAAACACAGACAAAATCGAAAGCCCGTCCGAAAAACGCGTCAACCACACCCGCAGAATGGTTATGACCGCCATTCTTTCGGCGCTGTCGTCGGTGCTGATGTTCTTCAGCTTCAACGTACCGCTCATGCCGTCCTTCATCAAGATGGATTTCTCCGAGCTGCCGGCGCTGATAGCGTCCTTCGCCATGGGGCCTGTCCACGGCGCTGTGGTTTGTCTGGTGAAGAATCTGGTCAATCTCTTCTTTACAACCACAGGCGGAGTCGGTGAGCTTTCCAATTTCATGCTGGGCGTGTTTTTTGTGGTGCCTGCCGGTATCATCTATCGGCTTCGTCCGAAGCTCAGCGGAGCGGTCATCGGCAGCCTTGTAGGTGCGGCGATGATGGCATTGCTCAGCGTATTCAGCAATTACTATGTGGTTTATCCCATCTACACTGCCTTTATGCCGATGGACGCAATTATCGGAATGTACAAGGCAATCAATCCATCTGTCAAAAATCTGTGGGATTGTCTGCTCATCTTCAACATGCCGTTCACCTTTATTAAAGGTATGGCCAGCGCCGTCATTACCATCGCCGTCTACAAAAAGCTCACGCCTCTCATCAACGGCAAGGTGTAATTTCAAATTCCCGTTACAATGAAAATTCAAAACGCCCGAAGCAGCTTCTGTGAAAAACCGCTTCGGGCGTTTTTGATTCATACAGATGGAACCGGATGCGTATCTGGCGTAATTATTCATACTGTGCCAGCATACCTTGGAGTGTGAATTTAATCTGCTCGGCCAATTCCGGCGGATACATCACCGATACGCCGCCTCGCTGAGCCAGTATCCAGCTGACCAGTCCCTCGTTGACGGTTGCTTTGATTCTGACGGTGAAGAAGTCGTGGTCGTAAACGTCGCATACGATATCCTGACCGAATCTGTCCACAACGTGCTCAATGCTGCCTGTACTGCATCTCAGATAGACGTAATCCTCGTAGTTTCCGGCGTACATCTCAAAAATTCCCTTGATGTAATCGTACTCGTTGAGACAATCGGCGTAGGAACTGAACTGACTCAGAGGACGTATGGATTCATGCAGAATTTCCACCTGCCTCATCCGGTCAAGGCGGTAATGCGAGAAGTTGTTGTACTTGCCGTAATTGGCCACGAGATAATACTTGCCGTCATTCCAGATCAGCGCGTATGGGCTGACGGTGAATTCGTGGGATTTGCGAGGGATGATTTTTCCGCCGATGATGACGTGGCGGTAATAGGAAAAATGCACCTTGCGTTTGTGGCAGATGGCATTGTGAAGGCTGTCGATGGTGTAGAAAATGCCCTCGTTGCGGTTTTTCGGACGGCCGACAATGCCGTTTATCATATCGAGTTCTTCCGCCAGATGGACGCTTGTAAGATGCTTGAGACGCTGGATCATTTCGCAGGTCTTTTTTTCGGTGATGAATTCGGAGGATTTGATGGAATCGGCCATCAGGCGAAGTTCGGGCATTTCAAAAAGCCTGCGTCCCCAGAAATAGCCGGGAGGAGAGGTTGACTGCATGATGTCAAAGCCGAAGCTGATGAGCGACTCCACGTCGCGATAAATGGCCTTGCGCTCACAGGGAATCCCTTTTTCGGCAAGCAGTTCAATGAGCTGCGGTGCGCTGAGAGGGTGATTTTCATCGGTCTGCTCGTATAAAATCTTCAAAAGCGTGAGAAATTTCTGTTTCTGACTGCCTGCCATCTTATCCACCTTCATGAAAATATCATTGATAACAAAACACCCACTGTACTGAGCCAAAATTATGCAGCCGTACAGTGGGTATAATGTAAAACTTTGAAACTACCGAATTTATTGCAAAATCAGACAGCTCTTGTAACCTTGCCGGAACGAAGGCAGCGGGTACATGCGTGTACTCTCTTGGGAGTTCCGTTAACGATAGCCTTAACGCGCTTTACGTTGGGCTTCCATGTTCTGTTGCTTCTTCTGTGTGAGTGAGAAACCTTGATGCCGAAGGAAACTTCCTTGCCGCAGAAATCACACTTTGCCATGCAAATGCACCTCCTGAGTAATGCTTCCCGAAACCGGGAATTCTGAATAATCGACCGGGACTGTGCCGGGTCGTCCTTGCCTTTTTACAATCAGCACTAGATAATACTATAAATTATTTTGCGTCAAATGTCAAGAGATTTTTTCCAAAAAAAACATTAAATCGCACGGCTCATAGGCTTTTCATTTTGGCCAAATTGCGGAGTATCGCAGGAAAGGCGGTTTGAAGGGACCAAATAATGCCTGCCTCGGCCATGAAACATTGCCAAAAATAATTTATTAATTGCTAACAATATTTAAATATAAGATGAATATTCCCCAAAAGCGGTAGACAAATTGATTTTGAGGGTGTATAATTAGTGCTGTTGCAGAGGAATTCTTAACGGTTTCTCCGTCTGTGCGCAATGCAAATGGCATAAGACGTAATTCATTTTATTTCAAGCGAAGGGTATGATCAATCCATGAAGTTGATAAAAAAGGCAGCTGCCGTGATTGCGGCGGTTTCGCTGACGCTTTCTCTTTCCGCCTGTGGCGGCGACCTCAGCTGGGCGTCAAAGATAGGAAAGGATACCACCGTGCCGATCGGTTTCTACATCTACAATCAGGCCGTCAGCTACCGCACCAATGTGCAGAGCGGCCAGATCGACACAACCAAAGAACTCAAGAGCCAGAAGCTCAAGGTGTCGGATTCCGATGTGGCGGCCAGTGAGCATTTCGATTCCGAGGCTGTCAAGGCTGTCAAATCCTGCACGGGCGCCATTGTCCTGGCAAAAGAAATGGGCGTGGAGCTGACGGCAGACGAAATCAGCAGCGCGGCACAGAGCGCCGAATCTGCCTACGAGACAGATAAGGATGTTTATGAAAAGAACGGCATCGCTCAGTCCTCCGTCGAGGAGTACTACAAGGATATCAAGCTCAAGGATAAGCTCTTTGATGCGATTTACGGCGAAGGCGGCACAGAGGCGGTTTCCGACAAGGAGCTTAAGCAGTTCATCAAGGAAAACTACGTCACCATGAATTTCATTCAGTACTATTGCTACAATGACGACGGTACCGAAATGAGCGCGTCCGAAAAGGCCAAACTCAAAAAGCAGTTTGAAAAGATTAAATCCCAGGCCGAGAGCGGCAAGATCAAGTTTGCCGACAAGTGCAAGGAGTACGGCGACAAAGCTACCAGCTACAAGGGCGGTTCCACCAAGTACACCATGAGATGGGATGCCAACACTGACAACGGCAAAGAGGTTCTCTCGCTGAAGGAAGGCGAGCTTACGCTGCTTGATCTGGACTCCGTGCTGATTCTGATTGAGAAAGTCAAGATCGATTACAACGGAGCGGGTCTCAAGAGCTCACGCGGGGAATTGCTCAGGGAGTATAAGTATGACGATTTTGTCAAGGATTTGATCGCCAAGGCGGAAAATGACAAGACTGTCAGCTTCAATCAGAGTGCGTTCAGCAAATTCGGCTCCGCTACACGTGATTTCAGCGCCATCAACATTCCCACCAGCGCCTACAATTACAATTAATCGCAGGCCGTCACATTCCAAACCAAAGCGCTTCGCCGCCGTGTCAGGCAATTGCACGGACAGCGAAGCGTTTTTCAGCGGATCCACATAATTCACGTTTTCTGAGAATACTAATTAATGCGCAATGCATTTTCCAAAATCAACACACGAAAGGATATGGCAATTATGTTTAATCAGATCGACCCCAAAGAGCTTTCGCTCAATCCCTTCAGAGCGATCGGCGAGCAGTGGATGCTCATTACCGCCGGCAGCGGCGAAAAGGTCAACACAATGACGGCCAGCTGGGGAGGCGCAGGCGTTCTGTGGAATAAGAATGTGATCACATGCTATGTGCGTCCGCAGCGGTATACCCGTGAACTGATCGACAACAGCGAGTACTTCTCGGTCAGCTTTCTGCCGGAGCAGTACCGTTCGCAGCTGGTTTACTGCGGCAGAGTGAGCGGCAGGGAAGAGGACAAGATCGCCAAAGCCGAACTGACGGTTCGCAATGACAGACAGGCGCCTTACTTCGAGCAAGCGGATACGGTCTTCATCTGCAAAAAGCTCTATGTCGGAGAGATCAAACCGGAAGGCATGGTGTTCCCCGAACTTGATCAGGCCAATTATCCTGCCAAGGATTACCACTTTGTCTATATCGCTGAGATTGTGGAAGCGCTCAAAAAATAAATATTCTTTACAGGCAAAAACAATGACAAAGCCCTGCGGTGTATCACGCTTGAAGGATGCGCCGCAGGGCTTGTTTGATTATTTGGATTCTTTATCCGATGAAGTGCCGGATCTCTTTTGAACCTTATTGTTGAGCAGGCGAAGCAGTGAAGCAACAAAGAATGTCACAGCGCAGATTCCGGCGAAAATGCCGATTCCTACCGGCCAGCCCCAGAGTAAAAAACCGTACCAATCGTATTGATAGGGATCCTCGCTCCTGCCCATTATGAGATTGTAAATTAGATAGGTCATGCCGTAAAGCAGCATCGGAAGCATGGAAACAACACAGTTTTTGATGTAAATCTTGTGTTCGTTGAGCAGTACGAATTCCGCCATTGCCGTAAGCGGAACGGTGAGATGGAAAAAGAAATTCGCACTGACCAGCATTTTCAGATAGCCGTAAAGCGGTGCAAGAAAAATCATCACGGTCACAAAGGTGAGTCCGAGGCAAACCGCCGCCATGAATTTAAGCACCGCAATGATGCGGGCAGCTTTTCCTTTTGCTCCCAATGCCGCTGAGATCAGCCATACAACGGCCATTGCTCCGCCGAATACGTTGGAAAGCACGGTAAAATATCTGAAATTGGCAAAGCCTTCCGCAAGCAGCATACCGTAACGCAGAAAAAACATCATTAACAGCCCGATAACTGTGGCCAGCGCAATGAAAATATTGGCGGCAATCTGCCATTTCAATTTTTTGGTCATGTAATATTGTCCCTTCCTTTTTGAGTGTAAATCAAAATATGAATTCCGGGTATTGTTTATGGTTTCACGATGAGGGCAACCGTCTCGACATTGGCCGTTCTCGGGAACATATCCACCGCCGTGAAGCGTTCCACCTGCCAGCCGTATTCACCGAAGCGTGCCGCATCCCGGGCGAGTGTGGCCGGATCGCATGAAATGTACACTACCCGGTCGGGCGACATTTCATTGATCAGGGCGATGACTTCGGGGGAACAGCCTTTTCTCGGGGGATCAATAACCACAACGTCGGGGGAAATGCCCTGTTCACGCAGCTGTGCGGCGCCTTCCGCGGCGTCGGCGCAGATGAACAGCGCATTGGAAATGCCGTTGATTTCGGCGTTGCGGACGGCGTTGGCGACCGCGTCCGGAATGATCTCTATGCCGTAAAGCATTTTTGCTCCGGAAGCCATGCTCAGTCCGATGGTTCCCGTGCCGCAGTAAATGTCAAACAGAATCTGGCTGCCGTCCAGTCCGGCATATTCAGCCCCTTTTTGGTAAAGCTTTTCGGCCTGCTCCCGGTTGACCTGATAGAATGAAAGCGGTGAGATTTCAAAGGACACACCGCACAGCACGTCACGAATGGTGTCGCTTCCCCAGGCGGTGCGGCATTTGGAACCCATTATCACATTGGTGCGTTCATGGTTGGCATTGACGACGATACTCCTGATTTCGGGAGAGACGGCTCTGATGCGGCGCACGAATTCGTCCTCACGGGCAAGACCGTTGGCGTTGACCACGGCGCAGACCATTATTTCCCCGGTGGCAAAGCCGCGGCGTATGTACAGGTGACGGAACCGCCCCTTGCCGGTCTGCTCGTCGTAGATATCGTTGGGCGTATCATTGAGAAAATTGGCGGCCGCCTGCGCAATGGCTCCGAAGATTTCGGGTTGGAGCCGGCAGTCCGAAAACGGAATAATCCTGTGGCTGCGTTCGGCGTAAAATCCGAACAGCGCCTGTCCGTTTGCGCTTCCGAACGGAATCTGTGCCTTGTTGCGGTACCTGTCCGGCTGTGCCGCAGCGATGAATTCCTCCGCCTCGGTTTCAATGCCGCCTATGCGTTTCATGGCGTCGTTGACCCTTTGCAGTTTAATGCGGCATTCCTCGGCATAATCAAGGTGGCGGAAGGTACAGCCGCCGCATCTGGGATAGGACGGACAGTCGGGTTCACATCTGCCGCTTCCCGGTTGAATGATGCGGGTTATTTTGCCGACGGCGTAATTCTTTGACACCTTGATGATAACCGCCTCGGCGATGTCTCCCGGTGCGGAATGGGCGACAAATACCGCCATTCCCTCATATCTGGCCACGCCGCTGCCTTCGGCGGTCATGCCGTCTATTTCGACCCGTATCAGGTCGTTCTTTTTCAGCAAAGCCACGTCCATCATCCTCCGTTGCTGCGTATTTGATCTTTTTATCATTGTATAACAAATGCGCCTGATATGCAAGCAAATGTGGAAAAAATAAAAAAAGAAAAGGAAATTGCGATATATATTTACCAGCGAATTCGCTCGCTCGTTGATAAATTTACCACCGAAATTTCCATGACGAATGACAAGATATTCTGTTGAATGAAAACATCTCAAAGCTTCCAAGGCGGACACCTTTGCGGCAAAGCGTTCCTTCAGCCAGCCCGAAAAGTACGAACTGCCGTTTCCCTGCCCTGTGCCGTAAAGATACCGCATAACCGAAGCATTCGCTTTCTTGAAGTGGCCGGACAATGCGGCCGTAAGTCGGAGATTACTCAGCGAAACCGGACTTGACCAGTTCGACCAGACTTTCGACGGCATTGTTCTCGTCGGGACCGTCGGCAATAATCTTAATGTTTATGCCGCCTACAATACCGAGGGAAAGGACACCGAGGAGAGACTTTGCGTTAACTCTTCTCTCTTCCTTCTCAACCCAGATGGTGCTTTTGAACTCATTGGCCTTCTGAATGAAAAAAGTGGCAGGACGGGCATGAAGACCGACCTGATTCCGAACTAATACTTCTTTAAAAACCATTGTGAAAACCTCCTATAATGAAAAGTGTAGAATGTAAGATGATTAATTGACGCGGACAAGCCTGAGCACCATGCTTCGAAAGAAATACGAACACGTGCGACTTTACCGACTTCAATTGACACTGATATTATACCACAATTTTTTGATTCGTCAACAAGTATACCACAATTTTGTCTCGATAAACAATAATGACCGCTTTA
>CAMHJC010000095.1 GCA_946185345.1 uncultured Clostridia bacterium
GGCGAATACGCAAAAGGCAAAAACCAAAAAAATCCTTCCCTCGGCTGAAGAAAAATTGATAGATATTTTATTGCCGGATTAATAATTATGCCATTTGTCTTTTTTCATTCTTCCCCAAAATTTGTAAATTAATTGTTTTCTTCTGCATTTAAGATTGACAACCGGTTGACGGCGTACTATAATTAGTATGTATAACAATAGTATATGTGAAAAGTCTGCCATTCAGCATTACTGCTTTATCACAGTCGAAAGGAAGGTTTATTTATGAACAGACAGCGTTACGATACCGGACGCTATCGCCGCCGGTATGAACCCGGTTACTGTCGCCGGGACCGGTACGGTTATTCCCCGCAGCGCAGATGCAGTGATAACCGTCAGCGCCGGTCCGGTCATTCGTACTGGTTTCCGATAGCCACCCTGCTGGTCGCCGTCATGTTTACGGTTTCGTTGATGGCGCCCCGCTCTGTTTTCGGAGCGCTTGCGGCTTCGGAAGACGGCCATTACATCTCCATTGATTCGGCGGCCGGTTCTTATTCCATCACAATGTCAGGCAATTCCACCACGGGAATCAACCTGCCGGGCAATCAGGCGGCCGGGCCGCAGGACAACGGCGACGGCACAGTTACATTCAATATCAATCTGTCGGTGCCTACCGATTTCATCATTTCATCGAGCGATCTGATCAGCGATCTCTCCTTCGGCGAGGGAGCATCGGCTGTCCAGTCCATCTCCGCCGATGATTCGGGTCTGACCACTCTTGATATCAGTCAATGCACCGGTCTGACCGCACTGGGCATCGTTGGCTGCCCGATTCAGTCCAATCCCCTTGCCATCCAGTACAGCGACACCCAAAACTGCGATGTGTGGATCAATACGCCGGCCTTTACCGAAACCGAATCCAAGGACGGCGTGACATTTGACCTGACCGGACTCGGTGAAACAGACGATCTCACGGTAAAGCTCAATGACAATACGGCTGTCGAAAAGTCAGGCTCTCATTATTTTATTCCTTACACCGCACTGAAGCCGGCTTTTCAGGAAAACGCCCTTGCCTACGTTTCATCTGTCAACAGCACGAAGCCGAAGGTTACGTTCAATTTCAGTCTTTCTGCCGCCGATCTTCCCGATCCGGATGCGGTCGGAGATCAGTCCGATACAGGCGGCAACAATACCGGCGGCAACAACAATACCGGCGGCAACAACAATACCGGCGGCAACAACAATACCGGCGGCAATAACACCACCGGCGGCAACACCACCACCGGCGGCAACAACAACACCGGCGGCACGGATGATACCGACAATTCCGATGCATCTCCGAACGTCAAGCTGACAATCAATAAAGACAGCAAGGACATCGTATTGAACGCTTACATGGAAAATGTCGCGTCCGTCGACGCTTCCAAGCTCCAGCTGATCGCCAAGAAGCTTTCGTCCGCCGAAAAAAAGAAATTCCTCGCCGCCGTCAAAAGCGCCGACAAGGATTTCAATGACAGCGATGACAATCTGATGGTTTACGACATTTACGTAGCCGACAGCAAAGGCAGCAAGGTTTCTGTTAAGGGCAAGGCGGCGGTCACCGTTGACCTGGCCTATCCCTCAAAAGAAGTCAGCTACATGTTTGATGAGTTCAGCTACAAGGTATACCATCAGCTTGATGACAAGAGCATTGACACAAGCATCAAGGCATACGGATATCAGAACGCCATTCAGTTGACAACCGACAGTTTCAGCTATTTTGCCATATCCTGCTCCAAGGACGAAACCGGATATGAGACCATCAAAATTGACGACGGCAGCAAGAATATCATCAAGGAAGCCAAGGCCCACAAGAACACCAAATTCACTTCGGGAACCGATGTTTACGATGTCAGCGCAGTCAGGATTGTGGCGGCAGCGCTTCCGGCCGCTGATAAGAAGGCATTTCTTGACGCAATCAAGAAGGTCAGCAAGAACTTCCAAGCCGACAATAATAACCTGATGGTTTATGATGTGAAGATCGTCGATGATGAAGGCAAGGAAGTGCAGATCGACGGAAAGGTTGATTTCACATTGGCTTATCCTACCGACGAGCTTGCCAAAAATTACAGCAAGTATGACTTTAACGTATATCACCGGCAGGCGGACAAGTCGATTGACACCAAGCCTGTCGCTGTTGGCGGCAAGGACGGCGTCAGAGTGACCACCGCCAGCTTTTCCGCCTATGCGGTGGATCCCGTCTCCCGGTCGTCCGGAAGCGATGTTCCAAAGACAGGCGAATCCAATGTGTCATCCAATATCGCCCTGCTGCTCTTCCTGCTTTCGATGGCAAGCTTTGCGGGCGTTTACGCCAAAAACAAGGCGGAGCAGTACTGATTCGGCAATGAATCCGATATCACGCAAGTGACAGACAAACATCCATCAAATCCGGTTCTCATGGATTCATTCCGTGACAGCCGGATTTGTTTGCTTGCGTGGCAATGGATTTTGCCTGCATTCAACCGTTGAAAAATCATCCGAAGCGTGATATACTACTCCTGTAACGACAAAAAAATATTCCGGAAAAGAGGTGCTTTGGCACTATGGATGAAAGATTGCTCAGCTGTTTTGTCAAGGTTTATGAGCTTGGCAGCATACACAAGGCGGCCGAAAAGATATTTGTCACGCCGCAGGCCGTGAGCAAGATGATCAAAAAGCTTGAAGACGAACTGGGGCGCAGTCTGTTCACACGATCACCGCAGGGACTGAATCCTACGGTCTATGCGCACAAGCTGTATTCCACGGCCAATGTCATTATCAGCGAATGCAGCCGGATCAAGAGCGAATTCACCGAGGAGAACATCAACGCGGTCACCACTCTGCATATTGCCACTACCTACGGAGTGCCGAAGTATCTGACGCTGCAATTTGTCACGGATTTTTATGACACCTGTCCGGACGTTCACCTTGATCTGGTGGAATATCCGGAGTATCCGATCTATGATATGCTGCAAAGCGGCAGAGTGGACTTTGCGTTTTTGCCTCAGCCGATAGATCTGATCAATTACGAGGCGGATTTCTGTTTTTCACACGATTTCCGCGCCATCGTCCACAAGGATCATCCGCTCGCCGGACACAGCATTATTCGCTATCCCGATCTCAACGGATACCCGATCATTCTCAAGGGACGTGACTTCTCGCTGTATCCGCACAATATCACCCGATTTGTCAAAGGCGGCCTCAATCCGGAAATTCTGCTTGAAATCAGCGACGATTCGCTGATTGTGGAGGCGGCCCGGCAAAAGAGAGGCGTCGGCATTTCCGCCACCTTTCTGGCGGAGGAATACGCCGATTCACAGGTGCGCATTATTCCGTTTGAGGACGAGACGTTTGTGCGCCATGTATTCCTCGTTCACCGCAGAGGACAGAAGATGAGCCGCGCGCAGGAGAATTTCCGCAATTTCACCAACAGCTGGATAGAGAAAAACAAGCCTCAGAAATCATAAACTAAACCCCGAAACCGCCGCATAGGGATGACTCCCTGCACGGCGGTTCCGGGGTTTGTTTGTATATTGGCATAAATGATATGCGGTAAAGTCTCAGAGATTGTTAAGAATAAAGCTGTAAAGGCTTGCGAAGTGCAGCAGGCTGCCGCCAAGCACAAAGAGATGCCAGATGGTGTGCATGTATCTGATCTTGACGCCAAGTCCGTAAAGAATGGCGCCCAGGGTGTAGATCACGCCGCCGCCTATCAGCATCATGAGCTGTTCATGGGAGAGAGCGGCCGAAATGTCGTTGTAGGCAAAGATAATGCACCAGCCGGTAATCAGGTAGCAGGCCATAGAAACACCCCTGTATTTCTTCATGTCGATGACATTGAGTGCGATGCCAAGCACCGAGGTGAGCGCCACCACGGCGAATATGATTCTGCCGACCGTATTATTCATCACCATCAGGGTGAAGGGAGTGTAGGTGCCGGTGATCAGCAGAAAAATCGAACAGTGATCCATTATCTGGAATTTCTTTTTGGTGCTGGTCAGCTCCCAGCCGTGGTAAATCGCCGAATTGGCGTAAAGCACGATCATTGCGGCGAAAAACACGCTCATGGAAAGGGTGGCGGTCATATTGCCTGCCGGAATCAGCAGCTTCAGGCTCATAATCCAGCCGACCAGTCCCATCAAAGCGCCCAGAGCGTGTGTCGCACAGTTGAGCAGTTCCTCATTGAAGGTATAAACCGGAAGGCTCAGCGCTCTGATACGGCTCTGTCTGCCGGCTTCATGCCGTGCATATAACATTCTGTAGTCGTTGATAGAAATATTCATCCATCATCTCTCCCATCACTGACAGCCGATTCATATCATCAGGTGTTGGCTGTCATCTCTTAATTACATTATGATTATATCATATCAATTTTGAAATGTCAATACCTAGTTTTAAAAACCAGATGAATATTTTATTAAAATTACATCTTGCTATTATTCTTCCTTTACCTTCCGGAATTATCAATGATTCAGGCATAAAAAAATTTCCGCATTGTTCCTTTGAAGGACAATGCGGAAACGGAAGGTGCATATGATCCGATGAATCCATTATCGCCTGTTGCTGCGGTCGCTGCGGCTGCTGTCGGTAGGATTGAATTGATTGAGACTGTAGCGTGAACGATCGGTGGGATAATAGTACTCGTAGGTGTATTCGCTTTCGTCGTCGGTATCGGCGTCGTTTTGCCGGCTCTGCTGTTCCAGGCGGTCTACGTGGTCGGTCAGTCTTTCGCCTGGTCTGGCGCCGTTGGCGAGGCGCACGCTTCTTCCGGGAGGCGGCTGAATTTCGCTCATTCTCTCGTCCGGCGATGCGTCCACATATTGATTGGAAGGCGGCTGATTGCGTGTCACATTGTTTTGCAGACGGGCAAGGGAATTGTCCACCTCGCCGGTCAGCTTTTCAAGCTCACGGTTCTGAAGCTCCGAGCGGCGCCGTTCGTACTGATACTGAGCGGCAGCGGCGTCGTAAGGATTGACATATTCCACGGGCTGCGACGGATAGGGAAAATATCCCGAGTTAGGCGGAACGATACCCTGATAGGGGTAGACCGGATAGGTGGGATAGGCCGGCGGAACGTAGGAGGGACGGTTGTTTGGCTGAGAATACGGGGGATAACCGGGATAATTGGGATAATAGGCCTCCGGATTGGCGATGTAGGAGGGAACATTTCCTCTGGCAGGCTGCTGAGGATGCGCCTGATTCTGGGGAAGGCCGTACCCTGCGGACTGATTTCTGCGTCCGCTGCCGATAGAGGAATTCACCGGAATATAAGGGGATTCATTGATATCGTCGTCCAGCAGGCTGTCCTCTTCCAGCTCATCGACCGGCGTGTGCAGAATGAGATTCGGCTTCGGCAGGTCGTATGTTTCGTAGAAGTAGTCGTCCCATTCCTCATCGTCGAAATACTGCGCCGGCTTTGAAACATGGAAAAGCGCTCCGACGGCAAACAGCGCCATGAAAATATCGGTTAAGACGAGAGGATTCTGCAAAAGCATTTCAAAGGATTTGCAGTCGTTGACCAGCCAGTTCACGCTGTAAAGCAGCGAAGTCATAACGGCGATGCATCCGGCGGCGAATCCCCATTTGATGGAATTCGAGTTGATGCAGCAGAAAAGCTTGCCGATGGTCAGCAGGAAAATAGTGAACGAACTGCACATGGCGATCATCGGCAGCTCGGCGCTGATATCCGCCATGGAAGCCGATCTGAGAAAAGCCGAGAGCATGCGGTAGCCGTACCACAACGCCGGAATCACCGGTATCAGCGGAAACGACAGAATCAGGTTTTCACCCTTGAAGAATGTCACCGAATAGAACATCAGGGCAAGCACCGAAAAAAGCCCCAGTCCCACGAAAAACATTCCTGCCACACCCGAATACAGGGGATTGTTGTCACTGATCAGTCCGAATACCGATGAATATCCGCAGGAAGCGGCCGCCAGCATGGTAAAAAATCCCAGACCGTTGGACTTGGCGGCGTTGTAGGTGTGCGGGTAATCATCGCTCAGAATGGAAAAAGCGAATACCAGCAGAATAAATACCGTCATCAGTACGTTTTTGATAATACCGACGGTGCTGAGAAATTCCTCTGACGCGTTTTCCGAAAACATATTGTGATACAGTGATATAGGTATGACAAGAGAGGCAATTATAAATAAAACTACCATCGACCGTCTTATCTTCATCTGTTTCCCTCCAGCTGGTTTGACGTTTGGCAAACCGCCGGGCCGGCATCTGACGGGGAGTCATTTTGCCGCGGCGTTTTGCATATAACTATTAACAATCGTTGAATGTTTGCATAATTATCTTCTTTATATTTTATCCCATTATGCATATAAAGTCAAGTAATAAAAATAGACAAGTGAGACAGACGGAAAGCAAAGGAAGGTCTTTTTTTATGGATCAATTCAAAAAAGCCGTATCAACCGTATTTTTCTTCACGATGCTGCTGGCCGTGCTGCCGGCGGCATCGCTGGCGCTGTTTGACAGCAGGCAGAACGCCGCCGGGTCACTGGTGTCGCAAAGCTGTCTGGGCATGGAGAGAGGAGCGTCCTTTGTCACGGTGAAGCTTGCTTCCTCAGGCAAAAGCATTGTAATGAGCCGCTCGGAATACCTTTGCGGCGTGGTGGCGAGCCAGATGCCGATGGAATACGGCGATGAGGCGCTGAAGGCGCAGACGGTGGCTTCCTACACGCTGATGAAATACGGTGAATTATCCCCCTCACAGGATCTGACCGGGCGGTCGCAGAGCTTTCTGACCGGAAGTCAGCTGCAAAGCTTATGGGGGAGCGATTTTGAAAAGAATGACGCCCGTCTGAAAAGGCTGGTGGATTCGGTTGCGGGGGAGTACCTTTCCTTTGAAGGACGGCCGATTCTGGCGGCCTATCACCGCCTTTCCTCCGGAGTGACGGAAGATGCGGGCAATGTCTGGCCGGGAGAATATCCCTGTCTGGTGCCTGCCGACAGTCCGAGCGACAGACAGGCGGAGGATTACCGTTCCTCGGTCGGATTGACGGAGGAAGAATTCGCCGCCGTCTGCCGGGAGAAGCTGGGAGTGATTCCCGAGGGAGATGCTTCCGGATGGCTGGGAGCGTGCCTGCGCTCGGATTCGGGATACGTGCTGAGCTGCCGGATAGGCGGTCAGTCATTCACCGGCCAGAGGATACGCAATTCATTCGGACTGCGCTCGGCCTGCTTCACACTCAAGCGCGCCGACGGCCGATTTGTCTTCGATGTCAAAGGCTTCGGCCACGGCGTGGGAATGAGTCAGTACGGTGCCAATCAACTGGCGGCCGGCGGAGCGACATACCGGGAAATTCTGACACATTACTACCGGGGGGCGGAAATCCTCCGTGATGAAGATTCATTCTGATGCGGGAGAAAAAACGGCGGCAGAGCCTCGGAATTCATCTTCCGGGCATCTGCCGCCGCAGGTTGTGATTCATTGAAGGTCTGAGACTGTCTCAGGGACATTATCGGATGTTGTCGGGCGTATCGTCCGTCGGCGATGAATCGTCCGCCTTGCGGGAGGATCTTCCTCTCAGCAGCACCAGGACAATGGCGCCGGCCGCAAGAGCAAGCAGAACGGCTGCCACCACGGTATACAGGATGGTTTCGCCGGTGCCGGGAGAAGGATCTCCGGTGGATCTGTTATTGGCTGTCATCGCAAAGGGGCTGAATTTGTCGGTTTCAAACCAGACGCCCTGGGCGTTGTATCCGACGGGAGTGATGCGTTCCACGCCGCCTTCGCTCTTCTGATGATACACCGAGTAGATGTAATCGGTGTATTTTCCGGTGAGCGTTCCCGGGAATGTGAGACAGATTTTGATTTTGCCTTGGGTCACTGTGACGGCGTTGCCGTAGTTGTCAACCAGCGTGATGTCGCAGACGGTCAGATAAGGGCTGTTGGCGTCAAAGCTGTTGTTGATCCTGTAAATGCCGTCGGTCAGCGATTGTTTCTCCGCTGCGCTGAGCGGCCTGACAATGATTCTGAGCTGGTTCAGAGGAACTCTGTCGTTTCCTGCCATAGCCACCGCATTTTCGGGAATCTGAGCGGCCTTGACAAAGCCGTTGTCCGGATTGTCGAGCCTGACAGCGATAAGGACAGGTTCCGCTCTGGAAGGCGTCGTATCGGAAGGAGTGACCGCTTTGGCGGTGGTGGAAGCCGCTGCCTGAGTGGTGGAATTGGCTGTCGTTGCAGCGGTTGTGGAGGAAGCCGTTGTCGCAGAGGTTGTCGTGGCAGTAGTAGTGGTGGTAGTGGTTGTGGTGGTCGTCGTGGTAGTTGTGGTCGTGGAGGAAGAAGAAGTGTCGCCTTGATTGTCATTCCAGTTCCTGTCGTAATCCGCCATGGAAAGTGTCGGATAAATCAGGTTGACCGATTTCTCCTCGTTGGTTTCGATATTGATCAGGGACGGCTCTTTTTCTCTGTGCTTGCCTGAAACGGCTATGCTGCCCTTGAGGAAATAATCATAACCAATCGAGTCGTTATCGTCCCAAGTCACATCGACATCGTACCACTGGCCGTCGTCCATCTGCACATAATTCCACATATGAGGGCCGACTGATTCGCCGACGACTCCCTCTCCGCTGACAAGCGTGCAGGGTATGCCGAATTCGTCGCACAGCACCTTGAAAGCTTTTGCGTAGCCTTCACAGACATATTTGCCGTCGCCGTAAAAAAGCGGAGCGGCGGTGTGGGCTTCCTTGTCATTGCTGTCCTGAACGGCCGCTGTATCGTACTGCGAATGAGCGCAAACGTAATCGTGAATGTTTTTGACGGTGTCGTACCTTGTTTCACCCACGGCGATTGCTTCCTTGGCGGCGGCGATTCCCTGCGCCACTTGCTCATGCTCATCGAAGGCGCCGGTGAAGGTTTCCCTCTGAGTGATATCCAGTTCGTTCAGAACGATGACGAATTCGCTGTCTGCGCCGGCCATGAAATCATAACCGCCAAAGGTGACCCAGTACGCCTCAGGGTGATCGTAGATAAACGCCATAAGGCCTAAATTATAGCTGTTGTCAACGCTTTTCTTCAACTGTGGAAAACTATGGCCGTCACCGACATAATAAGGAGGATCCACGACGATTTTGATGTCATCGCTGTCGGGACTGGTAATGGC
Organism: uncultured Clostridia bacterium; assembly: GCA_946185345.1. GTDB lineage: Bacteria > Bacillota > Clostridia > Oscillospirales > Acutalibacteraceae > RUG762. Next base: position 9,114 of record CAMHJC010000095.1, read on the forward strand.
GTGCTGATAAAAAGCTTCATAGACAAGCTTAGCGATTCTGTCTTCCTGAAGCTGGCTGTAATAGCTGCCGTTGTACAGCATGGGCAAGGCATTGGCATAGAGCTTTCCGTCAACGCTGCCGCCCTGAATGGAGAGATTCTTTTCGGCAACGGAAACCGTTTCGCTCCCATTCGCTTCGGGGGAAGAGGGGAGGCCCGAAGCACCTGCGCCGACAAAAATGCCGGAGGCCGAAAGCACGGCGGTTATCAGAGCGGCGGCAAGCATCGTTCGCAGCGTCTTTTGAATAATACCGTTTTTCACCTGAAAATCAGCCCTTTCATAGAAAAAATCCAAATTGGCCGGCTCTTCCGGCATTTTACTGTTAACCTTATTATATCTCTTTTCCGGAATTTGTCAAGTAGAGGCCGGAAGGTAGGCAGGGCGACAGCATTTACTTTTGAAGATTAAAGAGGATTTTCACAAAGAGATCA
>CAMHJC010000096.1 GCA_946185345.1 uncultured Clostridia bacterium
AGTGTTACATTCACCGTCAAGGCGTCCGGCAGCGGTCTCAGATACCAGTGGTATTACAAGAAGGCTTCCGACACCTCCTGGAATGTGTGGAGCAGCCGCACTTCCGCCTCCACCACCGCCACTTCCAACGCCACATGGAACGGCATGCAGGTGCGCTGCAAGGTCTCCGATTCCTCGGGAGATGCGCTTTATTCCTCCGCTGCGAAGATCACCGTTCTTCCCGAACTGAAAATCACACAGCAGCCGGCCAATGTCTCCGTGAAGGCAGGCGCCAGTGTTACATTCACCGTCAAGGCGTCCGGCAGCGGTCTCAGATACCAGTGGTATTTCCTCAAAGCCGGTGAGAGCGGCTGGACTTTATGGAAAGATCACACCGCCGCCTCCACCACCGCCACTTGCAACGCTACATGGAACGGCATGCAGGTCATTTGCATCATTACCGACGCCAACGGCAAAATCGTCATCTCCGATCCGGCAAAGGTCACCGTCATTCGGTAGAACATTCATGATAAAGACTCCCCGGGGTTGGCACTTGACATTTACCCGTCGCTGTAATAAAATTACATTATAATGAATGAATGTCAGGAGCTGAAAATGCATGGAGTGGAGAGACCGCAAGGGAAATTTTGTCAGCAAGGGTGACGAAGAAGACAAATCGCTGCATTTTTTATACGAAACCGGATTCGGAAGGCTGCTGCTGAAGCTGATCATCAGAAAGCCTGTATCGGCCGTGGCAGGCTGGTTCATGCAGCGGAGAGTATCCGCTCTGTGGATCAAAGGCTTCATTAAAAACAGCCATATTGACATGAGCGAATACGAAAACAGAAAATTCCGCTCATTCAACGATTTCTTCACCCGGAAAATCCGTCCGGAATGTCGCCCGATTGATGCCGCGCCCGATCATTTCATCTCGCCATGCGACTGCAAGCTGAGTGTTTTTGAGATACGTTCCGATTCCGTTTTCCGCATCAAGGGCGGAACCTACACGGTGGAGCAGCTGCTTCGTGACAGGGAGCTTGCCGATCGTTTTACGGGCGGAACACTGCTGATCTTCCGGCTCACCGTGGACGATTATCACAGATATTGCTATCCCGACAGCGGCATCAAAGAGGACAATGTGCATATTCAGGGCGTGTATCACACGGTCAATCCCATCGCCTACAAAAGATATGCCGTCCTGAAGGAAAATACCCGCGAATACACCCTGCTTCACAGCGATCATTTCGACGACATCATCATGATGGAAGTAGGCGCAACGCTGGTGGGACGGATCTCCAATCTTCACGGCGCATGTGAAGTGAAAAAAGGCCGGGAAAAAGGTCACTTCGACTTCGGAGGCAGCACGGTTGCCGTTCTTGTCAGATCCGGTGTGCTGAAGGTGGACGAGGACATCCTGCGCAATTCCGAAAACGGCTGCGAAACCGTTATCAAATACGGCGAACGCATCGGCACACGCATGTAATTCCGTTTTTTCTGCAAAAATAAAAAGGACAGGCAACGTGGAAATCAGTCCACAGGTTGTCTGTCCTTTTTGATCTGGAGCGGAAGATGGGAATCGAACCCACACCATCAGCTTGGGAAGCTGAGGTTCTGCCACTAAACTACTCCCGCAGAGGTACATGCACCATGTATTATATTCCCTTTGGCAATGTATGTCAAGTGTTTTATTGCCGGAATTCCGAAAAACTGAGTGAAAAAACGAATTCCTGCCGGCAACGGTCTGAAAACGAATGCCGGCAGGAAGAAGAATTTTGGCTTACAATGCTAACAATTTAGACTATTCGCTCAATTAAGATCAGAAAATATCGTCTATGACGCCTTTGAGTGTATCGGCGGACTTTCTCAGTGAAAGCGCTTCCTGTCCGCTAAGCTCGATCGGAACAGTGGCCTCCACGCCGTTTCTGCCGACAATCGCCGGCATGCTCAGGGCGATTTCGCTGATGCCGTAATTGTCGTGCTGTATGCTGGACACGGGAAGAATTGATTTTTCGTCACGCACGATGGCTTCGCAGATTCTCTTGACCGACATCGCAATGCCGTAATAGGTCGCGCCTTTGCGGTTGATGATCTCGTAGGCGCTGTTCTTGACATCCTCGGCAATGGCATTCATGGAAGCCTGATGATTGAAATGACCTCTCATCTCGCAGAAGTTGTTGAGCGGAATGCCCGAAACATTGGCGCTGCTCCAGGCCGCAATTTCGCTGTCGCCATGCTCTCCGATAATGAAAGCATGAACCGAACGGCTGTCCACTCCCAGATGCTGTCCCAGAAGGTACTTCAGTCTGGCGGTGTCAAGCACCGTTCCGGATCCGAAAACACGGTTCTCAGGGAAGCCGCTGAGCTTGGCCGCCGCATAGGTGAGTATATCCACGGGATTGGCCACAATCAGCAAAATGCCTTCGGTGTTGTGCTTGGCGATTTCCGGAATGATCGACTTGAAAATGCCGACGTTTTTTCTCACCAGATCCAGCCTGGTTTCGCCCGGCTTCTGTCCGGCGCCGGCCGTGACAATGATAATGGCTGCGTCCGAAATATCACTATATTCACCTGCGTAAATATTCATCGGCTTGGCAAAAGGAAGTCCGTGACTGATGTCAAGCGCCTCCCCCTCCGCCTTTTCACGGCTCACGTCAATCAGCACCATTTCCGAAAAGAGACCGCTCTCCATGATGGCAAAAGCCGATGCGGATCCGACAAATCCGCAGCCCACTATTGCGACTTTTCTGCTGTTTACTGCACTCATATTGTATTACCCCATTTCTGTAGTCCGGATGCCGGTATATAGTATCTCCGGCCGGACATTGACTATGTAAATATTATAAATGAGACGGGCAGAAAAATCAAGACCGCAATTATGAATACCCTTCAGAAACGGCTTCTTTCCTCGATGGATTGCCGGAGCAGGAGGGAATATTCCTCCGGATGCGCCGTCTGGTATCCGCAGTGCGCATAGCCGTGAATGTCTCGGAAGGCGGCTTCCGGGTATGCCTTCTTCAGACGTTTAAGGGATTTGCGGGCAGGCTCTTCGTCCGAAAAGAAGAAAAACAGATGCTTCTGGGCTTCCGGTGAGAAGGAAGGAAGATCGCATTTGTAGCAGATATCCACCAGATTTTTGACAGTTTGCCGGGAAAAATGTCTCCGCCGGCGTGTCATTGACCTGATAAGCGGTTCATACTGTGCCGCCTTGTCCTTCGCCACAAACCTGAGAAAGGGATGATTCATCAGTCCGTTGTAGGCCGCTTCATGGTCATCGGTATCGAATATCCCGCAGAGCGATGTGAATTTCCGATGCATGAAGGCACGGAACACCGGATTGAAGTGAAAGAACGGCCCTCCGTCAAAAAATCCGCATGTGACGGGAATTTGCTCCTCCTCCAGTCTCTTGGCCAGCGCCAGCGCAATCTCCGCCCCCATGGAGCTTCCTTGCACCATTGCCAGCGAGTCAATTCCGTTTTCCCTAAGATATCCGACCAGCTTGTCGACCTCTCCGTCCAATGGCAGAAGGTCGGTGCCGTCATTGTCGTGACCGTCCAGCGTCGGTATGATCACATAATACGCATCGGACAGATATCTGCCGAACGGTTCACAGTCGCTTCCGCTGCTGATCATGCCGTGAATAAGCATGACAGCCGGATTCCGCTTTTCTCCCAATGTTTCAAATGTCATTTTGGCATCCTCTCTTTCTAAATATTTCTGATACTGTCCTCTATCACGTCCGATATCCGTGATAGTATTTCCAGTGATTCGGGAGGTATTTTTTCAACGAGCAGGGCAATCCGTTCGGTCATTTCACGGTGCCTTTCCCGATGCTCATTGAAAACGCTGATTCCCTTATCGCTGAGATACAGTTCCGTTGTCCTGCCGCCTTTTGGCGAGGTCTTTTTGACGATCAGTTCCTTTTGTGCGAGAAATGTGACGATCTGCGACACGGCGCCTTTGGTTATCATGTATTCTTCCGCAATCCGGGTCTGGCTCACTCCCGGATGATTCCCTATGATCTCTATCATGTGCGACTGCGCCGGAAACAACACCAGACCGCCGGAATAGGTGTAAGGCTTTTTCTGAGTGGAATTGTAAAGATTAATCAGACGGTAAGCCCTGACAAGCAGTTGATCTGTTTCCATTTTTTACCTCCTCCCGATCATCATAATAAGTTTAGCAGCTAAGTTTAGCTACTAAACTTATTAGCTGTATTCAGTGTACCACTTTCCGAACGAATTGTCAAGCCGTAATCATGACTCCTTGAGTTTTTTTTTGATAGTTTCATGAAAAATGTAAATTTTTTTTGGAATATTTACAAGACCGATAATTCATGCTATTATATCTTAAGGACACATTGAAACGGCTTTCACTGGCTGCCGGCCATCGCCCGGCATTGATGTGTGTTCTATTATTATTTCAGTGAGGATTTATCGCCTATGTTAAATAATTACAACGGTACAAAAAAAGATGCCGCCTCTTTTCCCGATTATTTTTCCGATTCCGATTTTTCTCCATCCGATTCGGAACATCTGAATCAGCTTCTCAAGGATCTCGACAATCTTGGCGGTTCGGATTCCAACAGGAGACTTGACAGCTTTTTTGATTCGGATGACAACTATAACGGTCATCTTCAGGATTCCTTTGACGGTGATGATTACGACTCCTGGGATACGATTCTGGATGACTTCAACAGGGATTCAGACGATTCATACGATATCAATGACAATATGAATGACGGCTTTAACGATGACTTTACTGACGGCTTCAATGATGACTTTGACTCTGACATCCCGTACGACGAACAGGATAACGCCATTCCCGAGCGTTATGACGAGGAGTATTCGGATGATGCCGAAGAAGAGTATTCCGATGAAGATGAAGGCGTTTTCCCGCCGAAACGCGCTGCCGAATCCCGCAGCGAAAATCTCGTTGTCAGAGCGATCATTGCAATCTGCGCACTTGCATTCGCCATTGGCGTATTGTTTTTTATCAAAGTGAGCCAAGCCGCCAACAATTCAGACATCGTATCCGACAAAGACAATTTCGGCTACCATACCCAATCCGACAGCGCCGATCCACAGACAGTCAGTTCACAAGAGGAACCGGCTTCTTCCGAACCCGAAACTTCTTCTGAACCTGAGGAAAAGCCTGTTTACAAAGAGCTGAAGCACGGAGACAGAAACGACGACGTTCTGAAAATGCAGAAAAGACTCTGCGAACTCGGATACATCACCGAAAGAAGCTGCACCGGCTACTTCGGCGATTTTACGCTGAAAAAGATCAAAGCATTTCAAGTGGCGGCCGGTCTGAAAAAAACCGGAAAAGCTGACCCCCTGACTCTGGAAAAACTGTATTCCGACGACGCTCCGAAAAGCAAATAATCTGACCCTTTGTCGGAATACTTACTGATCAGTCTCTTTCAAGAGGCCGCAGAGAAAACGTGATGGTATGTTTCCTCTGCGGCTTCATTTTTTTCACACATTTGATTTTGCCGCGTATTATGAAATTGAAATCCAATAACGGAGTTGATGCTTGATGTGTGGAATTGCAGGAGAAATATCGCCACGGGGCGGAATTTCGGGAGACAATGCGCGCGATATTCAGACCGCACTGAAAAAACGAGGCCCTGATCAGAACGGCCTGTATCTCAGTGACAGCGCCGTTCTGATACATACCCGGCTTTGCGTGGTGGATATTGAAAACGGCCGTCAACCTATGAGCTGCATGCATGACGGCAACAGGTATGTGATCGTCTACAACGGCGAACTCTACAACACCGCTGAACTTCGCAGCGAACTGATTGAAAGGGGTTGCGAATTCAAGGGTCATTCCGATACCGAGGTGGTGCTCAACGCATTTGCGGTATTCGGTTCGGAATGTGTCTATCAATTCAACGGCATTTTCGCCTTTGCCATCTGGGACGAAAAAAAGCGCCGATTATTCTTTGCCAGGGACAGAATCGGCGTCAAGCCCTTCTTTTACACCATCGAAAACGGTCAATTCATCTTTGCATCCGAAATAAAGGGCATTCTGAAGGCGACCGGCAGACAGCCCGAAATTGACGCCCAGGGCGTGATGGAAATCATGCTCATCGGCCCCGGAAGGACTCCCGGATACGGCGTATTTAAGGGCATTGAGGAACTGAAGCCGGCACACTGCGGATTCTTTGACGACAAGGGTCTGAGAATTCATCCCTACTGGAAACTTGAGGACAGAGAACACACCGAAACCTTTGAACAGACAGCCGAGCATGTGAGATTCCTTGTGACTGACGCTATCAAACGGCAGCTTGTTTCGGATGTGCCTGTCGGAACCTTTCTCTCCGGCGGACTCGATTCCAGCCTGATTTCATCCGTCGCCGCCAGAGTCATGAAGGAAAACGGTCAAAAACTCAGCACCTTCACTGTCAGCTACAAGAACAACGACAAGTATTTCAAGGCGAGCAAATTCCAGCCCAACAGCGACAGCGATTTTGTGGGACAAATGGTGGATTATCTCGGCTGCGACAGTCACCTCATTGAAATCGACACGCCTGATCTGGTGCAGGCTTTGTTCGACGCGGTAGACGCGAGAGATCTGCCCGGCATGGCGGACGTGGATTCCTCCCTGCTGCTTTTCTGCCGTGAGATCAAAAAGCATGTCACTGTTGCACTGTCGGGCGAATGTGCCGACGAGATATTCGGGGGCTATCCTTGGTACCGCAACCCGACCGTCCGGGCAAAGGATGGCTTCCCCTGGGCGCAGTCCACATTGTACCGGGCAGGATTCATTCGCAGCGAATTTACTTCGCAGATTGACCCCGAGGATTTTGTGCGGCAAAAATACCTCGATACCGTCAATGCCACCTCCAAATTGCCGAACCTCTCCCCGCTTGAATCCCGTATGAAGGAGATGATCAACCTCAATCATCACTGGTTCATGCAGACGTTGCTTGATGATAAGGTCGCAAACAAAAATAAAACTACTTGTAAATGATGTCTATGTCGACGTCATAGATCACTACCTTGTCTATGAATGTTTGGGCTATCATTTTCTTCTCATCGAAACTGAACGAATCCCAGTCAGTCAGTGCTTTGGAAACCATCTCTGGGGTTATAACCTCAGCATCCTTTGATTTCTCGGCGTTCAACTCATTGGTCAATTCTGTTTTCTCTTTGTCGAGTTCTGCTACTCTTTTGTTGATGTACCCGATAAGAATATCATTTGCATCGGGAACTTTTTCGATCAACGCAGAGATTTCAGATTCAAGTGCTGTCAGCCGCATTTTCAACTCGTTTTCTTTCCTGCTTATATGCTGCTTATGTTCGATTCTCGAAAATTCAAAATCGCGTATATGTTTTATCAGGTCTTCTGCGACTATTTCCTCAATTTCATCAAACGTGATGGTATGTTTTCGCTCAAAACAATACTTTGCCACACGTCCTCCGCAGTTAATATATCTTTTGCCGTTGATTTGCCCGTTGACTACAGATATAGCACGACCACAGAAACCGCATTTCGTAAGCCCCGTGAGCCATGTGTTTTTTCCTCGCCCGCTGTTGTGTACTGGTCGGTTTTTATCAAGTTGATGTTGAACAGACAGCCATTGAAATGCATCAATAACACCCTCATGCAAATTCATCTGAACATAATCGCCATGGAGGTCTGTGAATTTTTGCGTAGTTTTTATCTTTCTGTCTCCGTAAATCGTGCAGCCGTAAACGCCAATATAATCTTCAATAGGTTGGTTCATTGTAGCTCCTTTAGACTTCAAATACTGGTAAACATCGGCGTTGGCTCTAACATATACCGGATTTTTGAGCATACGCCCGACCGATACATTTGAAAATCTCAGACCTCGATTTGTCGTAAACCCCATACTATTGAGCTTTCTGACAATATCTCCCAAAGAGCATCCGGCGTTAAAGTCGTTATACGCCATTCTTACAGCTTGCATCCGCTCCGGGTGTTCGTCATCTTCTTGCAGCATGTGCGTATGTATACCATCAATCTCGACAGGCACTTTCTTAAACCCGTACGGTGCTACTCCGGCAAGAAACAATCCTTTTTTGGCGCGTTCGTAGAAATTATCTTTGACACGCTTTTGAATCATGTTTCTTTCAAGCTCCGCAAACACCATTATGATTTGCAGAGTAGCCTTGCCCATCGCCGTCGATGTGTCGAATTGCTCATTGCAGGATACAAACTCAACGCCGTGCTTCTCAAACTCACTGTAAATACCCACGAAATCCTGCAATGAACGGCTGATTCTGTCCACCTTGTAGACGATTACTTTTTCAATAAGACCATTTTGAACGTCTGTCATTAACATCGAAAATTCCGGTCTGTTTGTATTGGCTCCGGTGTAACCTTTGTCGCTGTAAACTTTGTATGGTGAACCAAAAGCGAACGCTTTGCAGGATATCTCCTGCTGCTCGATGGAAATGCTGTCTTTTTTATCAATTGACTGACGGCAATAGATTGCTATCAATTAATATCCTCCTTTCGTCCAACAAAAAAAAAGACGTGCTGGCAAATATAAAAATCTGCTTGCACGTCTTCCTTATGCTTACTTCTTTTATCCGCGAATTTTCAGAATCTGAACACACCTTCGGGTGATGTATTCGCTATTTTTCTTTTTTTCTTCCGGTGTAACCACCGGCTTGTACGAACGCACTCTCATGCTGTTCTTCGCGTTTTCTGATACGTAGTATTTTCTACCTTCGTATGTTCTTTCCAATTATAAAACTCCTTTCGTCGCATAGCAAAAATATAGGGATTATTCTTTGGGGATTTTACCCGATAACGAGTTATACTGCGCGGCGCTTATCCCGAGAAGCACTCCGAGAAAAGCATCAACCGCCGTGACGGTTCCTACAATCTGCTCTGCGTATGGTAACCCCCAAATGGACGCAATAGCAAAATATAAGGTTCCGAGAGCGGGCAGAAGAATCTGAGCTACCCATTTCAGAATATCATATGCTTTGTTTGACAGTTTCATTACGCACCCTTCCTTTCGAGGTCGTCGATTCTGTGATTGGCGACTTTGATTTTCTCTTCCTGCAAAGCGACAGCTTCTTCCAGTCGATATGTTCTCTCAATCACGGCGTTGTGTTTGTCCTGCTTCTTCTCAAGCTGTTCAATGCGGTAGGCGGTGAGCTTGCTGTTGACAAAAATGCCGCCGAAGGTACCGAGGGCGCTTCCGAGGAGCGTAATAAGGGACACAACAATTTCGGGTTCCATCATCAACCCACCGCCTTTCTGAGCGCCGCCCGCGTCTTTGTTCCGATAATGCCGTCATGCACGAGCTTCTGCTTCTTCTGGAATCGCAGCACGGCCGCCTTGGTGAGTTTGCCGAAGTCGCCGTCAACTGCGAGCTTCTCGCCTGCCGCCTTGTTGAGATGCCATTGCACCCATTTGACATTGTTGCCCTTTGCACCGAACTGAATGTTCTTCACCGGTTCGACGTAAGGGCATTTTTCTTTCGGCTTTGGTGCCGGTCTGACTTCGGGCGTCGCCCTGCTCGCATAATCCGGCAGGCCGTAACCACGAATATATCTGCCGTTGACCTGCAC
>CAMHJC010000097.1 GCA_946185345.1 uncultured Clostridia bacterium
CAGCATCCGCATAAATATGAATTTGCCAACGCTTCGGAGAAAATTAATGTCGTGTATGAGGACAATAACATTCTTATTGTCAACAAACCGCAAGGTCTGATCGTTCATCCTGACGAAAACTACGAGCCTGACACCCTTATTTTCCGAATTCAAAAATATCTGTTCCAAAAAGGCGAATTTGAACCTGACAAGGAGAATTCATTTACGCCAGCTCTTGTCAATCGAATTGACAGAAACACGGAAGGTCTGGTGATTGCGGCCAAAACCGCTGCGGCACTCCGGATTCTGAATGCCAAAATGAAGTCACGGGAGATACACAAAAAATATCTCTGTATAGTCTGCGGCAGGCCTGTTCCCGCAGAGGCAACACTTGAAGGCTTCCTTGAGAAAAACGAGAAACAGAACCGGGTTTACATTGAAAAAAAACGGTCCGAAAACGGCAAGACCATTCGCACACACTACAAAGTAATTGATACCATCAATCATTTCAGCCTTGTGGAAGTTGATCTGCTCACCGGAAGAACCCATCAGATACGCGCTCACATGGCTTCTATCGGACATCCTCTGCTGGGAGACGGCAAATACGGCACCAACAAGGTCAACCGTTCCGCAGGATATTACAGACAGGCGCTTTGTTCCTACAAACTCACCTTTGATTTTAAAACCGACGCGGAGGATTTGAATTATTTAAACGGCAGAAGCTTTGAAATTGAGGATATTTCTTTTCTACCGGATTTTTATGCAGGAAAAATAGGAGAATAAGGATTATAATATCCGCCTAAAACAAAAATGTCTCACCAGTGCGAAGCTGATGAGACATTTTTCATGTTCAATATTGATGTAAAGTTTATTGTCTTTACATCATTTTTTTGGCCAGTCTTGCGGCGAGTTCTTCATCCGGATGAACATACAGCGTATTCTGATGGGTATAAATCACCATGCCGGGCTTGGCTCCACGGGGTTTGCTCACATACTTAATCAGGGTATAGTCCACCGCAACCAGACCTGACTGCCGCGCTCCGCTGTGATAGGCGGCTATCTTGGCTGCCTGCTCGATGGTTCGGTCCGGCGGTTCCTGTCCGTTGCACACGATGACCGTATGTGAACCGGGTACATTCAGAGTGTGAAGCCAGATGTCGTAATTCCGACTCTCCTTAAGCGTAAGCCGGTCGTTCTGCTGATTGTTGCGGCCTACCAGAATGGTAAAACCGTCATCCGAAACAAATCTGAGAGGCGGAAGCTTGGGCGGCTGTTTGCCCGAGGATGTCTTTTGTTTTTTGATAATTCCCTCTTCGGTCAGTTCCTGCCTTATTTCGGCAAGTTCCCGCTCGCTTTCCGCTCGGGAAAGCATATCCAGCACGGAATCAATATAGTCAAGCTCGGCCTTTCCCTGCTCGATAAGCTGAGTCAAATGCTGCTCGGCCGCCTGCATTTTTCGATAATCCCTGTAGTACTTCTGCGCATTCTGCGCCGGCGTCAGCAAGGGATCGAGGTGTATTTTCACCGGAGAACAGTCCTCCGAATAATAATCTGTCACTTCGGCAATGATGTCGCCTTTTTGCAGCATGTGAATGTTGGCGTTGATCAGATCGCCGAATTTGCGATATTTCTCTCTGTCCCCACATTCCTTAAGTTCCGCTCTTTGGATTTCCAGCTTCTTTGCGATACGGGAGGAAGCATTGGCCAGCAGCTTAAGAATATCCTGCGACTTTGACTTCATTCTGTCGTTCAGGTCGCGTCTGTAATAGAAGTCATCAAGCATGGCAGAATAGGTCTTATATTCCGAAGAAACAGCCGATACGCCGTATTGCAGCGGATGAATGAATGTAAAGTCAACAGGCTTTCCATCAACTGAGATGAGATTGGGTTCTCCGTCTCCGTTTAATATCTGTTTTAATTGGCTGAGATTCATTCTGATCCTGTCAAACTGTGCATCGGTCAGGTTTTTCACAGGAAAATCGGTGAATTTCGTTGACCGGTAAGCGATTTCTCTGGCCACTATCGGAGAAATGCCTTGAATAGTTTTCATAAAAGCTTTGTCAAGCTTATCATCTTTACACATCTTTATCTGATTAAGGCAATGATCGGCGTCATCTTCCGCAATATTCATTTTATCCTGCGTCGGCGGAAGCTCGTATTCCAGTCCGGGAAGGATCATTCTCATCGAGCTGAGATCGCTGTCAATCCGCTTGACCGAATCAATCACAAGTCCCCTCTCGTCTATCAGAATGATATTGGAATGACGTCCCATGATCTCGACAGCCAGTGAAAGAGTAATCTCGTCTCCCAGCTCGTTGTGCGCTTCAAATTTCAGCATCAGCACCCGTTCAAAACCTGCCTGTTCTATGGACGCAAGCCTTGCACCGCAAAGTTTCTTCCGCAGCAGCATGCAGAGCATGGGAGGCTGTGCGGGATTCTCCACCGGATACCGCGTAAAATGAATTCTAGCTGAATTGGCTGCGGCAGAAATCAGAAGCTTGTGATTCATATTTTTGCCGCGCATGGCCAGGATAATCATTTCACGGGCCGGCTGGAATACTTTATCCACCTTGGCACCGGTTATTCCCTGTTCAAGTTCATTTTTGATCAAATGAAGCATCGCTCCGTCAAGAGCCATACACTATCATCTCCTGTTTATCTTGTAAAGCTGATCGGATTGTCAACAATGGTTATCAATACATCGACATTCGGAAGTGCTTTTTGCAGTGTTTCCGCCAATGCTTCGAGGGCAACATTCTCGGTGGCGTAATGACCGGCCGCAATCAGTGTGATTCCGTTGTCCTTTGCGTAAATCAATTCATGATGCTTGGCTTCACCTGTTACAAAAGCATCTATATGATTGTCAAGACATTCAAAGACGAATTCGCCGCACGCACCTCCGCCTACCGCCACATGCCTGATAGGTCTTCCTCCATTGACAAATTCTATTGAAGTTCTCCCGAGCAGACACTTCGCAGTGTGGACGGCGAATTCCTCCGGCTGCATGACCGAACCGGTATATCCGGCCCTGCCAATGTAATTCCTGCGCATTTCTCCGTTGACAGACTTCTCGGAGACCTTGAAAACCGGCTTCACATCGTGTAAATCCAGTTTGCTTGCCAGTGCGTCATTGACGCCTCCCTCTGCAATATCAAAATTGGTATGGGCAGAAACAGCGGAAATTCCCGACTCAATCAGCTTGCGAAGAGGCGATTGGTAAGGAACACACCTGATCGGCCTGAAAATGACCGGGTGATGTGAAACAATCATCTGTGCGCCCACAGAAACCGCATAATCCACGACGGAATTAGTGATATCAAGCGCCACCACGATTCTGTCAATATCCCTTCCGCAGTCCGCCATGATGCCGCTGTTGTCGTAATCCTCCTGAAGGCAGTAAGGATAGCTCCTATTAATAATCTCATAAACGTCCTTTACTCTTGCCACCATGTTTTCCTCCCGTCGACGTAATTTTCCAGCCTCTCCGCAAGAGCGGAATACTTTCCCGAGTTTTCCGGATCTCCTTTGACGGCGTATCCGTCCGCCATTGACCGCAGAATTCCGGCCTGCTTCCGGAGCAATTCAGCCGCATGCCGATCGGCACTGTAAAGCTTTCCGACATACACCTGAATATCGTCATATTCGCTGAAAGTATCGTTATATTCAGCACAAATCACTGTGTAAATCCGTCCGGCTTCACATACTGCTTTTTCCTCTTTGATTTCAAAACGGTTCCTGTACAGGTACTCCCTCAGATTCGACGCCCTGGACATCGGCTGTAGAATGAGCCTGTACCGGGGATTTTTCAGCCATTCGGCACTGCTCAGAATCGCCGCAATATTGTCTCCGCCCATTCCGGCAATGATAATATCGTCAACATCATCCGGTGGAATGAGATCCAGTCCGTTCGCTGTAAATGTAGTTACCTTTTCACTCAAACCGCATTTTTCTATGTTTCTTTTCGCTGATTTGATGGGTTCCTCATTGATATCCGAAGCAAACGCCCTCGGAACAATCCCGCTGCTGACCAGCCATATCGGCAGATAGGCGTGATCGGTGCCGATATCTGCCGGCACCTTGCCGTTTCTTACAAACGATGCGCACCCTTCAAGCCGAGCGCCGAGCGAAAATGTTTTTTCCTCCATAAGCTGCCATACTCCTGTCATATTAAAAAGGCCCGTCACAACAGTTCATGAAGCGACAGACCTTTGAAGATTTCCTGAACAGACCAATTATTTGCCCTGGATGTGCTGGTTGAGCTTTTGCACCAACGCGTCAGCATCTACGCCGTGAACCATGCATGCCTGCTCAATGGTTTCTCCTCTTGAGGCAGGACAGCCGAGACAGTGCATACCCATTTCCAGAAAGAAGGGAGCGGTTGAAGAATCCATATCAAGTATATCGCCTATGATAGTGTTTTTGGTAATTTCCATTGCGTTTGACCTCCGTTATTTTTTTCTTAATTATAGCTTTTTCAGACGTAATTGTCAATATTTAATTGTATTTGCTTAAAAATAATTTACTCGTTTTTATTTTTGTATTGATTTGGAATGAATATTATGCTATAATGGTGAAGATATAGTATTCATTATTATTCAGAAGGAGAAATGTTTAGGATGAAAAATAACAGATTGGATCGGTGGCTTTTTTTGCTCTTTGCGGTTGCCAGTTCGGTTATTCTGATTTCACTTTTCACCAGCTGCTCGGACGTTTCGGTTAACGGTGTTTCTTATCCGCAAACTACCACAGAACTGACTCTGACCGATAAAATGGAAGATTATTCCGTTTTGACTAAATTGGAGAATCTTCACACTTTAGATCTCTCCTCGCTTGAACTCACTGCGGATGAGTATGATCTGATTGCTTCTAAGGTGGGGGAAAATGTCCGGATTATCTGGAATGTTCCGGTCGGAGACAAAAAGGTTCCCTGTTCCACTGAGGAACTGGAGCTGACGCCGGAATGGAATCTGACTGACGCTTCTTTTATGCCGTATCTCAAAAATCTGAAAACGCTCACTCTTTCTTCAATCGAAGTATCTCCTTTACTTCAGGAAATATACCATGCGGCGCACGAGATCAATCCCGATATGAATATTTCCTGCAAAACCAGTGTTTACGGCGTGGAGCTGGATAACACCACTGATTTCCTTGATTTAAACGATATCAAAATCACCGATCTGACCGATCTGGACATTGCAATGGAGCTTTTTCCGGAATTAAAGACCGTCGAAATCTGCTCCTGCGAGCTTGATAACGAAACGATTGCCGCATTGAGAGACAAGTATCCTGACAAAAAACTTGTATGGCTTATCAAGTTTCATTATTATGCTGTCCGCACGGACGCGCAGGTTTTTTCGACTCTCGCCAATGACGGCAAATTCTCCGTTACCTCCGAGATGATTTCGCCGCTGTTCAGGTACTGCACCGATCTCAGAGCGCTTGATGTCGGCCATGAAAGTCTGACAGACATAAGCGAAATCACCAATCTGAAAAAACTGCACACCCTTATTCTTGCTTTTAACAAAATCACCGATATTTCTCCTCTGGCAGAATTGAAAGAGCTGAAATACGCTGAATTACAGTGCAACAAAATTGCCGACGCTTCTCCCCTGGCTGAGATTCCTTCGATAGAGGCCATTTACATAGGCTACAACTCCGGAATCAAAAACGTGGGCGAATTGGCACGATGCAAAAATCTGAAAAGGCTGTTTCTTTATCGCAGCGCCGTGAGCAAATACGACATATGGAAAGTCTGCGAAGGACTGCCCGGTTGCAAGGTCTGTAATGACTACAGGGTCAGATGGAAAAAGAATTTTGATATTTACCTGGCTTTTTACAGATGGAAACAGGTCAAAGAGTATGAAACTCAGGATAATATTGTGTACTGGGACAGAGAAGTTTACAAGTAAAGAAGGTATCATTATCCATGTTGCCGCAACTTAAACCGAAATCTGTAATTGCATTATCCGTTTCTTTCATTCTGGTCATTGCTTTTCTGGCCGGCTGCTCAAAGGACTCATTGAATTGGATGAAAGGTAATCCTCCATCCATCCAAATATCCGGGGTGTCATATCCGCCGGATACCACCGAGCTTACGATAAAGGAATTCGATTCGGACGATTACTCTGTTTTTGCAGAATTTGAAAATCTGAAGACACTGGACGTCACTGCTCTTGACCTGTCGGTCAGCGATTTTGAACGCCTGGCTTCCCAGACCGGCGAAGGTGTTGATATCATCTGGTCTGTTCCTATTAAAGGCGGTATACTTCCGAGCAATACAACGGCATTGTCTTTCTCTTCTGATTATTCCTCGGATGACATCCATAATGTGCAGTACTTCAAGGATATTCAGTCACTGACAATTGCCGGCGCCGAAGTCAACGATGAACTCTACGCTTTAATCAAAAACGCTACGGACAACAATCCTGATTTGCAGCTCAATTGCAGCGCCAGTCTTTACGGAGTGGAATTTGACAATTCCACCGAACGGCTCATACTCAATAATATCCCTATTGATTCACCCGACAGGCTTTGTCTGGCCATCGAGATTTTCCCCGGCCTCAAGGCAATCGAAATGTGCGACTGCGGTCTAAGCAATGAAATAATGCAGGGATTGCGCGAGGAATATCCCGATATCCAATTCGTCTGGACGATACGCTTTTTGCATTTTAAGGTGCGGACAGATGTACAGGTATTTTCCACCCTGGCGACTAATTTCAACCGTCCCGGAAATTCGGAAACCTTCGCTCCCATTTTCAAATACTGCACCGAGCTGAGAGCGCTTGATCTGGGGCATATGGCCATTACCGACATCAGCGAAATCAGAAATCTGAAAAAACTGCATACCCTGATTCTGGCCGATAATTATATCACCGACATTTCTCCTCTTGCCGATCTGAAGGAACTCAATTATGTGGAGCTTTTTCAAAACAGGATTTCCGATATTTCACCCCTTCTCGAGCTTCCGCACCTTGAAGATCTCAATATGTGCTATAATTCCCGGCTGCAAAATCCCACGGTTCTGACGGAATGCAAGAACCTCAACCGACTGTATATTTCACATTGCAGTCTGGACTGGGATGAAATCAAGCAGCTCAGAAACGGAATTCCTCAGGGATGTGAATTCAACTACACTGCCGCCAACTGCGTTTACGACGGCTGGAGAGACAACGCAAAAAACGCTACGATCCGCAAGGCCTTCAAAAATTGGAAAAAGGTCAAAGAATACCCATCTTGGGATAATATCATCTATCAATAAAATACCGAAACGCAGCAGACAGGCTTTATTTTTCAGATCTGTCTGCTGCATTTTGTCTGAAAGGCGTAAATGTTATGGCTAAACCAAAAAGCGTATATGTTTGCAATGAATGTGGCTACGAATCCAGCCGGTGGTACGGCAAATGTCCTTCCTGCGGTCAGTGGAACACTCTGGAAGAGCAGGTTCGTGATGCGGCTCCGGCCGCTTCCTCCGTCAGGGCTTCACGGGGAACCGGCACGGGGATTTCTCTCGGCGCCTCCGAACTGCCGGCTTCGATAAGGGAAATCAGCACCGCTGACGAACCTCGCTACAGCACCGGCATGGGTGAACTTGACAGGGTTCTCGGCGGAGGAATCGTCAGGGGTTCGCTCTCTCTGCTCGGAGGTGATCCGGGCATAGGCAAATCCACCATCCTGCTTCAGATCTGTGAATTTCTGGGCAAAAGCATGAAGATCCTCTATGTCTCCGGAGAAGAATCCCGCCGTCAGCTGAAGCTCAGAGCCATACGTCTCGGCGTCAACAGCGAAAATCTTTACGTTCTGGCGGAAACCGACGTCGAACGTGTAATAGAAAACATACGTGTCATGAAGCCTGATATTGTGATGATCGACTCGATTCAGACGATGTGCCTTCACGACCTCAGCTCCTCACCGGGCAGCATTGTGCAGGTGCGTGAATGTACCGGAGCCATCATGAGATGCATCAAGGCGCTCGAAATTCCGACAATTCTGGTGGGTCACGTCAACAAGGACGGCGCCATAGCCGGGCCGAAGGTTCTGGAGCATGTAGTGGACGCCGTGCTTTATCTGGAAGGCGACAGGCACTTGTCTTACAGGATACTGCGTGCGGTGAAGAACCGCTACGGCTCCACCAACGAAATCGGCGTATTCGACATGCAGGACAACGGCCTGCGTGAGGTGGAGAATCCTTCGATGATGCTTCTGTCCGGCAGACCGGTCAATGTTTCGGGAACCTGCGTTGCCTGTACCATGGAAGGCTCCCGGCCGATTCTTGCCGAGGTGCAGGGATTGGCGGCTTCCTCGGGTTTCGGCAATCCAAGACGGATGGCAACCGGATTTGACATCAGCCGCATGAATCTGATTATCGCTGTACTGGAAAAGCGCTCGGGATATTTCTTTGCCAACATGGATACCTATATCAACATCGTCGGAGGACTTCGGCTCTACGAGCCTGCCGCCGATCTGGCTGTCGCAATCGCTCTGGTAAGCAGTCTGAAGGATCTCTGCGTCGGTGAGGATATTATCGCATTCGGTGAAATCGGACTTGCAGGAGAGCTTCGGGCTGTCAATCACGCCGAATCACGCATTCGTGAGGCGGCACGGCTTGGTTTCAAGAGGTGTATCCTTCCCTATCACAATCTTCAATCACTGACGCTGCCGCCGCAGGAATACGGCATCAGGCTTTTCGGCGTGCGAACGGTTCGTGAAGCGGTTAACGCATTGGAGGCAGACTGATATGCAGCAAAACAAGGAATGGCTTTTCTTTGATATCGGCTCCACTCTGGTGGATGAAAGCGAAGCATACCGGCAGCGTATTCTTGCCATGATCAAGGGAACGGACATCCCATACGATGAATTCAGTCAGACCATGATCGGCTATTACGGAAAATCCGGCAAGGGCGACAAATTGGCCGCCGCACACTACGGACTGACAATTCCGGAATGGCAGAGCCGATACGAAAAACTCTTTCCCGAAACCGCTGACTGCCTGCGACAGCTCTCTCGGTCATTCAAGCTGGGAATCATCGCCAATCAGCTGCCCGGAACCGTCTCCAGACTGCATTCCTTCGGAATCGGGGATTATTTCAGTGTTGTGGTCGCTTCGGCCGAGGAAGGAGTGGCAAAGCCTGATCCCAAAATATTCCTGCTGGCGCTGGAAAGAGCCGGATGCTCCCCCGAAAAAGCGGTGATGATCGGCGACAGGCTCGACAACGACATCGCTCCCGCCAACCGGCTTGATTTCACCACCATCCGTGTCATGCAGGGATACGGACAGTATTCCTCTCCCATGTCTGCCGATGAAGTTCCCGATCTGACAGTGAGCAGCCTGAACGAATTATCCGGCATTTTTCTATAAAAATACAATCGCCGCTCAAAAGCGTCTTTCCTTTTGAACGGCGAATTTTTTTCTTATACTAATTTTCGGTTGAAAGTAGACAATTATTTGCGAGGATATTTTGT
>CAMHJC010000098.1 GCA_946185345.1 uncultured Clostridia bacterium
GCAGTTTATTACGCTTAGCGACGTCGATTTCCGTGTCGGTAAGCGGAGAGATGATTCTGTAGCGGTCGAGCGCCTGCTCGTCCTGCCAATTTGGAGTGTTATGATTCTGATTCATGGCTGATAGCCTCCCTTCGAGACCATCATATCACAGAATCCCGCTGCCACCAAAACAAAGTAGGTGCAGCCCCTTAAGGGGCTTCGACTCTTGGAAAGGGTTCCAGCGACGCCCCTGAATTGTATATGATTCTGTTGATATATCCCAGCCATGATTTCCGTTTCGGCGGCAATCGTTTTCGCAGACCGTCAAAGATCTTTTCCCCGGTCATCAGATACTCCTTGCCAAGCTCCATGACGCTGTAGCCTATCATCCTCAGGAAACCCTCAATGAAAGGCGTATTGTGCGCGATCCATTGCTTCCAGCGATTCATAGTCGCCTCGCAGGGGTATGTTTCGCTGCCCCTGTCATCCGGCAGTACAATGCCGTCGACAACTCCTTCTATGGTTTCCGCATCGTAATGCTTATACGGCGAAAGAATGTCCGGCAGCTCGTTGTGCAGTCTCCGGCACTTCCTGCAATACAGCCTGCGGATCATGATCCACGTCACCTCGCGGCCTTCCTTGATGGATATTCTCCTTCTCCAATCACGGAATTTCAGCTTGTTCTGGCAGATCGGACACACCGGTTCTTCTTCACTTTTGCAGATTGTTTCTCCAAACAGATTGACTTCCATATGATACTGTGCTATAATGACCATGGCATTAGCCATTTGGGGAGACCTTGCTAAGACGATTTTCCGGTCGGTAACTTGGCAGGGTCTCTTTTCCTTTCCCTGTTTTTGTCATTATAGCAAGCAATTTTATGCCTCGCAACCTGAGCTGTTTGCCGTCATTTCGTAAGCCCTAAAACAATAAATTTACACACAAACAAAACAAATATCCAACGGCAGACTGCTTGAAGCTGTCTGCCGTTGGATCATACTCATCTACGCCAGACGTGCGACCGGGTGAATGACGTAAGGAAAAGCCGCCGGAAGTTCGAGTTTCCGAACTTCCGGCGGCTGCGTTTCTGCTGATTATTTCATTGTCCTCTTGAAGGAGCGTCTGTTATTTTCAATCATTCCGCTTCGTTTTTTCTGTTCTATTGATTCCGCAAAACACGGCATGAATCATCGTGACCTCACAGTAAATCATTTAAGGAATCACTATATCATTCCAGTTGAACAGGCTGTATTGATCATTATCCTCTTCAAAAGCCCCTGCGCATACAATCGTTCCGTCAGATTTCAATCCTAATGTGTGGGTGTAATTGGCTGAGATTTCAACAATATCCGTCCAGGAATCCACATCCGTTTGTCCCTTGTCGTATTCAGAACGGGTAATTTTGGTGGAGACAACCGTGCCGTCTGACCGCAGTCCTACACAGTGATTCAGTCCGGCAGAGACGGCCACGATATCACTCCAATCCTTCACTTTGGTACGGGGATCATTTTTTTGACCGCTTGCCGCCACCACTGTTCCGTCAGATTTTAATCCTACTATGAAATTGCTTGAGCACGAGACGGCTTTGATATCCTTCCAATCGGAAACGTCCGGCGCCAGATCGCAGGTTAATACCGTTCCGTCCGATTGAAGGGCAACCGTAATGTTTTCTCCCGCATCTATGTCAACGATATCGCTCCACTGATCAACGCCCTTAAACTGACTGCCTGAATACCCGACGGCAAGTACTTTGCCGTCTTTGGTCAAGCCTATCACCTGTGACAGACCTATGGCAATCTGTTTGATATCCGTCCATTTATCCGCCTCCGATAACCGGTAAGCTTCATAAGCGCTTTTTCCGTGATGCTTTGAAACAACCCCTGTACAAACCGTTCCATCGCTCTTTAACGCCGCAAAGTACTCATAGACATCGACTGAAACGACATTGTCCAGTGGCATTCTGTTATACTTCAACGTACCGCTTATGCTGTCACAAGGCTCATAAACGGATGAAAAAAGAGAAGGCCCTGAAACCCTGACTTCATTGCTGTCCTTTTTGATGGCCACACTGATGGAATTGCCGGCGGCAATGGTTTGTCTGTTGGGAAAGACACTGCTGTAATTTACCTGTTGCTCCTCACCGCCGTCTTTGTTGACGCTTCCTTCGCCGCCTCCACAAGCGCAAAGAGAAACCAATAATGTGAGGGACAGCGCCAATACGGCCATCCTCTTTATCCTGTAAAGCATAATAAAATCTCCTTATTTCATAAACTCCCTAAATATAGTAACTAAGAATCAAAAACAAAATATTTCCATTGTGTAAATTATTTGGGAACATCAGATTCCCCAAAAAAACAGTGTCCCTCAGGGACACACTTTTGGATAAGGATTGATTTTTCATTTCGGATTTGTTATGATTGTTTTGTCATAGAAAGAGGTGAGCCGATGAAACGAACACCCATTTCGGAATATATCGGAAAATCAATGATAAATATCATGCATTTCCTGATTCACCCTACCAACATACGCGTTTCCATTTTCAACATCATGGCATGCGTCGGCTGTACGGTAAGTCTGGCGGCGTTTGTCATTTCGTACTTCAACGGATCCGACATACTCAATCTGTCCGCACTGCTGAGCTGCGCCGTTCTTTCCGCCGGCCTTCTTGCCTTTGCCAAAAAGACCGGACATTACCGCTCCAGCTATCTCATCACCATCCTTTTTATCTTTATATTAATGTTTCCGGTGATGTTCTTTACGGCGGGCGGACTGTTAAGCGGAATGCCGGTTTATTTTGCGCTGGCAGTTTCCTTCACCGTGTTTATGCTCGAAAACAAACTCGGTCTGATCATCTCGCTGGCCGAGATCATCGAATACGTTATATGCAGCCTTGTGGCGATGTATTTTCCGGATACCGTCATTCCGTTTGAAAGCGAACAGGCTGCCGGACTGGACATCATTTCCAGCGTGGTGGTTTGCTCCATGGCGCTTGCGGTAACGCTCTATCTGCAAATGACTCTCTATCAATCACAGCAGAAGAAAACCGAGGAGGCGCTTGAGGAAGTCAGCCGCCAGAGCAAGGCGAAGGATCTGTTTCTCGCCAATATGAGCCATGAAATCCGAACCCCTATCAGCATGATTCTCGGAATGAGTGAGATGATTGACCGCACCGCCACCAATGAACAGGTGCTGGGCTTCAACGCCAAAATCACGCTGTTCGGCAAAAAACTCCTCTCCATGATGAAGGACGTGCTGGATATCACCAAAATTCGCACCGGACAGTCGGAACTTGTCTGCGCTCCTTACAGCCTGGAAGAGCTGGCCACGGAATTGTCGCTCCTCGGCAATGAACTGGCCGGGCAGAAGAATCTGTCCTTTACGGTGAAACGCGATTACCCCGAAGACCTTACCCTGATGGGCGACAAGGAGCATCTCCTGCAGATTGTCAACAATCTCGTGACCAACGCCGTCAAATACACCGAGAAGGGCGGCGTTTCCCTGCGTGTGAAGGCGGTTCCCGAAGATAACGGGAAGCGCTATTCCCTTACCGTTCAGACGGAAGACACCGGCATAGGCATTCCGGACGAGGCGCTTTCGCATATCTTTGAGATATTCTATCGGGTGGGCAATACCCGGGGCCAATCGGTGGAAGGAACCGGCATCGGACTTGCCATCGTCAAGGAACTGACCGAGCGCATGGGCGGCAGGATTACTGCCGAAAGCATGGTTGGTGTGGGAACGGTTTTCACCCTTCATCTGGTACAGGAAGCCTCGGAACAAACCGTCACCGCGCAGGCCAGCAGGGATACCCACTTCATCGCCCCCGAATGCCGTATGCTGGTGGTGGACGACAATTCCGAAAATCTGGAACTGCTGAAGACGCTTCTCGGAAGAACCATGATTCGGATTGATACCGCCGACAACGGCATAGACGGCATCCGTCTGGCTGTCAGCCGGACATACGACATCATTGTCCTTGATTACATGATGCCCGAACCGGACGGCGTCGAAACGCTTTCCCGCATGAAGCGCAAGGGAGTGAACGCCGCATTTATCGCCCTGACCGCCGACGCAATCGCCGGAACAGGCGCCAGACTGACAGCCGCCGGATTTGATGAATACGTCACCAAGCCGGTGGACTGGAAAAAATTTGAGCAGCTTTTGCTGCGGTACATTCCCAAGGAAAAAGTGGCGTTTGAAAGCCACCGTCAGTCTTCCCTTTCCCCGGAGCAGCTGGCAGGACTGACCTCCCGCATCGAAAACTGCGAACTGGATATTCTTTACGGATTCAGACGGGTGGACAACAATCTCGATATTTACCGCAAAATACTGATGCTGTTTTGCAGCCATTACAGCCAGAATCACAAGCGTGCGGAGGAATGTTTCTCCCGGGAAAACTGGCAGGAGCTTCGCCTGATCGTACATTCCCTGAAAGCGCAGGCGCGTGGAATCGGGGGCAATCTGCTCTTTCTGATGGCCGAAACGATGGAGCAGAAGCTCCGTCAGGGAGACACCGATTACGCGTCGGCGGCATTTTCCCTGATGGGTATGCAGTGGGAGCGCACGCAGCGGCATGCTTCGCTGCTGGTTGCCATGCTCCCGGCAGACGAAAAGGAGCCCGATACGGAAAGTGTGTCATCTCTCACCGAAAAAGCGGTCTACGCACTGAAGAACAATCTCTGGCTCAACGCCAGGGAGGCGGTCGAGGCGCTCCAGCGTACCGACAAACGGCATGAGGATTATGAGGAGATACTGCAATTAATTGAACGTTTTGCCTTTAAAGAAGCGCTTTTCAAGCTGCAAAACAGAACGGAGACATTATGAAAGAACCCAAAATCATGGCGATTGACGACGACATCGAAATGCTCAAGCAGCTTGCCATTATGCTGAAGGATCAGTATACCGTCAGCGTGATGACCAGTGCGGATCAGGCACTCGAAGCACTCTCGGAGGGGGAACATCCCGATCTGATTCTGCTGGATGTGATGATGCCGGAAACGGACGGATTTTCGATGATAGAGCATCTGAAAAACGATGCCGAGCTGAGAAAAATCCCCGTCATATTCCTCACCGGCATGACCGATACGGATAACGAAATACGCGGACTGACCCTCGGCGGTGCGGATTACATCCGGAAGCCCTTTCACCGCGAAGTGCTGCTGGCTCGGATTGCCGTGCAGCTCGCCGGACATTCCGGCAAACCGACGCACATTTCCGATTCGATTGCCGGCCGACTCACCGAAAACGAATGGAAGGTGGCGGAATTGCTCTATCAGGGATATTCGGGCAAGGAAATCGGAGAAAAGCTCTTCTTCTCCTACAGCTATATCAAACGAATCATCGCCTCCGTCAAAGTGAAGCTGGATGTAGACAGCACCACGGAGCTTATCCGCAAACTGCGTGAGAGTCAATGACGCCCTTGACAGCGGAACCTTCCTCCTCCCTGCCGCGGAAAACGCATGACCTTCCCCGACGGTTCCGGCTCATTCACAGACCCGGAACCGTCGGGGAATTCTTTGTCACTCATACAAAAAAACAGACCAAAGCCGCTTTCCTGTCAGAGCGAACGCTTCGGTCTGTTATTTTTTTATCCGTGTCAGGGCCAGGGCGGCCGCCGCTCCTAAAAGAGTGAAATTATACCCTGTAGAAACAAGCACCTCTATGCCGAGCAGAAACATTGCCGCCAGCGTTACCCACGACACAATCGTCAGAACGCTTCCGGCGGCAGACGGCGGAAGGCATCTCTCCAGCAGGATGCGCAGAATTCCGCCGCCGTCCATATTCTCCACCGGAAGCAGATTGAATACCGCCAGCAGAAGACTGACGGCGGCGAGATCCGGTAGAAATCCAAATGTCACAGCCGCCGTGACAAAATTCACTCCGCTGCCCGCCATCAGTACCGTCAGGCTGCCTTTTTCAAATTCCGCCAGCGGACTGCTGCCTATTTTCATGCCGAAGGGCGTAACGCTGATTTCTTCCGGAGCGTGTCCCGGCAGCAGCAGCATGGCCGCCAGGTGGCCGGATTCGTGCAGCAATGCCCCAAGCATTCCCCACAGCATGATTCCGCTGCGGTCCAATAAACCCGTCATACACAGCAGCGCAAAAAAATAGAAATTCACTCTGATCCTGCATTTCCCGATGAAAAAACTCAATTGTACAAACCGCCTATCACCCATTCCGGATCGTATCGCTTGCCGCCCTTACGGAATTCGATGTGCAGATGAGGCCCGGTGGAATTGCCGGTGGATCCCACCAGCGCAATGACCTGCCCTTTGCTCACTCGCTCGCCAGAGCTGACAAGCAGCCGTGAACAATGCGCATACAAGGTGCGGATTCCTCCCGTGTGTTCCAGAATGACCACATTTCCGTAACCGCCGCTGTATCCTGCGCTGACCACTCTGCCATCCTTCATCGCCAGGATGTCGGATCCCTGCGCCGCTCCCAGATCCATTCCGGTGTGGAATACATACCGTCCCGTCACGGGATTGACTCTGTAATCGAACCGTGACGTCACTCTCGCCTTTTTCAGAGGCTTGACAAAGTCGCTGCCGAAGTCCAGCCGGTCAAGACGCACGTTGGAGGGAATATCGAGTTTCCCGTTGTAGCTCGAAGAAATGCCGGAGTCGATTTCCTCACCGTCAAGCAGCAGGTCGTCCAGTTCATCATCGACCGTCACGCTGTCACGGTTGTTGAGCGGCCGCAGTTCTTCTTCCCTTTCCTCATTCGGCTCATGCCTTGTCGGCTGTGACATTTCGCTTCCGCTCACCCCGACTGTCCTTCCTGCCGCTTCCGCCGGATGATTGACCGACGCCCGGATAATGACTAGCGCCAGTGCGGCCGCGGCCGTCACTGCGGCAGTACGCTTGCCAAGCGAACGCTTCCTGCCGGAATTCTCACTGATTTTTTTTACGATAATCCTCATTTTGTCTGCCTCCGTTGTTTTGAACCTTTCAGAATCATTCCGTAATATATATGCCGCCCGGCCTGCGTTAATGCGGATTGGAATAAAAATCGGCCGCACTGCGCCGGTTTAAAGCGCTGAGATTCAGAAAAAAAGATTTTCGACATTTTTTGTCTAATTTTACCAGGCTCGAAAAAGTGTAAAATTTGACACATTTTTAACAAGGCTGACCTCCGCTATATTTATCATGATTAGATAATTTTTTATCTTCTGTATAGATTTTTGTGGTGAATTTGACTAATATGTAAATTTTAGCAAATAATGCCAAATGAAAAAAATAACTGTAGACAAATACTATTTGAGATGATATAATTTATATGTTAAAGAGCACATTTCATCGGCATGCGCACAGCCTGTTTCTGTCAATATGTGTGCCTTTCCGAGTGGATTTGTGTTCTTGCAAAAATGTTATTCTTTTAAAAAATGTTGCCGCATCATTTTTATCTGCTGCGGCGGCAAAATTTAGTTGCAGGGAGGCAAATTTTCATGCAGAAGCGAATCAGTACGCTGCCTTTCAAGGGCACTGCAGAACAAAAGAGCAAGCTCGACGCGGTAATCGCCGAGCACAAGTCTCAGCCCGGCGCTGTCATGCCCGTGCTTCAGAAGGCTCAGGACATTTACGGTTACCTGCCCATCGAGGTTCAGGTAATGATCGCGGACGGTCTCGGAGTTTCTCTCGAAAAGGTCTACGGTGTGTCCACCTTCTACTCTCAGTTCGCGCTGTCGCCCAAGGGCAAGTACAACATTTCGGTATGTCTCGGCACCGCTTGCTATGTCAAGGGTTCCGGCGCTCTGCTCGACAAGCTGGTCGAGGAGCTTAAAATCCAGCCAGAGGAATGCACTCAGGACGGACAGTTTTCACTTACGGCTTGCCGCTGCATAGGCGCCTGCGGTCTGGCTCCGGTTCTCACCGTCAACGACGATGTATACGGACGTCTGCTGCCCAAGGATATCCCCGATATCATAGCCAAGTACAGACAGTAATCCACAAAAATCAAGCCCCACAGGGCGAAATCAATATGGAGGTGCCATAGTAAAAAATGGAAACTTTGCAAATTAAGTCTTTCGCCGATCTGCAGGCAGTCAAAGCCCGTGAATACGTTCATGTGGCTATGCGTGAATCGGCAGAAGAGGCTAAGAAATACGAGGGTCAGACCTTCCGCAAGAACGTCCTTATCTGCGGCGGTACAGGCTGTACTTCTTCCGACAGCGAAAAGCTCATCGCCAAGATGAAGGAAGAACTCGCCAAGGTCGGTCTTGACAAGGAAGTCAACGTCGTCCGCACAGGCTGCTTCGGTCTCTGCGCACTCGGCCCGATCATGATCGTATATCCCGAAGGCTCTTTCTATTCCCGCATCAAGGTCGAGGATATTCCCCGCATCGTCGAGGAACACCTCAAGGGCGGCAAGGTCGTCAAGGAACTGCTCTATGATGAGACAGTCGACGGCGACAGAATCAAGAGCCTGAACGAAACCACATTCTACGCTAAGCAGAAGAGAGTCGCTCTCCGCAACTGCGGCGTGATCAATCCTGAGGACATCAAGGAATACATAGCGGTTGACGGCTACAAGGCTCTCAACAAGGTGCTCACCGAGATGTCCCGCGATGACGTCATCAAGTGCGTCACCGATTCCGGCCTCAGAGGCAGAGGCGGCGGAGGATTCCCGACCGGTCTCAAGTGGAAGTTCGCTGCAGCCAACCAGGCTGATCAGAAGTACGTATGCTGCAACGCCGACGAAGGCGACCCCGGCGCATTCATGGACCGTTCGGTTCTCGAAGGCGACCCGCACGTTGTCATTGAAGCAATGGCGATTGCCGGCTACGCTATCGGAGCCACACAGGGCTATGTTTACGTCCGCGCTGAGTATCCGATCGCTGTCAAGCGTCTTTCCATCGCCATTCAGCAGGCCCGTGAAGCAGGCCTCCTCGGCGACAACATCTTCGGCACAGGCTTCAAGTTCGACCTCGACATCAGACTCGGCGCCGGCGCTTTCGTGTGCGGCGAAGAGACCGCTCTGATGACCTCCATCGAGGGCAACCGCGGTGAGCCGCGTCCCCGTCCTCCGTTCCCGGCGGTCAAGGGTCTGTTCGGCA
>CAMHJC010000099.1 GCA_946185345.1 uncultured Clostridia bacterium
AATACTGGTATTGCCGGATGTGCTTCCGGACTGATTGTCAGTTTCTCCGATCTGATAGGTATTGGGATTCGTACCAGTTCCTACATGTTCGCCTAAGACGGATCGGGCCAGCACACTGTTATAAACGTAGTACTTAGACCATTCGGTGCCCAGCGTTGTGGAAAAATCGGTATGAGGCGACACGGTGTTATCGTTTGTGTTTACGGCGGTACTTACCGCTATTTCTTCCCATTTGCCGGCTGTAGTGGTGTTTTGGGGAACCACATTCGAACCGTTGATGGTGACATATTTGGTAAAGAGATCATAGGGAACCTGTCTGTAAACCGGATTATCATTTCCGTCCTTGGTAACAGCGATGTAAAAATCCAGGCGTGCGCCGACATATACATCCGAATCGAGTGTTTTGTTGTGAATGAGCGGATCCTTATCGTAGGTATTACCCGGCTGATAGGTGTAATTCACATTGGAATTGCTGCCGGGTTCACCCGCTTCTTCTCCGTAAGGCTCAATGGTCTCGCCGGAAATGTTGGCGGCTGACGTAAATACGTTATTTCTGACCTCGGTTTCGGCTGTGAGGTAGGCAAGCGTTACAGAGATACTGATGGCTGCGACGAGCACTATGGCGGTCAGAATAAGAAGCGTTTTGCTCAAAGTGAGTTTTTTAGTTTTTTTCATGATAATTCATTCCTCCCCGC
The DNA here is from genome assembly GCA_946185345.1 of uncultured Clostridia bacterium. Classification (GTDB taxonomy): domain Bacteria; phylum Bacillota; class Clostridia; order Oscillospirales; family Acutalibacteraceae; genus RUG762. Next base: position 696 of record CAMHJC010000099.1, read on the forward strand.
ATCAAATCAGCTGTTTGCCTTGTCAATCAGGTTTTTCAGCGCATTAAGCGCATTACCCTTGGGCGTTGCTCCAAGTGTGCTGAGATCAGAAATAGCATTTCCTGACTTAAATTCGGAAACATTAGCGTCTATGGCAAATCCCTGCAGATTGATGCTGAACTGCGGCAGACTGTTCAGATAGAGCGTCACGTCTGTTCCGCCGGCGTTCGGCACAGTCAGCTTGTACTTCACAGAGGTATTGGCCGTGTTTGAATCGGAATCCGGCAGTGTGGCGGTGTCGTTCACACCGTCAAACGCATTAATCTTCACAAAGCTGAATAACGGCTCCGTCGGATTGGTATGAGTAGAATTCAGATTGCCGCTGTCTTTGGCGTAGATAACTCTGTTGTAGTAAAATGCGGACCCCTCATCAAAGCCGTAGGATGCGTCGAAAGCCGTCCAGTTGGAGTTAAAGTCTTGGGTCGATATGTCACTGTATACCTTTGCAAGCTCATTGAACTGATCATAAGTCAGGTCAATCGAGAGATAATCCTTGTCATCGGTATTGTTGGCAGGCGTACCGTTGTCATCCGTGTAGATGCTGAAGGCGCTGAAATCACTCATGGCAACCCAATAGCTGGATACATTGCTTCCTGAAGCCTGGGTAAAGATATTATTCTGCGTCATGATTTTGGTCGGAATCAGCAGTTGGTAGGAAACTGTCATGGCGACGTATTCGGCGCCGGTGTTGTCATCGTCTCCGTTGCCGGTGTTCTTTGTGTACATGTTGTAAAGCTTCGGATTCTTTGGAATAAACATATCAGGCAGATAACGCCCCGCCAGATCCTCGCCCTGAACCGGAGAAGTCAGGGCGATGGAACTGGGTGTGGGATAATCCGAAGGCACATCAGCGCCGGTTTCGACATTATTTTCTGTGACATTTCCTTCGTTGGTATGCTCGTATTTGCCGTTTTCATTGAGATAATCCTACCACGGCTCGGCTATTGCCAGCTTGACGGTGTCATCCGGCGTAAATACATTTTCTCTTTTACCCATTTCGCTGTTTGAAGACACAGCCCAGGTAACCGCAACTGCCGTTCCAGCCACAAGTGCCAGCGTAAAAATGAAAAGCACCGCGTTTTTGATTTTATTTTTCATAACGACTCTCCTGAAAACTAATAATTGATCTTGGTAAAACTCCAATTCACAGGCGCTGTCACCTGTGAGGCCAGTTGTAAATCCGTCAGGTCTGAAGTATCCACTTCAGCAGTTGCGCCGCTCCAGGCCTTTGCCACCTCTGACTCAGTGTAATCGGCCGCCGTCCAGTTCACGTCATCGGTTTCAACCGCCTGAACCGTATCGGTCATCACCCTGATTTTTACCGTCGCATTCTGAGGAAGCTTGTCGGCATGAGCAATCGTAACGCTGTCAAACACATTGCTTGTATATCCGTTGGGTACAAGTATATGCTTGTAGTAATAACAGACCGGAGTGGTGTTTTGGGAATCTGCCACCCAGTTATCTCCCCAATTGGCACCGGGAACATAGGTGGGAGTGCATTCCGGATAATCCCGCGTTACATTGACGCCGTTGCTGTCGTAGATATTCATGACCATTGTTACCCGGACAAACACAGGCTTTTTGTCTATGCCGTCGGAATTGTGGACTTGGGCGGATTTGTCGGTGCTGTTGCTTTTGAGCGTGCCGATTTTTGACTGGTTGTCAATGTCGATGGTGTAGCTGCTGCCGCCGGGTTCGAAGATGGACGTGTCGGTGTAGGTCATTTCCTTTGAAGAAAATTTGTTTTTCATTAAATCGGTCTGGGCGGTCAGATAGGCTCTGACCGCTATGACCGACGCAAGAATAACGACCAACGTTCCCGCCACAGCGCTCAGCATCGACTGCATGCCGGATCTGGATTTCGTCTTGCTTTTGGATTTCGATCGGCTGTGGCTGTTGGTTTTGCGAATTCTGTCAGTATTACCGATTTTGTAATTACTCACCTTATTGATTCACCGTCCTTCCTAAGCAGCCGGTACAGGCGCTGCATTTTCGATAATGGATGTATCGCCCTCAACGTCTCGGGTGTCTTCATCATGGGGATGCTGTTCATCATCTGTATTCTTGATGTTGGTAAATGCTACCAGAGCGCTGTTTTTGTATTCCTGATCGTCACCGCCCGAAACCGCATTGCCGTCTTGGTCTATCTCGGGGACGGTCACATTGCCGTATTTGATGATAGTGGCTTTGTAATTACCGGTCTTGCTGTTGCCTTGAACGGCTACAGCAGGATTAATCTCCAACGTGTGCGCCGAATACTTCCACGACCAGTCGGTGATTTCGGTGACGACATACTTGCAGCTCGAATCGACCGCTATGATGCGGTACTTAAAGGTATTCAGCGCATCACCCGAGCCGAAGCTGATAGTCTCATAAAATACATTCTGCGGCGAGGATTCGTAATCGTCCCCGTTTCTGGCGTATTCCTCTATCCTGAAGATGAAGGTCTGCTCTGCTCCGGTCGCCGCCTGGTGGCCGTTGACATCGTCGGATGTCGGAGGCTTGCCGCCGACCGTGATAGTATGCCCGAAGAGTCCGGCCGGATCATCGCTTAAAGCGTTTTCATCATGGGCGTAGTAGTAGAGATGATTCACCTGCTTGGCTATGATGATGTATCCTTTGGCCAGTCTGTTGACAACATCGAGTCTGGAATCGGAGCCGTTAATGGAATTCCGACTGACGGCGAAATAGCCCGCAATAGCGTCATCGGCTTCGTTCACTTTCTGATTCGGGGTAGCCGCTATTCTGAGCTTGCCTCCGGTCACATTGCTGTCCTGGTCCCGGGTATAACCCGTACCGTAGATTTCGTTTCCTTCGGTGGAATAATTCTCAGTGCCGACCGAGTTATTGGTCAGGACAAACGCGGTTGCCTGCTTGTTGGCGTCATAAAGCGCAACGGATTCTAAGGCATAAATGGGGAGATTGGCTGCATTGGCCGGCAGCTTTTCCTTGAGCACATATTCGGTATCCACAGGAATATCCTCTATGACGAGCATCTTGACCTTGCTGCCGCTCTTGGCCGGGGAACCGTCGGTCTTTGCCGCCTGGGAGTATTGGATGACCATTGAATAATCTCCCGCAGTCTGAGCCACCTGCGCCTCCGCCTCGCTCAATTCCTCGCCGGAAACATTTCCGCTGCTGTCAGCGAGCTTGTATTTATGCACCCTGACGCCGTCCTCGAGTTCGTCATAAGTGCGCTTATACCTGGTCAATCCGTCGCTTCCGCCGTAGTAGAAGCCTTCGGCGTCCTTGATGTAGTAGGTTCCGGTGTAAGCGCCTCTTGCGCTTCCGTCAGTGCTTTCATTGCCGCCGAAGATGTTGTAGAATTCCACATTGAAGCTGAATTCGGGATCATAGCCGTCGTCTAAGGCAATACGTGATTCGATAGAGTCAATGGCATCAGGCTTAAGCATCTTTTTGATATAAAGATCGCCGGTGATGATCGTATTGGTAAAGGTCGCGGTCAGTGCGATACCGGTTGTTTCGTCGGCGCTTTTGATGATGTTGTCGAGGTACAGGGCGCCAACATCCGAGTAGTCTTGATCCTGAAAATCGTCGGAAAGGGAGGAACCGGTTTCATCACCATGCAGATAGACATTGTAATTCTCGCTGGAGGATTCGATGCGTCCTTCCGCTTCGTCGGTGAGAGTCCATTTTGTACGGTATCTTGTAAAGAGACCGTTATCCTCGTTATTGGCGGTTGCGCTGTACATGACGCCTTCCGGCTTGCCTTGCGGAGAATTGGGTGTGATGGTAACGGTTTCGGCCGGCAGCTTGGTGATGTAGGTCGGGGTATACATACGGCTGTCACCGGTCTGAGCTATTCTCAGTCCTGTGTGCCGCTGGAACTGATAGGTGAATTTTGCGGTCTGGTTGTCGTGCAGGTAGAATTTTCCGTCTTCCTGATTGGTCTGACGGATGCCATACGCCTTGTGCTCGCCCGGAGTGTCGGTATTGAAAAGCTTGAAGTTGACTCCCGAAGCGTCGGCATAGGTTCCTTCCCCCGCCTGGAACTGCCCCTGAGGGGTACTGTTACCGCCGGAACCTGAACTGCCTGACGAACCGACAGCCAGCGCCGTAGCTGTATATTCATACAAACTGCTGTTGCCATTGGTGGCAGTTACATAATTGGTCTGGCTTCCGCCGCTGGACACATTCTTGTCAGCAATGACGTCGTTTTCCGTCATGGGCCATGACGCACTGCTATCGACATGGTACATATATTTGACGCCGCTTTTGTACGGAATAAACGCATACCAATTATTCGTTGAATCGGCTTGTGCCATTTGAATGGAGTGATCCCAGTCAATGCCGTGATCGGGATAACCGTGATTGTTGTAGAAAGGATAGAGCTTTTTGTAATTGTCATTGGAAGGAGAAGCGCTGAACACGGTATAGAGCTTGCACCATGTATCTTTTATGCTGCTGGTGATACTGTTTCCGCTGCTGCCGTCGTCATGCATGAAGCAATAGGCAGCGTCGGTGCCGAAATCATCCGTATAGGTCTTCACGGTGTCTATCTTGATGCCAACCGGTCCGGATTGGCCGGTACTGGACGAGATAACCGTTTCGGAAATCTCATACAGATAATAATTACTCAGATAGTTGCCGAGATAGGTCAGTGGCGAGTCCGCTGCGGGAGCGTGTTCGACGCCCATAGGGTCAAAATAGGTAATGACCGAACCGGGGTCTGACCTGGAATAGACAAAGAATCTGACCTTTTCGTCGCTGAATGTGAACGTAGCGCCCCTGATATCGCGCCATTCGTCAGTCTGTGAACTGCTTGCGGGATAGTCGTAATAACAGTAGTAAGGATAGGTTCGCAGACTGTTGGCCAGAGCTGTGGAAGAAACCCCCGGACAGCCGTTGACCGATACCTTGGTGACAATCGTTTCATTGAGGACGGGGTAATTCTCGGTATCGTTCGGGGTACTGGTCTTTCTCACTGTTGCGGGAACGGTCACCGCATAATAATAGGCTTTGTTGTTATTGTCAACATAACCCGTCAATTCATCCGGAATATCGTTGCCGAATGCGGAAGACTGACTGAGCTGCGTGATCGTAACGTCAGTCACATTGCCGCCGACAGCCGGTACATTGGTCAGAGAAACCGACGGAGCACCGTCCTCGCTGTAGACATAGAATGTCAGGGTATCATACGGCTCATTGTTTGCGTCGGAATCAGTGTATGCATAGGTATATGTCACGTCCCCGATGGAGCGGATCTGCTGTGCCATGGATTTCAAGGAGGAAACGCTTGTAGAACTCATCAGCAGGCTAGGATAATTCTCCAGCGTGGTGATATAATTCGTGACAAGGCTGGTTCTCAGGCCGCCATCGTACAGATTTTTGACTGTCGAATACTTGCTGTCTAAGGCTTTATACAGTTCATTGTACCAGTATATCCACTGATGCCGGTCAGAATTATTATTGTCAATATTTTCGTCGGTGTCGCCATTCAGATAATTGACCAAAGTATCTCTGCCGACTTGCGGCGACGAGGTGGAACCGTTCAGGAAAAACAGATCATAATTGTCATCGGCAAGATTGATCGTCTGTCCTGAGCCGGGATATCTGACTCCGCTCCACTCAAAAAACAGATTCGACGGAGGGAGAGAAGTCGCTGTACCCGTTGCGTTGAAGAAGGTGGCGGTACAACCGTTGGTTCCGTTGTTGTTGGAGCCGTCGGCTATGGTGCAGCCGTAGTTTTGCATTTTGGGAAGATTGCTGTTTGTCTGGTTGATCATCAGCGTCGGCTTGCGTGGCGCATCAGGGAACGATTCAGAGGTCGTGCCGCCGCCTCCTCCGCCGCCGGTGGAGGTCTGTTCGCTGACCTTTGCCCATTCCGCCACAAAAGTCATATTGCTTGCCGGTTTATAGGTGGTGTAGATAGTCGTGTCTGAATTATTGTATTTTTTCCAGCCCTTGACATAGTAATATTCTCCGTTTATCTCTTCGAGAGGCACATAATCGGGCAGCTTTGCGGTTTTTCCGTTTTCCACCGTCATGGTCAGGGATGAGTCGATATTCTCATTTTCATCCAGCTTGAAATAGAGCTTGTAGGAGGTGGCGGAAAGAGCTTCGCTGTCAAAATCCGATTCCAGCTCACGGGGGGTATAGGTTCCCGCATCAGGACTTTCCATTTTAGCGGCGCCGCCGTTGGACTGAATCAGATACGCCATGCCCTCGCTGGCAGCCACATTGCTGGCGGTCGTCTGAAAAGCGGGGTTTACGCCGCTAGCGTCAATCTTGTTCGTAACGGAAACGGTGTCGGCGATCTGGAAATTGAAGGAAATGTAACAGTTGGATTCTATCGTGCCGCGTTCGATATAGTAAACCGTCAGGGTATGCTCGCGTGTGGAATCACTGTACAGGCCCACTTCGTCAAGCTGGCTGGTGATATCTACCCGATCGCCGGCCATTACGTCTGAGGTGGTAATGTTATTGTGGGTATGGAATTTGGTCGGATCCTTGACATAATAGGTCTGGGCATAAGGCTTACGGCTGCCCTTGTTGCCGAAATTGACCTTGCCTCCCACCTTGCCGTGAGCGCCGCCGACGTCCAGAACAAGCTGGTCGTCGATAAAGACCCAGACGTCGTCGTCTCCGCGGAAGTTGAATTCAATCGGAGCGCCGGATGTACCGCTGGAGACATTCTTGGTGTAACCGTCGGAGGACATGGTAAAAGGAATTGAGAATTTGGCGGCGTAGCCGAAGTTTTTATAGTCGTTATTGTCGTAATACTGCCAAGGGAAAAAGCCGTTGGCGTTATTGTCGTCCTTGTAGAACTTATAATTTCCGCCCACATCCGGGTCGGTCTTGCCCGAAACGCTGCTGTCCTTTCCGACCACATATGTCTTGGAACCGTAGGCAAGCGGCTGGTTTTCGCTGTCGTATTCATACATACCGTCGGCGTTCTTGAGAAATTTGAAGGTAAATCCCTTTTCGACCCTGCCGAGGGTTTTGTTTTTGGCGGAATCGTTATCGGATAGCTTGGACCAGAGATCCGGCTCCTTATTGCTGTCTTTGTACCATGTTGCCGTCCAGTAGCCTTTGTTGCCGCTGTAGCTCTTTGTCAGACTGGATTGGGTCAGAATGTCGCCGACTTTTGAGTTGAGAAAGCTCTCGTCAAAGTAAGGCAGGGCAACCGCACCGTTTCCCTGCGTCAGCACACCGTTATAGAGCACCGGATCGACCAGTCCCTGCGCAGCGGCGGAATGTCCGGAAGTGATCGTATTATTTGATCCATAAACCGCCGTACCTGCTTCGGAATTGGCAGGCTTGCTGAAATTGTAGAAGTCAATATGATTGCCGTTTGAATCCTTCATCAGGTAGCTGACCTTGCCGAGAATTCCGTCGTTCTTGTCGGTCAGCCATCCAAGATAAAGCGGATAATAATTCAGCGAGGCGTCGCTCCACGAACCGGATTTGGACACATAGCCCGAATCCGCCAGCGCCTGATTGAAGATGAAATTCCGGTTATAGGTGTTTCTGTGATTGCCGTCTCCCTTGACGGTACTTGTGCTGTCAGGATTGGAATAGTTTTGCAGAGGTCTGCCGAAAATCTCATAATCCGTGTAGTAATCGTACAGTTCCATCGTGGCAGGATAATAAAGCTTATCGGCGGTATCGGCATTTTTGGCAAAAATGCTGAGAAGTTCGTAAACCGACGACAGATTGGCCGTGAACATGGAAAAAAGCAGCACGGCAACAAGGCCGACCGCGACCGATCAGGATGTCAGTGAGTGTTTATGCTGGCGGACTGTATTTTCTGAAGAGGGTCTGTTTCCCCTGTTTCTTCTTTGGCCCGCACCGGAATGTCTGTTGAATCGCCCGGCTGACGGAGACTGACCCTTTCCGCAGTGCGATGTAAACCTGGAATTATTCATTACGCTGCCTCCTTGCAAACGTCCCTATAGTCAATAAATCCTGTTATGATGAATAATTAAACTTACAATACCGTTGAGCCCCATTAAAGTTATCTTCTAAGTACAATTATACAAACTAATTATAACACAGTATTTTAAAATATACAATATAATATAGAAAAAAATTAAAATATTTAATTGTTTTTGTATATTTGACTAGGATAAACAGACAATTATTAATCCGGCAATAAAATATCTATCCATTTTTTCTTCAGCCGAGGGAAGGATTTTTTTGGTTTTTGCCTTTTGAGTATTCG
>CAMHJC010000100.1 GCA_946185345.1 uncultured Clostridia bacterium
ATGTGTCTCATCAGCAATGGAGAACAAAACATATACAATTCAATGCCCTGAATGCGGAGCCGACGTTGAGGTTTCCCGTCCTCCGATCATTAATGTTCAGAACGATCCCGAGTATAAAATAAAGGTACTGACAGGCGAGCTTTTTAACGAGAAATGTCCAAAGTGCGGTCAAGGATTGCAGGTAGTTTCCAGACTCACCTATCATGATATGGAAAAACGCATGATGATATACTTCCGTCCTGTCACTTCGCAGGAGGAAGTCAAGACCTTCGATTACGAGGCCATCAGAAGCGCCATTGAGGATAATTTTACCGCTCCGAATTACGGCATCCGTGTGGTCACCACCGTCAATGAGCTGATGGAAAAAATCAAAATTGCGGAATTCGGCCTGAATGACGGCGTTATCGAAATAGCGAAATTCGTTTATTTTGATATATTCAACAAGCGGTTTGAGGGAATAGGCGTGGTCAATATCTATTACGAACGCCGTGATGACAAGGACGCCCTGATTTTCTTCTGCGATGACGGAAATACCCGTTCCATATTTATCGATCCTGCGATTTACGCCTCTATCGAAAAGCGCTTTTCGGCGGTTGTCAAAGCCATTTACACATCCCGTGTGTGCATGGTCGGACGTGACTGGGCGCTTCGCATGATCAGGGCCTACAGTAAGCTCGAAAAGGACAATCAGGACTCACAGGACAAGGAAGAGACCCCGACCGACTCCAAGCCCGAATTCAAGCTGCTTGATCCCCAGAACTGAGGGCAAAAACCTAATTTATCCATCAAAAAAACGTCTGTCGCTTTCTGCATGGTCCGGCGGCAGGCGTTTGTTTTGATTTTTTCTTTATATGCCTTTGGAAAGGATTTCGCTGAGCTTTGACTCGAATTCCTCATCGCTGCCGTAGCCGCTCTTGTTGAGCTTGTAATATTCGTCGATGGCGAGCAGATTCCACTCGCAGTCGGAATAATTGGTCAGGCAGTGCAGGAAATGGACGCAGCGCTCCTTGTCGATTTCACCCGAGCGGTACTTATCACGGATGATTCCGATCAGCGCCAGCTGCACGGTATTGCCGCTCGAACGGTCGGCCTTGTAATTGCCCTGAAGATTGTAGAAAATCGTATCGGTGACAGCCTCCTGCCCCTTGTCAAGCGTGAGGAATACGTCGGTGTAAATGTAAGGCACATCGGCCTGACGCAGCGCATCGTTCAGAAAGTTGCGCAGATCCTCCAGCGACAGCAGTCCCATGTCCATACCAATCTCGAATTTTACCATTTGCTCATAAGGCGTCAAGGCAGTTCACTCCATACTTTTTGGTTCTGAATTGAAGTATAGCACAAATCATTGCCTTTGTAAACATCAAAAGCAAATAAAATTAGTATGATGTCAAAGCCTGTTCAGAATCTCTCCCCGCACGCCGAGATCCTGAACAGGCTTTTATTCGCTTACTTATCGTCTTTGTCAGTGCGGACATCGCTGTATGTATCGTGAACGGCACCGACCACAATCAGTATTCCGACGCCTACAGCGACCAGCACGGGCATGATGATCATGCCGTAATCGCAATCGTAGATAAACGGACAGACCACAAAAAGAGCGACCGCAAATGAGATGAGCCATTGACGCACGCCGATAAAACAGCGGTATTCCTTCATTCTTTCCTCGCTGACGTCCGGTCTGAGAGCTTCCGGAAGCGTTATGTCATAGAATTTGGACTCGCCGGTGCCTGCCCACACAAACAGGAACACACCCAGTGCCACCAGAAGACCGAAGGTCAGAATCTGCGGGTCGTTACTGTTTCCGAAAAAGGAAACGGACAGGTACTGAGAGCCAAAGACCGCCAAAATGCAGCATACAACTCCCAGGGCAACGGCGATTCCCTGTATGATTTTATATTTGTCATACTGCTTCTTTCGCTCCGGAGAAATATTTTCCGCAGCCGGTATTTTTGATTTCTGAGCCGGAGATTCATCCGGCTGCGGTACGCTTTGCGCAAGCTCCGTACGGATATCCTCCACCGAACCGAATTCGTCCACGATTCTGCCGAAGGCCTCGTCCTCGCCTGCGCCTTCGCTGATGTATCCGTTGTATTTGTCCAGCATGGAGCAGTACATGTCCTCCTTCATGCGAATCGCCTGCTCTGTTTTCGGGAGGGACGCAAACATGTTTTCTATATAGGTCCTTATCCTGCGGCCTGCCTTTTCCATATCTTTCATATTTTCCATTATAAGCTGTCCTTTCTTTATTTGGTGATTTTGTCAATGAACGAATCAATTACCTCTTTGGCAAGCTGCCATTCCTCGCATTTGTCTGAGAGATATTGCCTGCCGCAGTCGGTTATGGTGTAATAGGTACGCTGTCTGCCGAATGTCTCGGTGCCTACATAAGAGCTGATGTATCCGCTGCGTTCCAGCCGTGCGAAGGTGGAATACAGCGTGGTCTCCTTGATGGGGTACCTTCCGCCGGAACGCTCAGCGATGCATCTGGAAATCTCGTACCCGTATGAATCGCCTTCGGCCAGAACGCTCAGCACGATCACGTCATTGTAGCCACGCATGACGTCGCTGCTTAATTCAGCCATACTGCACCTCCTTTTGCGGATAAATTACTTTATCTGACGTTGTAATTATTATATCAGATGAAGTAGTTTTTGTCAATACCTGTCCGCTTGTTTTTTCTGTTTTTTTCCCGAATGGCTCTTCGATCCCAAAAAATCCCGCCCAAAACGGATTTTCCGGCAGGTTATCCTTGCAAACGGCAGGTTATCCTCGGGGATATTGCAATAAAAAAATAATATGCTACAATAAAACCATCGAAACCGGTTCGGAAAATTTTTAAAAAACTTACCAGAACAGCCAAACAAACGCTGATATTGAAAATTTCAGGAGGTATTTATCATGGTCAAAGCATTCTTAGGTATCGCCATTCTCTCGGAAATAGCCCTTCTCGTTTACTGCTTCGTCAAGAAGAACCGTTCCCGCCTGGAAGCACGTATCTGGTGTCTGGCACAGGCGGCGGCTATCGCTCTCTATTATCTTCTCTCTCCTCACTCAATGATGTTCCAGTGGTTGATGCTCTTCGTGCTGATGTTCATTTTCATCATCTTTGGCACTTTCGGTCTTATCAAGTATCTCCGCAAGAAGGACGACGCTCCCTTCAAAAAGGGCAAGGTCATCGGCAGAACGGTTCTCAAATCCTTCCTATGGCTCTTTGCCATCGTGCCGCTGATCATTTTCCCGCCTTATAAAAACCTCCCCACCACCGGACAGTATACCGACATCGGCCGCAAGGTCTACACATGGACCGACGAGAGCCGCATTGAGACGCTCGACGATTCCGGCAGCAAGCGCAACGTCACCGTCACCTTCTACTATCCCGAAGAAGCCACCGAAAAATGCCCGCTGGTGATCTTCTCGCACGGCGCATTCGGCTTTGAGAAGTCCAATTACTCCTCCTACGCAGAACTTGTCTCCAACGGATATATCGTCGCCAGCATCAGCCACACCTATCACGCCTTCTTTACCGAGGAAGCCGACGGCACCACCAAGATCGTCAACACCGATTTCATCAAGGAAGCGGTCGACGCCACCAACGGCGAATACGCCATTGAGGACGAATACAAGCTCACCAAGAAGTGGATGGACATCCGCATGGGCGATGCGAATTTCGTGCTGGACACGATCGAGCAGAACTGCGCAGACGGCAATGACGAATTCTTCAATAAGATCGACCTCGAACACATCGGCGCCTACGGACATTCCATGGGCGGCGCCACCGCTGTGGAACTCGGCAGAACCCGTGAGGAAATCGATGCGGTCGTCGTGCTGGACGGCACCTTCCTCGGCATGTACACCGGCGTGGAAAACGGCGTGTATACCTTCAATCAGGACGAATACCAGAAGCCTCTGCTCAACCTGATAGCCATGGATCATTATGACAACAGCGTCAAATACAGTGAGGAAAACGGTCACGTCTATGTGAATATGTACACCGTTGAGCACGCCAAGATCGGCAGAAATGCGGTTATCGAAGGCACGGGCCACATGAATTTCACCGATCTGCCTATGTTTTCTCCCTTCCTCGCCGGCATGCTCGGCACAGGCGAACGTGACAGCCGTGAAGCCATCGAGATCACAAACGGACTTGTGAGAGACTGGTTTGACTGCTACCTCAAAGAGGACGGCAGCTACATTCCTCCCGTGAAGCCGGTTTATTGATGATTCATCTGATGAACCGCTGATTCAATCAAACACAAAGCAAAGTCGTCCGGAGCATAAAAAAATGATCCGGGCGGCTTATGCGCAGCTGAAGGAGTCTGACAATGAAAACCGTTATCCGAACCGCCGCCGACAAATCGGAAGAAAAAGTAACCATAGACTGCTGTGAGGTGACACAGGAGATCATCAACCTGCGTGATCACGCCGAAAGCATAGGAAGCAGCGTAAGCGGCATTTCCGACGGAAAATCCGTGGTGCTGTCGCTGTCGGACATTCTGTATTTCGAAGCGGTGGACGAAAAGGTATTTGCCTACACCGAAACTGACGTGGCCGATGTGCGCGGACGCCTGTATGAATACGAGGAGAGACTCTCCTCAAAGGGTTTTGTGCGTATATCTAAATCCGTCCTCGTTCATCTGAGCAAGGTCAGGAGCATCACTCCTTCGCCGGGCCGGAAATTTGAAGCCGAGCTTTGCAACGGCGAACGGGTGATTATTTCGAGGCAGTATGCCGCCAATCTCAAAAGGGTTCTTTTTGGAGGAAAAATCAATGAGCTTTAAAGAGTATTTTAAAAAGAAGGTCATTCCGACCTATTTTATGATCGTGACATTTATCCTGTTCGCAATGGCGGCGCTGGGACTTGCCTTTTACCGCGGCGAAAAAATCGACGTCCTGACACTGTTTGTTCCGCTTGGCTTCGGAGCGATCGGCTGCCTGCCGCTTCTGGCGGATTATGTGTTCTCACGCCGCAAGAGCACGCCTTCCGGCCTGCTGCTGTACAATCTGGCGGAGCTTTTGCTGCTGGAAGTCTGCATCCTTACGGCGGCGTGGCTGGTGGGAATACTGGATTCCATGCTCACCGTCCTGATCGTGGCCGCTATGGTGATGTGCATTTTCGCCGCAGTAGGCACGATCATGTACATTCAGGACAGGAATTTCTGCGACAGCGTCAACGACGCTTTGGCAAATTATTCCGAAAACAACGCCAACTGATCCGATTGCAATTCATGACACAGGTTAAACCGTCAGGCATGACAAAAAAGAAGGGATGCCTGACGGTTTTTGGCTTTTCCTTTTTTCTGAAATTTAACCGTTTTTTTACTGTTAAATTCCATTTATGTGTGATATAATAAATTTAATATTTATTTTTCATGTGGAAAGGAACTTGTTATGGAACAAAAACCGCTCAACAAAATGCATGGACTGTCAGACAGTGTGGATTTATTTGCCGGTATGCTTAAATATGTCCTGTCGTTTTTCATTGTCATGCTGATTACCTATGTGTCGTGTACCGTTCACGACGGTTCGGTGTGGTACAGCCTGGTTTCGGCCATTTCCGCCGGTATTCTAGCCCTGATCATCTGCCACGCCATGTTTGACGGAGACAGGCCGGGCGGCAGGCATTATTACATCTGGATGTCTGCGCTGCTTTCGTTCTGCGCAATAGCCATATGCTACACGTCACTGGGCGTCTATCCCTTCGGTGAGAAGTCGGTAATGATTATCGACATGCACCATCAGTATTCGGCCTTTTTCTCACTGATGAGGGAAAAGGCGTTCTCCTTCGGGTCGCTGACTTATTCCGACAGTGTCGGAATGGGCAGCGGATTTATTCCGCTGATCGCCTATTACCTTTGCAGCCCGTACAATCTGATTGCGCTCATTCTGCCCAGAGAAAACCTCACCGAAGCCATTGCCCTGATTGAGGTACTCAAGATTACTTCCGCAGGAACGACCTTTGCCGTATTCTGCCGGGGCGTCTTCAAAAAGGACGATTACGGCACGGTGGCGGTTTCGGTGGCTTATGCCATGAATGCCTACTTTATCGCATACTCCTGGGACGTGATGTGGCTGGACTGCCTGGTGCTGCTGCCGCTGATTGTCTACGGTCTGGAAAAGGTGATGAACGGCCAAAGTCCGCTGCTTTACTGCATTACGCTCGGTCTTGCCATTACGACCAATTACTATATCGGCTACATGATCTGTGTGTTCCTTGTGCTGTGGTACGCCATGCGCACCTTTGAGAACAACGGGAAATACGCCGGCCTGTCACCCGACGGCAAGGCAAAGGCCTATATTAAAAATTTCATGCGCTTTGTGTGGACTTCGGCGGTTGGCGGTCTGATTTCGATGTGGATCCTTGTGCCGACAGCGGTTTCTTTGCGTGAAACCTCCGGCGCCGAGGATAAATTCGCCCGTGATGTGACCAGCAATTTCGATTTCTGGGATATCTTTTCACGCACGCTTTACGGCAATTCTCCTACCGAACGAGGCGACAATCTTCCCAATATTTACTGTTCGGTGCTGGCAGTGCTGCTCATCGCCATATTCCTCACCTGCCGCAAAATCCGACTCAGAACCCGTGTCTGCTTCGGCGGACTGCTGGGACTTCTGGTGGTGCTGCTGGCCAACAACTGGACGAATTTTGCCTTCCACGGCTTCCATTTTCCCAATGATCTGCCCTACCGCAATTCCTTCCTCATCTGCTTTGTCATGCTGACCATAGCGATCCAGGCGCTCGACAAAATCGAGGAGGTCAGCCGTGAGGGAATGTTCAAGGCATTTGTGCTGGTGGCGGTCATGATTATCGCCGAGCAGAAATTCGGCGGCAACAACGCCTACAATATGATCTGGTACAGCCTTGCGCTGGCCGGCATTTACGCGGCCGTGTTCGGAGCCTTCCCGGTCGGCAAATACGCCGCCAAGGGAACGGCGCTCACCGTTGCGCTTGCGTTCTGTTTCCTTGAGGTATCGGGCAATTCGGTGGACATGATCCATCAGCTCAATGACAACGAAGTATTCACCGACCGGGTGAATTTCGTTGAAGGATACGATATCAACAAAGCGGCGGTCAGACGGGTGGCCAAATACAACACCGACGGCAGCCGCATGGAGATTCTTCCCCGCAAGACCTGCAATGACGATGCGCTTTTCGGATATTCCGGTCTGACGGTATTCGCGTCAAGCAACGCAAAATCCACCACAACCCTCATGGGCAAGCTTGGATTTGCCATCAACGGCGTGAACAGCTATATCTACAACAGCTATGTGCCGCTGGTGGATTCGGTGCTCAATCTGAAATACGTGGTGTTCAGCCATGAGCTGAGGAATCATGCCCAGCTCTCCTATGTGGATCAGGTGTTCGACGCCGACGGCAATTATCGCTTTATTTACAGGAATAACCTTGCGCTTGCGCGCGGCTTTACGGTGGACAACGACATTGTGTACTGGAACACCAACAACACCGAAAAATATGAAAATCCCTTCGAGGTACAGAACAAGCTGGTGGAATACGCCGTCAACGGCGCTCCGGTTTACAATATGCTTGAGCCTGTGGTGGAGAGCCAGAACGGAATGAATGTCGAGATAACGGGTTCGTATTTCTATGCCGAATCCGCAGGCGGTTCGGGTTCATTCTCCGCTCTGAAGACCATTGATCAGAAGGCGCAGTATTACATTTATGTCGACTGCCGCGCGGCCTCCTCCATCAGCGTGCAGGTCGGCAATTCCAACTGGAGCGTCACGCCTTACGAGCCTTATATTATTGATCTGGGACGCCTTCCGGAAGGCACCGAGGTGCGTGTGACGCTCAAGTCCGATTCCACATGCAGCGGCAATATATTCCTCGCCCAGATGGACACCGAGGCCCTCAACGCCGCCATCAGCGCTCTCGGACAGAATCAGTGGAACGTCACCGAATACGGCGACGGCCACTTCAAGGGCAGCATTTCCGCCTCGGAGGACTGCGTGATGTTTACGTCCATTCCCTACAACGACGGCTGGATGGCCACCGTGGACGGCAAACGTGCCGACACCATCCGCATTGGCGACGCCATGCTGGGCATTTATCTGACGCCGGGCAGCCATGTGGTGGAGCTGAAATATCACACCGGAGGTCTGCCGCTGGGAATTGTCCTGACGCTGGCCGGAATCGCCCTTCTGGTGCTCTGGTGCCTGCGCAGGAGGATTCTGTATCCCCTCCTCAGGGAGTACGTGCCGGTTCTGTGCAGGAATATTGATGAGCTTAATGAGCCGGAAGACAGCGGCGTTTCTTCCTCCGGACAGGTTGCTGACGATCTTCCCCCGGAAGGCTTTGAGACAGACGAACCGGCCGATTCGCCGATTCCGGATGCCGATACTCCGGCGGATTTTACTCCCGGACTGAAATTCGAGGGCGGAGAGATCAGGGAAGCAAGGACAGCCGAGCCTGCCGCAGAGACCGAATCCAAGCCGCAGCCTGTACAGCCGAAGCAGCAGCCTTCACAGCCGAAGCAGCAGCCTTCACAGCCGAAGCAACAGCCTTCACAGCCGAAGCAGCAGCCTTCACAGCCGAAGCAGCAGCCTTCACAGCCGAAGCCGCAGCCTTCACAGCCGAAGCAGCAGCCTTCACAG
>CAMHJC010000101.1 GCA_946185345.1 uncultured Clostridia bacterium
GCATTGCTTTATGCATAAAAAAATCCGCCCGGGTGAAAAAACATCCCGGGCGGCTGTATGAATGACGGCTGTCACTTGATGAATTGTCCGGGTGACCCGATGGCACGCTTCCGTGAATCACTCGGTGTAAAGCGTCAGGCTGTCGAGCTTCCACACGCCTTTTTTCCTGACAAAATGAATATGGCTCCGGTAAAGGCCGAATTTTTTGCGGCAGCTTTCGGTATGGTTCACGCTCACGGTGAGCTTGGTGGAATCGTCCTGATAATACAGGCTCTTGTCCCTGACCTCCCGGTTTCTGGCGCCGTCCACAAAATACATCTCGCCGTCAACCTCTCCGAAGTACTGGCTCAGCTCGTTCAGCCTGTCGGCGCCGGCGTTTTTCTTGACAAAGCGGCTGAACTGCCAGTAGGAGCCGAACCGCTCGTCGGTAATTTTATACCACAGCGCACCGTCAGACTCATTGCAGACGATTTCGCCGTTTTCGTCACACTCTATCTCTATGCCCTTAAAAATGCTCTTGCCCCCGAAGTCAATCACTTCTCCGTCGTCCTCTTCGCCCGAAGCCGCCTTGTCGGCCGCCATGCGCTCATAGGACCCCACAGGATAATTCCGCGCCTCCGGGGCGCCTTCTTCGGGAGCGCTGACGGCGCTTTTACCGTCAGAACAGCCGCAGGTCAATACAGCCAATACCAGCGCCAACGCCAACGCCAACGCCGCCCATCTCATCCGTCTCTTTTTTTTCATAATGATCACACTCCTGTCATTTCTTTTTCATTATATTCCTTTTGCACAAAAAACAAAAGTCTTTTTTGAAATATGTAACTATTTGTAAAGGAGATTATACCGTTTTGTAATCTATTTGCCCCGCCCTTTTCTGAGAGCCGGAAGAAATAGTCCGGCTCATTCGGGAGGACTTCTGAGGAATTTTACAAAATGGTCACTTGTTACTCCCCGGGCGTGATATAATTATACATGAGATTTTCACCCATTCACAAAGGAGATGATACCTTGAAAATCCTGCATACTTCCGACTGGCACCTCGGCAAAATCGTCATGGCGCAGTCAATGCTCGAAGACCAGCGGTATTTTATCCGCCACGTCTTTCTGAAGGCCCTCGACGAATTCCGCCCCGACGTCATTGTGCTGGCAGGAGATATCTATGACCGAAGCATAGCGCCGGTTTCGGCAATCGAGCTTTTTGAGGAAACGCTTTACTCCGTGGCCGATAGAAAAATTCCCTTCATCGCCGTTTCGGGCAACCACGACAGCCCCGAGAGACTCATTCCGGCGGCAAGGCTGCTGCGTTCCTGCGATATCTACCTCGCCAACGCCATAGGGCAGTTCTTTGAACCGATTGACCTCACAGCCGCCGACGGCAGCCGCGCCAGATTCTTCACCCTGCCTTATTTCGATATTTCGATGGCAAAGGATTTTCTGCAGAACGATGAGCTGAAAAACGTGAACGACGCATACAGGCTGCTGGTGGAAAGGGCTGAAGCAGAGGGATTATTCTCGGCCGACTGCCCCAATATCCTGATCACTCACTGCACCGTCATGGGCAATATCACGACCTGCGAGAGCGAAAGCGCCATCAGTGTCGGCGGCGCCCAGCAGGTGTCCAGCGATATTTTCGGGAGGTTTGATTACACCTGCCTCGGCCATATCCATTCGCCGCAGAAGGCCGGCGGCGGCGCCCGATACTGCGGTTCTCCCCTGCGCTATTCCTTCGACCCGAACGAGCGTGACAAGCGCATGCTGCTGGTGGATACGGAAAACGGCATGAGCGTCACCGAAATTCCGATCAAGCCGCGGCGTGAGATGATGACCATCAGAGGCACCTTCGAAGAACTCTGCAATGTGCCGGACAACTGCTCGGAGGACTACATATTCGCCATCGTGGACGACGACCATTTTGAGCCGATGCCGACCGAAAGACTCAGGGAAAAATATCCCTTCATTCTCAACTCGGTTCAGCTTTATATGAGCAGTCTCAGCGGCAGCGACTCCTCCGGCGCCAGGGAGAAAATCGCCGGAAACAAGGTCTCCGACGAGGAGCTGGTCAGACTCTTCCTCAAAAACATCTGCGACACCGAGCCTACCGATGAAGATATCGAATTCTTCAACATGATCAAAGAAAAGCTGGGAGATGACGTCAAATGAAACCGATTTATCTTGAAATGACCGCCTTCTGTTCCTATTGCGGCACGGCGAAGATAGATTTCACCCGCCTGTACGAAAACGGCATTTTCCTGATTACCGGCAAAACGGGCGGCGGCAAGACCACCATTCTGGATGCCGTCTGCACCGCTCTCTACGGCAGCGCCACCGGCTCCCAGCGAAGCAAGGAATGGGAACAGCTGCGCTGTCTCAATGCCCCTGACAGCCAGCCGACCGTCGTGGATTTCACTTTTTCCCTGGGCGAGTCGGTCTACAGATTCCGCCGCGAGCTGCGCAAGCGTAATTCCAAAAAGGAAAATGCCAAGCTCGTCGACGTAAACGAATGTTACCGGAAAACAGGTGAACCGGACGAATGGCAGCTCATCGTTTCGGGAAAAACCAATGTGAACCGGGAGGCAGAAAAAATCCTCAATCTCACACGGGAGCAGTTTGTCAAGGTGATCATGCTGCCTCAGGGTGAATTCAGAGAGCTGCTGATCGCAAGCACCACCGACAAAGGCAAAATTCTGGAAACGCTCTTCGGCACCGAACGCTGGAAGCTGATTGCCAAAGGCATGGCCAAGGAGCTGAGCGGCATAGAGGAGCGATGCAGAACCCTGGAGAACGGCAAGGCAGCCGCTCTGGCCGGCGCCGGCTGCGCTTCCTCTGACGAGCTTAAGGAAAAAATCGCCCGGACCGGCGCTCAGCTGGACGAATACAGTCAGCGTGAGCAGTCAAACCTGCTTCGCACCAAACAGGCGCAGGAATCGCTGAATGCCGCCACCGTCGTCGCCGGACAGTTTGACGAACTGGAGACCAAAAAAGCATTGCTTGCCAATCTTAAATCCCAGGCGTCCATGATGGCGGAATATGAAAAATCGCTTGAACACAGCCAAAAGCTGCAAAAGGTTCTCTCGGAATTTGACCAGCTGTCTAAAGCCCGGGAAAACGCCGGAAGTATTCAGCAAAGGCTGGAAACAGCCAAATCCGCAAAAGCTTCAGCCAATGCCGCTTTGACCGAAGCGCAGAGGAATATCGAAAAGCTGCCCGAACTGGAACAAACGCAAAAGCGGCTCAGCGCCGACAATACCACGCTGACCGAGCTGACCAAAGACCGTCCCGGCTACGAATCGGCAGTCGCCTCGCTTGGCCGTAAGCGGAAGGAACTCGACGAACTGCAAACGAACAGAGCCGTTCTCGAAAAAAACAGAGCCGCCACGGAGGAAAGAATCAAAAACGGGCGTCAGTATCTGGAGGAAAACAGGCCGGACGACGACGCGCACAATAATGCCACGCTCAGACGAAGCACGCTGGAAAAAACGCTCGACCTCGCCCTGGAATACGAGAAAAAGGCACGGCGGCTCAGCGAAACGGCCGTTCAGGCGGAACAGGCGGAATCGGCAATCCGCAGGTGCCTCGGCGAATTGGAGTCACGCAAACGGACTTTGGAAGCGGTCGATCACGCCATCCGTCTCGACAGGGCCTATTCACTCGCCGCCGGCCTTGCGGAAGGCACTCCCTGTCCGGTGTGCGGCTCGGTGCATCATCCCAGTCCGGCGCTTCCGGCCCGATCCACTCCCACTTCGGAGGATTTGGAAGAATGCCGGCGGCAGGTCGAGGCCGCTCAGAGGCATTGGCAGGAGGCGCAGAGCAACCATTCCAGGCTTTCCGCTACGCAAAACGAGCTGGAGCAGGACATAAAGGCGCTGATCGAAAAAAACGCCGGCGAGGAACTGAAAAGCGCTTCTCAGATACGCGCCGAATTCGACAAGGCAAAGGCGGAGTGCGAATCGCTCGAAAAGCAGGCTAAAATTTACGCCAAATCACAAATCACAGTCAACGGGCTTATCAGCGAACTGAGCAATATCATCAGCGATATTCAGAATATCGACACCCACATCAACCTTCTCAAGGTGGAAATCGCCTCGCACAGCGCCAAGGCGGATGCCACGGAGCAGCGCCTTAAAGCGTACGGCATGGACGGCTTTGAAGCGCTCGACAAAAAACTCAGCGCCGTCCGGGCCGAGCTTCGCCGGACGGAATCGGCCGCGGCCGCCGTCAGCAACGCCATGTCCGAGGCCAGGAGCAGAGCCGACAAAGCCCAGGCGGCTTATGAGGCGGCGGACAGCGCCTGCCGTGAAGCGGCCGCAGAGCTGCGTGTCTGTCAGGCCAATTTTGAAAAAAGATGCATGGAGCTGGACATTCCCGCAGGCTGCGACGTCAGAGCCGAAAAGCTGCCGGACAGCACAATGGCGGAGTACGCCGTGAAGATTCAGAACTATCGGCAGGCGCTTTTTTCGGCCGGGGAGCGAATCGGTCAGCTTTCCGACGAGCTGGAAGGCAAAGTCAGACCCGACACCGACGCTCTGCGAAAGGTCTATGAGGATTCCGTCAACGAAGGCCGCACCGTTTCGGCGCAGATAGGCAGCCTCAAAAACAGCCTGGAAACCCTGCGGCAGACGACGGATACCGTGTCGCAATACGACAGTGAGCTTGGGAGGCTCACGGCAAAATACTCCACCGCCAAGCGAATGGCCACGCTGCTTTCCTGCGAGGGAAACAGCCTTAAAATGTCCATTGACATTTACGTGCTGAGCATCAAGCTGGAGGAGGTCATCCACTACGCCAATCACTACCTCCGGCAGCTCACCAACGGACAGCTCGAAATGAAGCGCAAGACCGAAGCCAGCGGACGGGACAAATACCAGGGTCTTGACATCGAAATCATCGACGGCAGCCTGGGAGGCGTCAGAGCGGTGTCAACCCTTTCGGGCGGAGAAATGTTCCTCGCCTCGCTCTCGCTGGCATTCGGACTCTCCGACACGGTACAGAGCTTCGCCGGAGGCGTCCATCTGGATTCGCTCTTTATCGACGAGGGCTTCGGTTCGCTTGACAGCGAAACGCTTGACACTGCCATGAATGCCATTACCAGAATCGGCAAAAACAAGCTGCTGGGCATCATTTCGCACGTCTCCGAGCTGAGGGAGCGTATTCCCTGCCGCATTGAAGTCGTCAAAAACGGCGAAGGTTCCTCCCTCGAAATCAGGGCATAGTGACAAATTCTCAACACATAAACAATTGATTTTTATTCCGGCCTGTGCTATACTGATATCTGACCCAATTTTTTTAAGATGGTGCTTGATTATGTGCGTGAAGCAAAAGCTCAGATTATTCACGGTTTCGGCTTGTTTGGCCGTATTCTGCGCAATTGGTGCGGCTGTCCTTTCCGGCTGTGAATTCAACACCTACAACGTCGCCTCCCCCAGGAAGCCTTCCGAGTCCTTCGAGGAATTCATGGACGCTCTTGCCTGCGGCGACGACGATACCGTCAATTCCCTTCTTTACAATTATTCCTGGTCGTCGGCAGGTCTGGAATCCGGCTCCTCCGGCGCCTATTCGCTCGGCGGCAGTACCATTGACGGAGCGGACGCCCGTCTGACCAGCCTGCTCCTCACCGGCAGAAGCTACCGCATTGTCAGCGAGAGCGACTGTCCGGGCGACGGCGTCAACGCCGGCGTCACGGTGGACTTCACCTCCTTTGACCTGGGCAGATTCCGCAGGGAGCTGACCGACAGAACGGTAGACGAAATCAGGGAAAGACAGCTTGACGGCGAGGTTTTTGAGACGCCGGAACAGACCGCTCCGGTGATTGAGGAAATCAAATCCGACATGCTCCGCTCGCCCGAAAGCTGCTCCGCCTTCTACACCACCGCCAGGTACACCGTTGAGATGGTCTACACCGGCGGACGGTGGAAAATCATTCTGACAAACGATTTTTACAGGGCGCTGACAGGCTATGCCGATTGATTTTCGGGAGGTATCTTTTTTTGAAAGCGAAAAGCCAGAAACACAATCCCTTCAAAAATGCGCTTCTGACACTGACGGTCATTGCCTTTTCCGCGGCCGCCTGCCTGCTGGTTCCGTCGGGAGACAGAATGATCGCTTCGTCCGAGACGCTGCTGGGACAGAAGAATTTTTCCGCCGACATAGCCTCCTCGGTGCTGCGTGTCAACGACAACGTCAATGCGGAGATATTTCATCTGCCCAGAATCTATACGCTCCCCATGGATCTTTCCCCGGCGCCGAAGCCGAATCCGGCCAATTTCACCGAGGACGGCTATGAGGATCAGTCCATCACGGTCAGGTGCTGGCGGGAGCGCATCGGCATTAAAAACCAGAGTGCGGTGGATGTCAATTTTGCAGAGATTACCGTCTCGCATCCGTCCCAGCTGCGCACGGCCTTCGCCGGCGGCAAATACGGCTATTCCAAGCGTGTGTATACGTCAAAAATGGCGCAGCTCAACCACGCCGTCATAGCCATCAACGCCGATTATTACAATTACCGCGCGGACGGTCTGATCATCCGCCAGGGAACCCTTTACCGTGAAAAGCCCTTCGGCATCGACACCCTCTTTATCGACTCCGACGGAAATTTCAAGGTGATGAAGGATTACGACGCCATGCAGTCGCAGTATTACAAGAATCAGACTGTCCTTCAGTCAATCGTTTTCGGGCCTGTGCTGGTGGAAAACGGCAAAGCGATAGACAATCCGGACTATCACAGCGCCGTCTCATGCAGTCCCACCTCGCTTCAGCCCCGCACCGCCATCGGTCAGCTCGGCAGGCTGCGCTACCTTTTGTGTACGGTGGACGGACGCAAAAAAGATTCGCCCGGCGTGACGACCCAGGCGCTTGCCAAGATCATGGCAGACAAAAACTGCATCATTGCCTACAACCTTGACGGCGGAAATTCCACCACCATGGTGTTCAACGGCAGGATGTACAACGACCTTTCGGGTGACGGCGAACGTCCTATGAGCGACTGCCTTTATTTTGCCACCGCCGTTCCCGAGTCGGAATGGAATTAATAGGCGATTGTAAAAGTAAAAAGAAAAAAAGCATAGCGCAGCACAATAACTAGCGAGTTTTTTTCCCAGGCGAGCGTGGGAATCGAGGGGGTCTGGACCTCCTCGCAGGTGCAGGGCAGCGCCCTGCTGGGGGATGTTTGCGGTGAAACCGCAAACGAGGGGCAAAGCCCCTCGCCGCAACGCACCATGACAAGCAACAGACCCGGGCGCAACAGATAGGGTAAAAGCGAAATCCCCGCCTTGCTCCGAATAGAGAAAAGCCTGCTGTTTCAAACGCTGCAAAGCCTTGATTTTCGCAGCTTTTACACTCTTACAATCGGCAAAATTAATATGAGAAACAACAGGGAGGAGCTTTGATGTCCGGCAATTTGGTTTTTCTGGATTTCGGTCAGTTTTCGGTGTACTGGTACGGCGTTTTCATATCGCTGGCGGTGCTGCTGTCGGCCATGATCTTCGTACTGCTGCGCAGGACGCAGGGAGCGCCGATGTCGGCCTCGCTTCAGACGGTACTGGCAGGCATGCCGGCCGCGCTGGTGACTTCAAGAATATTTTACTGCTGGTTCGGCAAGGCCTTTTTTACCGGCAACAGCCTGTGGAGCTACATCGACGTCACTTCGGGCGGCCATGCTCTGTACGGTGCGTTCGCCGGAATACTCGCCGTGCTGATCATTGACGCCAAAAGAACAAAACAGCCGCTCACCGAGCTGCTTGACGCGGCGGCGGTGGCGCTTTCTCCGGCTGTCGCCATCGGCAGATTCGCCGGCATTCTCAGCGGAGACGACATCGGCTTTGAATTAAGAACCGACAGCCTTGCCGGCATGCCCTTCGTTATCCGGTCGGAGTCCGAAAACGCCTGGATCCTCTGGGTAGGATTCTTTGAGGGAGTGATGGCGGCGGTCATGTTCGCCGTTACGGCCGCCGTATTCCTGATGAAGTACCTGCGCCGTGCCAAGGGGATGCGCCGGGGAGACACCGTCCTTTGCTTCATGCTGATTTACGGGCTTTCGCAGGCGATGCTCGAGAGCATGCGCAACGATTCGCTCTATATGATCACCCTGGGATTCGTGCGGATCAGTCAGATCATCAGCATTGTCATGGCGGTGGCGGCGATTGTGATCATCTCGGTGCAGACCTGCCGCATCGCAAGGCCCAGGGCGTTTCACATCCTGCTCTGGGTGCTTTCGGCCGGCGCCCTTACGGCGGCGACGGTATGTGAATTCAAAATGGGCGGAGACAATCTCTCCTTCAATTACACCGTAATGGGACTCTCGCTGGGATTCATGCTGATTTCGGCGCTCCTGGGCTTGTTCTACAACATCAGGCACCGCTCCGCCGATGTCAGTTGTTTCCCCTCTCCATCGCACACATAGTAAAAAAACATCTTCCGCTCGTCACAAATGGCGATGCCGGAAGATGTTTTTATACTAATTTTCGGTTGAAAGTAGACAATTATTAATCCGGCAAGCAAATATCTATCCATTTTTTCTTCAGCCGAGGGAAGGATTTTTTTGGTTTTTGCCT
>CAMHJC010000102.1 GCA_946185345.1 uncultured Clostridia bacterium
CCAGATAGAATCCACGCCGTCAGGTATATTGACCGAAGTCAGGCTGCTGCATCCGGAAAACGCATTTCTGTCAATTTTCCAAACGCTGTCCGGAATCGTGACCGAGGTAAGGCCGCTGCATCCGGAGAACGCCCAACCGCCAATGTAAGTCAAGCTGCTGCCTAGGGCGACCGAGGTCAGGCCGCTGCATTTGTTGAACGCCCAATCGCCGATATAAGTCACACTGTCAGGTATCGTGACCGAGGTCAGGCTGCTGCATCCTTCGAACGCATTTCTGTCAATTTCCCAAACGCTGTCCGGAATCGTGACCGAGGTCAGGCTGCTGCATTCTCTGAACGCTTCCTCGCCGATGGAAGTCACACTGTCCGGAATCGTGACCGAGATCAGGTCGCAGCATTCTTTGAATGCCGTTTTTCCGATTTCAGTCACTTTATTTCCTTTCCATTGCTCCGGAACACTGACTTCTGTTTCGCTGCCCGTATACTGAATGACTGCCACCGTTTTGTCTTCCTGAATCTGATACACCCAGTCCGAATCGGAATAAATCTTTCCCACCGGGTCTGAGCCGAAAAGCATTACTCCCGCCGCAATGCCGATCAGCGCTGCGAGTACCACCACAGCGGCAGTGATGATGATTTTCTTTTTGCCGGATCTGACCGCCTGTTTTGCCTTATCCTCGGCGGCAAGACGCTTTTGTTCCTCTGCCGCTGCCTTCTCCGCGGCGACGGCAGCCTTTTTCTGGGCGTTGACGGCTTTTTCCTTTTCCGCCTTTTCACGGCGTTCCGCCTCCATCTGGGCCTTGACCGCCTTCAGACGTTCCGCCTCGGCCTCCCGGAGTTTCCGCTCGTTTTCCGCCTTTTCCCATTCGCGCGCCTGTGAATTGCTGATTCTGCCCAGCGTGCGGAAGGCATATGCCACCGCCTCGTCCAGCGCCTTTGCGTTGAACGACTGGAAATTGGACAGTTCAAGCGGCAGATCATGCGTCGTCATATCGTAGAGAACGGTCATGATCTTGCCATCTGGCTTTCTGCCGGAATTGATGGCCCCCAGAAAATTCGTCCATTCGCTCCTGACCCATTTGGAGCGGACGTATTCCGGACGGGTGCTGACAACGATAAGTAGCTCCGCTTCATCCAGCGCCGTGTAAATCTGACTCATGAATTCCGTGTCCGAAAGGTCTTTCTCACTGAAAAAGACGTTCAGTCCCTCGTCGAGCAGCTTATCGTGAAGCCGCTGCGCAATGGTGCGGTCAACCGTCAGGCCGCCTTTCGGGTCGGTGTTTTTGAAGGAAATAAACACATCGTATTTTTCCGCCATTTCTTCACATCCTCTGTCATTCGGCTTCTATCGTAAAATATATCATAATGTCATCAAAATTGCAATAGTGCGGGCATGTTTTTCTCCCTGAAAAAGCATCCGCACGCAAAGAGCGGCTGCCGGTAAGAAAACGGACAAAAAAATCAACGGAATTCCTCAACAGTGTCCCTGAAGGACACTGTTTTCCCGGCAATGATGTGCTATAATCATCATGTCAAACCATCAATTCTCTGCGGAGTGCCGCGGAGATCATTCTTTCAGGAGGTTACCTATATGAAAAAACTACTTTTCAGATGGATGGTCTGTGTTCTCGCACTGATCACGGCGGCCGCTTTCACCGGCTGCGGAGACAGCGACAGCCAGAAAAGCACCCCTGCCGGATCGGCTGAATCCCGGATGTCGGACGCCGCCACAGACGAGGAACTCGCCAATATCATCAAAGACGCCTCAACCGTCGGCGAAGGAACAGCCGGTTCATCGCTGAAACGGGCAAGAATTGCCCGTGATGTGGCGGCGCTCGCCGCCCAAAAAGGCTACACCCAAGAAGATATTGCCCGACTGAAATCGACCTTTGAGACAACGCTCGGCACCATGGACGACGATGCGAAAAGCAGCGTCCGTTCGGTATTTACAGGCAGCGTCTTCCCGATGCTCGACAAGGCGATCACCCAGGGAATTTACGACGATGACAAGGGACTGCTGGATGACGCCGGTATAGGCAGTGACATGGAGGCCATTCTGAAAACACCCGGTCTGGCGGACAGCTACAACAGCATTAAATCCGCTTATCTCGCCCTGGAAAATACCGAAAACTAGACTTCACCCCGCATTAAATAGTAACAGGAGGTCTATACATGAAACAATCACTGAAAAATCTCTCGCTGGTGCTGGTTTTCTGCATGATGGCGGCATTCATTCCCCTGACAGGCGGAGGTCTGACTGTCTATGCCGACGGCGACTTCACCATCGAAGACGGCGTACTGACCAAGTACAACGGCCTGGGCGGCGACGTGGTCATACCCGATGGCGTTACAGAAATCGGTGAGGGTGCTTTTGGTCTCTGTTCCGGGATGACAAGCGTCACCATTCCCGACAGCGTGACGAGAATTTCCGGTTCGGCTTTTGCCGCCTGCAGTTCGCTTACAAGCGTGACCATTCCGGACAGCGTCACATGCATCAACCATTATGCCTTTTCCGGATGCACCGCACTGACAACCATTCACCTTTCCGGCTCGGTCAGTTTCTTTGGCAGTTTTTGGGCCAGCGGCTGTCCCTCATTGACCTCCGTCCAGGTGGATGAGAGCAGCCAATACTTATGCTCTGTGGACGGTGTGCTTTACAATAAGGATAAGACCCGTCTCATACTTTATCCTCAGGGAAAGTCCGCCACCCACTTTTCCGTTCCTTCCGGTGTAAAAACGCTCTATGATTGCTGTATCAGGGAATGTCCGGCGTTACAATCCGTTACTCTTCCGGACAGCGTCACTTTTATCGGCAATTACGTTTTCTCCAGATGCCCGTCTCTGAAAAGCGTGAACATTCCGGATCGCGTCTATGTAATCGGAACCGACTCTTTTTGCCAAAACCCTCTGCTGTCGGAAGTGACAATTCCTGGCAGTATGCGACAAATTTCCTATAACGCTTTTTCGGATTGCGCTTCACTCACCACCGTCACTATTCTTGTGAAATCTACCGACATCAAAAACGGTGCATTTTCCAATTCCAACGTGTCGACCGTCAATTACGTCGGCACCAGGGACGACTGGAATTCTTCGGGTTGGAAGTATTGTTTCGGAAGCAACATCACCGTGAATGACAATTATTATCCTCTTTTGGTCACCCGGCAGCCGGTAAGCCAGAGCATTGTCGCGGGCAGGCCTGTGACGCTCTCGGTTGAGGCGACAGGCAATTCGCTGCAATACCAGTGGCATTTCAGGAAGAAGGGGCAGACTTCCTTCTCAATCTGGAACGGACACACCAATGCAACCGAAACCGTCACTCCCAACAGCACTTGGGACGGGATTCAGCTCTATTGCAGAATCGCGGACGCTTCCGGAAAGACGGTCGATTCCGACACCGTGACCGTCAGCGTGCTTTCGATTGCGTCTCATCCGAAGAATGTCACGGTCGAGGACGAAAAGAACGCCACCTTCACGGTCAAGGCGACAGGCTCCGATCTTAAATACCAGTGGCAGTACAAGAAGGGCAGGCCTCGTGGAGCAACTGGAACGGAAGAACCACCGCTTCCACCACCGCAGCAGCCAATTCCACATGGCAGGGAATGCAGGTGCGCTGCGTGGTCACCGACGGCGCAGGCAATTCCGTGAATTCCAATGCCGCAACGATCACCGTTATTCCCGCTTTCGCCATCTCCCGGCAGCCGGAGTGCCAGCGTATCATTTTGGGCCAATCGCTGACCCTTTCGCTCAAAGCGACAGGCGACTCGCTGCAATACCAGTGGTATTTCAAAAAAGACGGCCAGACCGCTTTCTCCCCGTGGAACGGACACATCCACGCCACCGAAACCGCAACACCCAACGTCACATGGGACGGCATTGAGCTTTACTGCAGGATTACGGACGCTTCGGGTCATACGCTCGATTCCGATTCCGTAATTGTCAGCGTGCTTTCCATTGCGTCTCATCCTCGGAATGTCACCGTCGCAGCCGGCAGTAATGCCACATTCACTGTTGAGACAACCGGCTTGGAACTGTACTATCAGTGGCAGTACCGGAAAAAGGGACAGACCGCATGGAACAACTGGGGAACACGCACGGCCGCTTCCACCACCGCAACCGCCAACGCCACATGGGACGGCATGCAGGTGCGCTGCGTGGTGACCGACGACGCAGATAATACCGTGTATTCCAATCCCGCTACAATCACGATCGCCTCCGGCATTACCGTCACCCAGCAGCCCAAGAACCAGAGTATTTCCCTCGGCAAATCCGTCACCCTTTCCGTCAAGGCGACAGGCGATTCGCTCCAATACCAGTGGTATTATAAGAAGAAGGGACAGTCTTCCTTCTCCGTGTGGAACGGCAGAACGCACGCCAGCGAAACCGTTACTCCCAACGCCACATGGGACGGCATCCAGCTCTATTCCAGGGTCACGGACGCTTCGGGAAAGACGGTCGATTCCGACACCGTGACCGTCAGCGTGCTTTCGATTGCGGCACAGCCGCAGAATGTCACTGTCGAGACGGGAAGTAATGCCACCTTCACTGTCAAGGCGACCGGCTCCGATCTTAAATACCAGTGGCAGTACAAAAAAGCCGGCGCCGCTTCGTGGAGCAACTGGGGCGCACGCACGACCGCTTCCACCACCGCCGCTTCCAACGCCACCTGGAACGGCATGCAGGTGCGCTGCATTGTCACCGACGGCGCAAGCAATACCGTCATTTCCAACGCCGCCGTTATCACCATCAGGTAACAATAGATTCATTCTCACTAACGAGCAAGTGAAAGAAACATCCTCTCCGCCGTTTTGCCGACAAACCGGCAGGGAGGATGATTTTTGTGTCACGCCGGATGAAAGGCGCAACGGCAATATTCTCACGAAATATACATAAAAAGCTATTGCAATCACTCTAAGAAAAATGTAAAATGATAATGGATAATTTTATGAAAATGCTGATTCCGCCCCGTCAGGCTTCGTTGTGAAGGCCGAATCGGCGTAAACTTCAATCACACTGCCGTTGATGAAGGACGGCGAATGGAGGTAATGTGATGAAAAGATACAGATTTCCCTCGATGACAAGAGGAACGGCGTTAATGATCGCTTTCCTGCTGTTATTGCTCATGACATCCTGCGGCGATGATCTTACCGCAGTCACCGTGCGTGTGCAGCGTTTTGAAGGCACGGTATCACTCTATTCCAACGGAAAGAAAAGTTCATTGATGGAAAACATGCTCCTGCACAGCGGAGATTCCATCCTCACCGGTCAGGATTCATCGGTCGATATGAGACTTGACGATACCAAGGCGATCGGCCTGACCCAGAACAGCATTGCCAACCTCATCAAATCGGGGAAAAAGCTGGAGGTGAACGTCAAGAAGGGCGAAGTGTGTTTTTATACCACAAAAAAGCTCGAGAAAGACGAGACCTTCAATCTGCGCAGCGAAACCCTGATTGTCGGCATCCGCGGAACATCGGGATACATCAAGGTGGACGATCACGGACACACCATGCAGTTTATTCTCACTTCAGGAAAGGTTCATGTGACAGGCGTCAATCCCAACACCGGAGGACGGCGTGAAGCGGATGTCCTCGCCGGTCAGACGATCAATGTCTATCTGTTCAACGATAAGGTGGGAGAAGACAGCGTTGTCTTCCATCTGGACGATTTCAGCGCTGACGATCTGCCGCTTCCACTGTTGTCCGCCATCGCAGGCGACGAGAAGCTGCTCAATGACGTGTCCGAGCAATGCGACATTCCCAAAGAAGATATACTGGACGCTCTGAACAGAAAGAAAAACGTGGAGGGACCCGACGACGATACAGGCTCCACCACTACGACCACTCAGCCTGAAGCAACAACCACGGCCAGAAAACTCAATGTCACTTCCGCCACACGTCCCAATACCGTCACCACTGCCACACAACCCGGCACAACGACATCGGCCGTAACTCCCGATTCCACCACCACTTCCTCCATGACGGAGATCAATATTACGGAATTCGATCCCTCAGGGGACGACACTCCCTCAGGGGACGACACTCCCTCGGGAGACGACACTCCCTCGGGAGACGACACTCCCTCGGGAGACGACACTCCCTCAGGGGACGACACTCCCTCAGGGGACGACACTCCCTCAGGGGACGACACTCCTTCAGGGGACGACACTCCTTCAGGGGACGACACTCCTTCAGGGGACGACACTCCCTCGGGTGATGATCCTGTAGTGCCGGGCGAAAATATACCGTTGTAATTTTGGATGAGAATGAAAATGACGGCTTATATAAAAACAAGATTGAAATACTGCCTGGCATCTCTCCTTTTTGCGGGACTGATAGCGGCCTTCTGTTATTACGGCGGACTCTCGGCAATGGACAGCTGGCTGCAGGACGTCAGCTTCCAGACGCCCAGCGCCACTTCCGGCAATGTAGTGGTCATCGGCATAGACGAAGAGGCGCTTGCCGAATTCGGCCCCTTCTCAACGTGGGACAGGAGCATCTTCGCCTCCGCTCTGGATGCGCTGGCCGCCGACCCGGAACACAGACCCAGCGTCGTTGCCATTGATATGCTGTATTCCGGCACCACCGACAGTGCGGCGGACACTCGGCTGGCCCGATCCGCCGAAGCACTCGGCTGCGTCGTGACCGCCGGTGCCGCCTCTTTCGAAAAGGGCGGTCAGATTCTGGAGGACGGTACATTCGCTTACAGCAGCTACAACATCACCGGCTTTGAAGAACCGTATCAACAGCTGCGTGAGGTCACAACGCAGGGACATATCAACGCCATGCACGATTCCGACGGCATCATGCGTCACGCCATTCTGTATATCGATCCTCCCGGACATGAAAGGGTCTATTCAATGGCGTATATGACCGCGTCGCTTTACGCCCAAAAGCACGGCCTTTCGTTGGACGAGCCGAAAACCGACTCCCTCGGCCGATTCTTCGTATCCTATTCGGCGGAACCGGGCAATTTCTACGATGGCGTTTCCGTTTCCCGGCTTATCAGGGGAGAATGTCCCCCGGAATATTTTGACGGCAAGATAGTGCTCATCGGCCCCTATGCGGCGGGTCTTCAGGATCTGGTTTACACTCCCATCGACCGGGGCGGTCAGATGTACGGCGTGGAATTTCAGGCCAACGTCATTGAAGCGCTGCTCGCCGGCAGCTATAAAAACGAAGTCCCCGAATGGCTCCAGGCGATTCTTGTATTCTATACCTGTTTTTCGCTTCTTCTGCTGGCGGATCTGCTTCCGCTGAGATTCACCTCCCTCATCTGCGCTCTTATTGCCGCAGGAAGCTACGGACTGGCTGTCATGGCTTATGACCGGGGAGCTATCTTTCATCTGCTGTGGATTCCGGCAGGCACCGCCGTCGTGTATATTTCCGCCATCGCTCTGCACTATTTGCGGGAGTTTGCCGAAAGGCGGAGAGTCACCCGCACCTTCGAGCGGTATGTGGCTCCGGAAATCGTCAAGGAAATACTGAAGGAAGGCACCGGCAGCCTTCAGCTCGGCGGCAGGCAGTGCGATATCGCCGTGATGTTCGTTGACGTGCGAGGCTTTACCTCCATGTCCGAGCGTTTGGATCCGGAGCTGGTGGTGTCGGTTCTCAGCCGCTATCTTTCCATGACGGCGGAATGCGTCATACGCAACAACGGCACCCTTGACAAATTCATCGGCGATGCGGCAATGGCCTTCTGGGGCGCTCCTGTTCCCCAGGAGGATCCCATCTATCTGGCGGTTAAAACCGCCTCCGAAATCATCGAAAAAGTGGAGGAACTCTCCGCCGAACTCTACGAAAGCGTCGGGGAACATCTGTGCGTAGGCGTCGGTGTTCATTTCGGGCCGGCTGTTGTCGGAAACATCGGCGGCGGCGTCCGGATGGATTACACCGCTATCGGCGACACCGTCAACACCGCCTCACGTCTGGAGTCAAACGCGCCGGGCGGCACGGTATATATCAGTCGAACGGTCGCCGATGCCCTGGGTGACAGAATCAGAACCACCTCTCTCGGCACCACCGTAAAGCTCAAAGGCAAAAGCGACTTCGAGGTGCTTGTGCTGGATGAAATCGTTTAACGAACGACTCATTTTTTCCGCACGCCTCTCCTCCGTGAATTCACAAACGCATGACGCCGGAGACAATATAACGGCCGGCCGGCAACACATCATCATATCGAATAAAGACAGTCAAGGCTGCTTTCTTTTCCCGAAACGGAGACGGAAAGCAGCCTTGTTGTATTACGGGTTGCACCCACGGTATGCACCGGCTGAAAATAATAAGGGAATGGCGGGGAGGTATTGCAAAACGCCGCTGACGGTGGTAAAATAAAGACAGCAGGCCCGTGGCGCCCGACAGACGAAAGCCCCGCATCATTCCTTATACTAATTTTCGGTTGAAAGTAGACTATTATTTGCGAGAATATTTTGTGTCCTGCAAGGAATAGCTGTCGACTCGTCGACA
>CAMHJC010000103.1 GCA_946185345.1 uncultured Clostridia bacterium
CAGCGCAAAAAATCAGGATGAACCGTTGCCCGATCCGGCACGAAGCAAAGGAGGTAAGAGGATGTACCCCGCAGAAAAGGAAATTTCCGGATATGTAGAAAAAAAGAAGCACGGCGATGAGCTGATGCCCTTTGTGATATACGGAACCATGATGCCCACACTGTTTGCGAGCTTTCCGCTGCACTGTCACGAGGAGATAGAGGTGGTTTTGTGCGATTGCGGCCGGTGTACCTACAATGTGCTGGGAGAGGATATCGAGCTGAAAATGGGGGATATTCTGGTGATGATGCCGTGGGTGCTCCATTCCTTCGCACTGGCGGACGAAAAGGATTACTTTCTTGCCGCCACTTATCTTATCTCCGTCGAAATGATCAACAATCATCTGGTTGACAGCTCCACGTCGAAATACTTTTCGCCGATCATGGCACGCAGGTGCAGCGACTACTGCGTCATCCGCAGCGGCACGGCCCATCACGATGAATTCAGGAAAATCTGCATAGAGCTGTACGATACCTATTACGCGCGCGGCCAATTCTTTGAACTCAGGCTCAAGAGCCTGATCAGCGATCTGCTGTTCCGGCTGCTAGATGACGGATATATCCGGATCATGTCCGAACCGCCGGAAGGCAACGATGTGCGGCTGGTGCGCCGTGTGGTGGATTACATCTCCGAAAACTACATGGAAAACATCACCCTTTCGGGCCTTGCCGAGCTGGTCAACCTGAGCGAAACGGGCCTGTCGAGGCTTTTCCGCAGCGTGACAGGACTCTCCTGCATTGATTACGTCATAGAATACCGCCTCACCAAGGCAATGGGACTGCTCCGTTCCTCCGACAAGCCGGTGATTGAAGTGGCTTACGAGACGGGTTTCAACAACATCTCCTATTTCAACCGCACCTTCAAGAAGCACTGCGGCCAGACTCCCTCACAGTTCCGCAAATCAAATCCCTGTGCCAACTGAACGGCGCCGCGCCGCACACAGCGGACGGCTTTTCCGCCGTGCTCCCAAAAAATTTCTCCGTATATAAAAAAATCCCGTAAATAAAAAATTCTCCCCTGCGGCAGACGATGTGAAACTGCCGCAGGGGAGATTTGCTGTCGGGAAATTGATTAGAAATTGATTATGAAACGTACATGTTGGGATCCCAGATTTCCTTGCTCTTCATCTTTTTGAGCTTGTCCAGACCTCTGTTGTCCACCAGATAACCCTCAGGCTCGGGCATTTCCTCGGTGTACATGGGCTGGTAATTGGGATTGTTGGGATCGGGGTCGGTAGGATCCCAGCCGGAGCCGTCAGGCTTTGGAATCTGATCCTTGAGCGCCTTGGTCAGGGCGGGATTCTTTTTCTTTTCGGTCATATGCACCCAGGTGCCTTCCTTGCAGTTTTCGCTTATCCACTTGGCGTTCTCCACGGTGAGACGCACGCAGCCGCCCGAATCGGCGGTGCCGAGATTGGCAAAGCGCTTGAGGTCAAGGGCGTCCTTTTTGGTGTCGGTGTAGGGAACCGAGTGAAAGAGGAAGTGTCCGGTGATCTGTGTGGTATACTGGGCGTAAAGCGGCGTGCCGTGGCTCTGCATTTTGCGCCAAACATTTCTGGAGGTGGTGCGGTCGGCTTTGAGCTGCCAGTAGCCGGTCGGGAATTTCTTGGGATTCTGTGCGGTGGAGCAGAGCATGATTCTCACCGGCTTGTCGTACTTTCCGGAGGAACTGGTGGTGAATACCGTGACGATCTGGTTGGTTTTGTCGATTTCGATGAAATAGGGCGGATCGGGGTACATCAGCTTGTCCTGGGAAACGGCGCCGGAAGAAAGGTCGGCGGAGGACACACTGTCTTCGGCGGAACCGTCGGGGGTTATTTCGTCATACATGATATTGGTCTGGCTGACGGTGTATCTGGCGAGGTTGTCCATGTCGATATGCCTGCCGGTTTCAAACGGATTGCTGAAATGCGCTGTAACCAGCGCATTGATGACGAGCAGAACGATGACGCCGGCGATGGCGGCGTAGATTTTTACCGATGACTTGTCGGTTTTAATGCCCATGCCAATTACTTCCTCCCATTCTTCCGCAATGGATTCTGTTTTATTATTTTATAATTATAATGCGCCTCTGTCAATAACGGCGGCTGAAATTTCAACATTATTTAATAATTTGATAATGATTTTAAAAAATACCTGTTGCCAAAAAAACAGCCGGAGTGGTAAAATAATAAGTATAAATAAAGGAAGTATGAATACAGGCGATTGTAAAAGAAAAAGAAAAAAAGCATAGCGCAGCTCGTAATTAGCGAGCTTGCGAGCGTGGGAGTCCAGGGGGGCCACTGCCCTCCTGGCCCGTCCAGGGCGGAGCCTTGGCGGGGGATGTTGGCAGCAAAGCTGCCAACGAGGGGCAGCGCCCCTCGCCGCAACGCACTGCGATTTGAAACGCACCCGGGCGCAACAAACGGGTTGATGATTAAAATCAGCCTTTGCTAAAATAGGAGAAAAATCTTTTAAGAATAAACCTGCCGATTCGCCGATTTGCGCTGTATTTCACGTTTTACAATCGGCTGGTCGGTAAGACTGCACAGGGAGAATCAGGCAATGACAGTTTACAACGATTACAACGATTACAACGAAAATCCGAAGCTGAGCGAGCTGCGGCGCAAGTCAATGAAGCTTCCGCTGCTGCCGGGCGTCTATATCATGCACGACAAACACGATAAGATCATTTACATCGGAAAGGCGAAGGCGCTCAAGAACCGTGTGAGCCAGTATTTCGGCTCGCAGGAGGGACACGCCGAAAAAGTACGCCGCATGGTGGAGCATGTCGATCACTTTGAATACATCATCACCGATACCGAATACGAGGCGCTGGTGCTGGAATGTAGTCTCATCAAGCTGCACAAGCCGAAATACAATATTCTGCTCAAGGACGACAAGGGCTATCATTATATCAAGATCACGGCGGAGGAATATCCCCGGATCGTGGAAGCCAAGCGAGTGGAGGAGGACGGCGCGGAATATCTCGGGCCTTACACGGGAAGCTATGCCGTGCGGCAGTCGGTGGACGAAGCGTGCAGGATATTCAGGATACCTACCTGCCGGCGGCAATTTCCCCGGGACATCGGCAAAGGAAGGCCCTGCCTGAATGACTCCATCGGCCTGTGTCTGGCGCCCTGCAAGGGACGGCTCAAAAAAGAAATCTATGACGAAGCGGTCAGCGAGGCGAGGGATTTCCTCAAGGGCGGCACCGAAACGTCGGTCGCCCGTCTCACCGAGAGGATGAACGAGTGCGCCGAGCGCCTGGAATTCGAAAAGGCGGCGAGGCTTCGTGACCGGATCAACGCCCTCAAAAAAATGAGCGAAAAGCAGAAGGTGATCATGACTTCGGTGGAGGAGCAGGATGTGATCGCCCTTGCGCAGGGTTCGGGAAGCACCTGCTTTGAGGTGTTCCGGTTCAGGGGCGGAAGGCTGTGCGACAGGGAGCAGTTTCTCATTGACGAAATCACGGGCGACCTGAGTCTCTGCCGGGCGGAATTCATCAAGCAGTATTATTCCATGAGGGAAGTGCCGCCGAGGGTGACGGTGGACGGAGAGGTGGAGGACGCCGAGCTGCTCGGCCAGATGCTCACCGAAAAACTGGGCGACAGGCACGGCAGGAAGGTGCGCATCACCGTTCCGCAGAAGGGCGAACAGCAGCGCATTGTGGAGATGTGCCGCCAGAACGCCGCCGAATACCTTGCGCAGGCCAAGGGAAGAACCGGCGAAGTGACGGCCGCGGTGGACGAACTGGGCAGGCTGCTGGGGCTGGATTCTCCGCCGGAATACATCGAATCCTACGACATTTCCAACACCCAGGGAGAGGACAATGTGGCGGGCATGGTGGTCTTTGAAAACGGGCGTCCGCTCAAATCCGCCTACCGCCGATTCAAAATCAAGACGGTGGAAGGACAGGACGACTACGGCTCCATGCGGGAAGTCATCACACGCCGTCTGCTGGAATACAACGAGCACAGGGAGGAAGGCAAGGGCTTCGGCCGGCTGCCCGACCTGATTCTGCTCGACGGCGGCGAAGGACACGTCAACGCCATCCGTCCGATCATCGAAGCCTCCGGGCTGCCGATTGCGCTTTTCGGCATGGTCAAGGACAGCAAGCACAAGACCCGTGCCATTGCGGCCGGCGGACGTGAGATATCGCTGACACGCAGCCGGGCGGCCTTCACGCTGGTGTCCTCGATTCAGGACGAGGTTCACCGCTTCGCCATCACCTATCATCACGCCAGCCACGGCAAATCGGTCATCCGGAGCAGTCTCACCGAAATCGAGGGAATCGGCCCCGCCCGGGCGAGAGAATTGCTCAAGCGTTTCAGGACCCTTTCGGCGGTCTACGGGGCCTCGGTGGAGGAATTATGCGAGGTCAAGGGCATGAACCGCACGGCGGCCGAGAACATCAGGGCACACAGGCTGAAAGAAAAATGATTTGTCATATATGCCAAAATTGGATGTGATGTTTTGGCAAATAAAACAGTGCGATATGATTACACTTTTGTAAGTTTCGACGTATTTGTAACAAAATACTTTACAGCGGATAAAATATGCTGTATAATAAATCAGTAAATCAAGATTTTACCGTTCCGGCGGCGCTGCCGGACGACACGGCGAAAGGATTGCGGCCCATGAGAGTGATCACAGGTACGGCAAGAGGCAGGCGTCTCATGACCCTGGAGGGAAACGACGTAAGACCAACCACCGACAGGGTGAAGGAGGCTGTTTTCAGCGTCATTCAGTTTGACATAGAAGGCCGCAGAATCCTCGATCTTTTTGCGGGAAGCGGCCAGATGGGCATAGAAGCCCTGAGCCGGGGAGCCTGCGAGGCGGTGCTGGTGGACAATTCACCCCGTTCCGTGGCGGTGGTCAGGGAAAATCTGCGCACATGCGGCATGACAAAGGCGGCCGTTGTGGTGCAGGGGGATGCGCTTTCCTATCTGACGCCGAGGGCCGGTCGGCAGGAATTCGACTATGCGTTTCTCGATCCGCCTTACGGCAGAGGCATTCTCCAGTCGGTGCTTCCGGCGGTGGCTTCGGTGATGAAGCCGGGCGGCGCCATCATCTGCGAGTCTCCGGCGGAGGAGGAGCTTCCCCCATCGGCGGGCCGCTTTACGGTGGACAGGCAGTACCGCTACGGCAAGATTATGATCACGTTTTACCGTGAGCCGCAGGAGGATGCGTCCGGCGGAGAAGACGGGGAAGGCGGGGAAGGCGGGGGAGATGACGAGTGAAAATCGCAATTTGCCCCGGCAGCTTTGATCCCATCACACTGGGACATCTCGACATCATACAGAGAGCGGCGGCCATGTTTGACAAAGTGATTGTGGCGGTGCTGGTCAATCCCGGCAAGAATCCTTCGTTTACCGCCGTGGAGCGCATTGACATGATCCGTCGTGTGGTGGCCGACATCCCCAACGTGGAGGCGGAATGTTTCGACGGACTGCTTGCCGATTACGCCCGCATGAAGGACGCCCACACCATTGTCAAGGGCCTGAGGGCGGTCACCGATTTCGAGTACGAATTCCAGATGGCGCTGATCAACCGCAAACTCAACCCCGACTGCGACACTGTTTTTCTCACCACCAGTTCGCAGCACATGTATCTTTCATCGAGCATGGTCAAGTCGATTGCCCGGTTCGGCGGGGACATTTCGGACTTTGTTCCGGCGTGTATCTGCGCCGAGATCAGCGAAAGGCTGAGCGGCAACGGGGAGATCATTCCGGCATTAACCGAGTAGGAAATTTTTTTAATCAAATATATCCCAATAGTTCAAAGGAGACTGTTTATTATGAGAAGTATTGAAGAACTGCTTGCCAACATTGACGATATTATGGACAGAGCCAAGGCCGTGCCTTTCAGCTCCGACAAGTGCATTGTCGACGCGCGTGAACTGAATGCGGTCATCGACGACATCAGAATGAATCTCCCTCAGGAGATCCGCCAGTCCAAGGCGGTCATGAGCGACCGTGACAACATCATCGCCGGCGCCACCAAGGAGGCCGACGAGATCACCGCCAAGGCGCAGGAGAGAGCCAGAGCCATGGTCAACCAGGAGGCCGTTTACAAGGAGGCCAAGGAAAAGGCCGAGAAGATCATCGCCGCCGCCGAGGAGCAGGCCAATGAGATTCTCAGAGGAGCGTTCACCTTCTCGGACAACATTCTGCTCGACACCGAAAACGCCGTCAACCAGAATCTGGAGACCGTCAGACAGGCCAGAAAGAATCTCCGCACGGCTGTCAAGACCAGAGTCGCCGCCAACAGGGCCGCCAAGCAGGGAGAAGCTCCCACCGCTCCGTCCCAGCCGGAGGAGTAATCATCCGGAGCCGCTCCGGTTGAAAATCAAAGACTGCTACATAAAAAAAACGCACCGTTTGCGCCATTCTTCTCATCAGGAAGAAATGCCGTGAACGGTGCTTTTTGTCTTGCAAGAATATATCTCGGTGAAGGAATCAGACATCTTTATTGGTGCCTGTTGAAAAACGGTGAAAAATCGCCCGCCGTTTTGAAGTCCAAACCGATAAAAAAATTTGGATAAATCTCCGAAAATGCATTGACTTTTGAGACTAATAATTCTATAATAAAAGCACGGTGGAGTATTTTGCCCATTTTGTGGGTGCAAAAGTCAAAAAGTGGGGCAAAAGTGAGGAAAAAAGCGCCGGCCGGAGTGTCTGTGAAAGAAATCACGGACTTTCGGGCCGAAAATCAGACAGTCACGGGAGAGAATTCTGTGATTCGCTCTGTTCCTTCACTTATTATATGATAAATATTCCCGATTGTCAATCAATTATGCAGGCAGCAGTCAAAAAAAGGTTGAAAATCCGGACAACCGGCGTTGTATTCCGCATTGGCGCCGGATGCTTTGGCAAAGGAGGTCGGACCGTATGCTTATCGGCAGTGCAGTGCATAATCTGGACGCAAAAGGCCGTATCGTCATTCCCTCCAAATACAGGGACGATCTCGGTTCGACGGTCTTTGCTTTCAAAGCCATGGACGGCTGCATCAGAATCTATCACAGGGATGAATTCGCCAGGGTTCTGGAAAAGCTGCGCACCGGCGATGTCAATCAGATCATGCTCAGACGCAAGATCAGCGGCTCGGCCGAGCAGCTTACCATTGATTCGCAGGGCAGGGTGCTTTTGCCGGAGCTGCTCAGGACGAAGGCCGGCATCACCGACCGGGTACGCATGGT
This sequence comes from uncultured Clostridia bacterium, assembly GCA_946185345.1. Lineage (GTDB taxonomy): Bacteria > Bacillota > Clostridia > Oscillospirales > Acutalibacteraceae > RUG762. The sequence continues at coordinate 7,219 of CAMHJC010000103.1, forward strand.
GGGCATGATAGACTGGATCGAGCTGTGGAACGAGGACGGTTATGAGCAGGCCGAAGACCTCTCCTATGAGGACGAAGTCAGATGCATGGCCGAGCTTGGCCTCGCCTGACCGGGAAGCGAGGTATTCCTATGGATTTTACTCATATTCCCGTACTGTTTGAAGAAACCATTGACTCGCTGGATGTCAGACCGGACGGCGTTTATGTCGATTGCACGGCCGGCGGAGGCAATCACAGCGCCGCCATATTGGCGCGTCTCGGTGAGCGGGGCAGGCTGATCTGCCTTGACCGCGACCCGGACGCCATCCGTGCCGTCACCGGACGGTTTGCCGGAGACAGCCGGGTGAGTGTGATACATACCAGATTCGGCGCCGTCGGCGAAGTGCTTGCGGAACGGGGCATTGATTCGGTGGACGGCGTGCTGATGGACATAGGCGTTTCGTCTCATCAGCTGGACACGGCCGAAAGGGGTTTTTCCTTTCATCAGGACGCACCGCTCGATATGCGGATGAGTCAGGACGGAGTGACCGCCGCCGATCTGTGCAATACCCTGACCTGGCAGCAGCTCGCCGAAATATTCTCCCGGTACGGCGAGGAAAAATTCTCGGTGCGCATCGCCAAGGCCGTCTGTTCATCGAGAGACGTAAAACCGATAACGACCACCTTTGAGCTGGCGGATATCATTTCGGGCGCGGTTCCGGCCGCCGCAAAGCGGAACGGACATCCCGCCAGGAAGGTTTTTCAGGCGCTCCGCATCGCCGTCAATGACGAACTGGGTGAGCTGGAAAGAGGACTTCAGGCGGCGTTTGACTGTCTGTCGTCCGGCGGAAGGCTGTCGGTGATCACCTTCCACTCGCTCGAGGACAGAATCGTCAAGCAGACCATGGCCCGATGGTGCGAAGGATGCACCTGTCCGCCGGAATTTCCGGTGTGTGTCTGCGGCAATAAGCCCAAAGCGCGCCTTCTCTTCAAAAAGCCGGTTGTGCCTTCGGAGGAGGAGCTGGAGCGCAATCCTCGCAGCCGAAGCAGCAAACTGCGCACCTGCGTCAAGCTCTGAACCGTGCGAAAGAACGGGAAGTATTACTCAGGCAACTAAATATTGATAATAAAAAGAAAAAAGCAAGCGCAGCACAATAATGGGAGTCCAGGGGGGCCACTGCCCTCCTGGCCCGTCCAGGGCGGAGCC
>CAMHJC010000104.1 GCA_946185345.1 uncultured Clostridia bacterium
GCTTTACAGAATTTGCAAAAGCAGGCTTTTCTCCATTCGGAGCAAGGCAAATTTTTTACTTTTACCCTATCTGTGACGCCCTGGTCTATTGCTTGTCATGGTGCGTTGCAGCGAGGGGCGCTGCCCCTCGTTGTCAGCTTCGCTGCCAACATTCCCCGCAAGGGCCCTGCCCTTGACCCGGCAGGGAGCAGTGGCCCCCTGCACCCCACGCTCGCAAGCTCGCTAGTTATGGCGCTGCGCTATGCTTTTTTTTGTTTTACAATCGCCTAACATATTAAAAATATTATGAATATCAAACATATTTTCGGGCAGACAGTATCAGTCTTCCCTTGCGAGTAACATTTCCCAGGTCATCGATAACAAACTTGCCGATTCCCCGCACGGTGATCCTGTCACCGGGGTTCACGGTCTGCGAAACCTTTTTACAGATAACGGAATTAATCAGCACCTCGCCGGCCGCAATCAGTTCTCCGGCATGTGTCCTGCCGGTTGCGGCAAGAGCGGCCGTTATACAGTCCAGCCTGGCAGAGGCGATTGTCAGGTTAACGGGCCTGAAGCTGTGCGCCGCAGGAAGCGGCTCCGAATATCCTCGGAAAAGGCTGACGCCGACGCCGCCTATTTTGGAGATATCCATGAGCAGTGCGGAAGTGACGGTGTTCCTGCAGAAGAACACGCATCGTCCGCTTCCGATCAGAATATCGCCGACGCAGCTCCGTTCAATTCCCTGCGCCATCAGCGTCCCCAGCACCGAACGGTGGTCCGGTTTTGCTCCTTCCGTCTCACGGAAGGAGGCCGTGACGGGATCAATGGGAAAAAGCTCCCTGTCGGGTTCGTCATACGGAGGGAATACTCCCAGCATACGCCTTTCCGCATCATCGAATCCGCCCCACATCAGATAACCGGCGCCGCTGCGCTTGATCAGCGCTTCGGCGGAGGCCTGCTCGGCTTCGGTGAGAAAACCGGTAAATACCGGCCGGCTGCGCCGCAGACAAAGCTCCGCCGCATCCTCAATCATGGCTGAAAAATACTTGCTGTCGTTCATTTGCCTGTCCCGTTTATCCCGCGCACCTGCGCCCAGTCGGATCAGCCGTAGAACGCATCGTTGCTTTCGGCGTCGGAAAGGAAGCCCTGTCTGTTGACTCCCACGTCGCCGGGCGTTACCATCCAGGTGGTTCTGGTGACCTTGATCAGTTCTCCTCCGCAGGCATAGGTCACGCCGCTGAGGAAGTCAAGAATTCTCGCACCCAGTTCACGGTTGATGGTTTCCAGGTTGATGGTAACCGTATGTCCGCGCAGCAGGCAGTCGGCGATCTCATATGCTTCCTCACGGGTTTCGGGAGTGCGGATGTCTATGTAGGACTTCGGCTCACCGTTGTTGTAGAGCGTACGGGTGTTGGCTGTTTCGGACTTGGAAGCGGCCGCATAGGTCTGTCTTCTGGCGGTTGCGGCTGCGGCACGGGGAGCAGGCTCGTTCACAGGTTCCTCTTCGTAATCCTCCTCCTGTGCGCCTTCCTCGTAATCCTCGTACTCCTCCTCGTTGGCGTCGTCGTCGATGTATGTTTCCTTCTTAATTCTGTTAATCCAAGACATATTACTGTTCCTCCGTTTTATACTTGTTGATTATCTGGTGTAATTTCTTCTGCCAAACAGGGCTGTGCCGACACGAACCATTGTGGCGCCTTGCATAATCGCTTCGGCGTAGTCGGCAGACATTCCCATCGACAAATGCTTCATTGTATAACTACTATTATGTGTGTTTTTTGAGCCAATGTCAATAAACAGTTTGTATATTTCCTCAAAATATTTGATAGTTTGTGCAATTTCGCAATCAGCAGGCGGAATTGCCATCAATCCTTGTACATTTATACCATCAAATTCGCTTATCTCACATATCAATTCATGCGCCGCTTCGGGTGCAACGCCCGATTTATTCTGTTCACGGCCGATATTGACCTCCACCAGGGCATTCGTCACAATGCCGAGTTCACGGCTTCGTGACGCCACCGCCTGAGCCACACGCACCGAATCAATGGACTGTACCATTTCGACTTTGCCGACCACCTGCCTGACCTTGTTGGTCTGAAGGTGTCCTATGAGGTGAATGTGCCTGCCGGTGCGATCCAGTCTGTCGTACTTCGAATTAAGCTCCTGCACACGGTTTTCTCCCATGTAATCCACGCCCAGCGAGAGCGCGTGATTGATGACCTCCACGGGAACCGTCTTGGTCACGGCCATCAGGATGATGTCATCAGGGCTGCGTCCGGAAGCCGCCGCCGCTTCCGCAATGTTGCAGCGTATCGTTTTGAGATTCTCCCCGACATAGTGGAATCTGGCTTCAAGCTCCGGAGAGACGGCGCTGTCAATTGACGAGTTTTCCATCATACAGTCCCCTTTCTTCTATGACAACCGTATCGTACAGCGAAAGGTAATTGCGGTCATTGTGTCTGGGACTGCAAATTACCAGCTTGTCGGTGCTGTAGACAATGTCTACTTCCTTTTCGCTGATCTGTCCGGCGACGATGGTGTAAACGCTCGGATAGGTGGTCTGCGTGACGTAAACCAGATGCGCTCTGGGAAAGTCGTCCTCGGAGCGAGGATTTTTGTGTATCTCGTCCTTGATGCCGGCGTGAAGAGCGCTCTTTTTTATGATGTAGCCCTCGTAGGCGCACTTCTGAATCCTGACCGGCTGGCTGCGCACGGTGCAAAGCTCGGAAGCAAGGGAATTGCATCTGAATACGGCAAGGTACTTGCTCTGGCCCTCCACCTTGTTGAGATAGGCAAGTGTCGCCTGTATCTTTTCGGTTTCGGAGTAAGGCAGATGAAGCGTGTACAGCATGCCCTGCGTCAGATAAGTGTCGGCTTCGGCCGACGGCACCGGACAGGCAAGGTACCACGTAAAGCTTCCCACCAGTTTGCCGATGACTTTTTCGGGTGCGGAAACTTCCTCTTTCATAATCTCGTCGAGCTTGTCCACCGTGAGATCGGGTACCATTGAAGCGGTAAGCAGGTTTTCGTAGCCGTCACAGCTGTCGGCAAAATAGCCGGATGACGGCGCCTTGACGGTTTTGGGATTTTTGAATCCGTTTTTCTCCAGGGCAGCCTTTTCCTGCTCAAGCTGTTCAATGCGTGTCTCATATCCCTCAACCTGCTTCATTGCCACCAGGCGTTTGTTCAGCAGGTAGCTTATCTCTCGCTTGGAGTCGGGAATATCGCTCAGATCCTTCTGAACGGAGCAGCCGTTGAGACTCACCATCTCGTTATCCAGCAGCTTGCCGATATTGTCAACGACATTGGCGGTGTCTTCGGAAGCGGAAACCATGCTTTCAAGCTCCTCGATTTCTTTGTCGATTTCCGCAATGCGCTCAAAGGCGGCCGCCTCCTGTGCGGAACTGAATGTATTGACGATGGCTTCGCCCTTAGAAACCTTGTCGCCGTTCTGCACGGTCTTGACGGAAGTTTTGCTCAGAGTGCCGTCAATGACCGTTTCTTCACGGATGGCGATGCCTTCGACATCAATGGTTTCCATGTAGGTGCTTATTCTGACCTCTTCGGTCTTGTATCTGACATAAATACCCAGATAGGTGTGATAAACCAGAATTCCGGCCATCAGCGCGGCGAATGCCGAGACGATCAGTCTGACCTTCCGCCGGGAAAGGTATTTTTTCAGAACCGTATGCATTGTACTGCCGGTGGCAGCCGATTCAAATCCCGTTCTTCCGGAGCCGTTTTTGCCCGAAACCACGTTTCTGCCCCGCTGAACGGGTCTGCCTCGCCGGGAGGAGCCGCTCCTGTCTGCGCCTTTGAAGCTGCCGAGGTAATCGGCGTAATCTTCGGCTGTCACCGAGGAGGGTCTTGGATTTTTCGCATTGTCGGAAACGATCCTCTCGCCGGCCATTGATTTTTTATATTCTGCGCCGCCCGACACAGCCACGTTGCCGCATGCAGCCTTTGAACCGTCTTTCGGCCTGCCGACGGTGTTTTTGCGGCGTGTATCCTGTGCGCTGCGCTTGTCCGGTCCCATGGAACATATCCCCTTTCTCAGAATTCACAAAGAGCTGCCGCAGTCTCAAAGACCCAGATGCAGCCTGATTTCTTTTTCGGCACGCGATGCGAGTTCCTCTGGGGACTCACATTCATCAGCGTGTATCCATATTATTTTATCATTTCGTCGGAACCATGTCAACTGTCGTTTTGCAAATCTTCTGGTTTCCATCTTTAATTTTTCCACGGCCTCGTCAAGTGACTCCTCTCCACGCAAATACGGCAGCAGTTCCTTGCAGCCTATCGCCTGAATTACCGTCTTTCCTGCGTTTCCGGCACTGCCGGCATAAAACTCCTTTACTTCCTCCAGCAGTCCGTCACGAAGCATGATGTCCACTCTCAGATTGATTCGGTCGTAGAGCCTCTGTCTGTCACGGTAGCCTATTCCCACAATGCAGGTTTCATATCTGTCAGGGCAGCTGCGCGAACGTCGGTTGAATTCAGAAAGAGCGGTGCCGCTCAGTTCGAACACTTCCAGTCCGCGCACGATGCGCTTTTTGTCTGCCGGACTGAGTCTGGAAGCGGTTTCCGGGTCAACCGAGCGAAGCCTTTCCAGAAGCGCCTGACCGCCCTGTTCATCGAATTCCGCGTTGAGCCTATCCCGCAGCGCATCGTCACACGGAATATCCGCAAAGATGATATTGTTGAGAAGCGAATCGACATACAGACCTGTGCCGCCGCAAACAATCGGCAGCTTTTGCCGGAGGGATATTTCTTCAATCGCCCTGTGCGCAATCTCGCAGTACTGCGCCACAGAGAATTCATCACCCGGCTCGACAAAATCAATCAGATGGTGGCGGATGCCCTTCATCTCCTGCTGAGTCGGCTTTGCCGTGGCAATGGAAAGTCCCCTGTAAATCTGCATGGAATCGGCCGAAATCACTTCGCCGTTCAGCCGTCCGGCAAGCTCCACCGCAAGCGATGTCTTGCCCGAAGCCGTTGCTCCCACAACGGCCGCCACCTTCAGTCTGTCCTTCATGGCTGGATTCTCCCGAAATATTTTTCTATTTCACGCTGCTTGAGCGAGACGAAGATCGGCCTGCCGTGCGGACAGTAGCGCACATCGGGATTGTTTATGAGCGTCAGAACCAGCTCGGCAAGCTCTCCGGGAAGGTTTCTGTCACCGCCTTTGACGGCGCTTTTGCAGGCGATGGTGTGGTAGATCCAGTCGATATGCTCTGTGGAAACGGCGGTCTGACCGCTGCGGAGCTGTCCGGCTATTTCCAGAAACGCCCCTTCTGCGTCATCTCCCGAGAGAATGGTCGGCACGCTGCGCAGAAGCACGGTACCCATGCCGAAATCCTCCACTTCAAAGCCGGCCTGTGCCAGCAGGTCGATGCTCTGGGTGACTGCGTCGTACTGCTGCTTGTCAAGGGTGACCGGTAAGGGAGTGAGAAGCATCTGACTGTCGGGATTTTCACGCTGTTTCATCAGACGCTCATAAATCAGCCGTTCGTGGGCTGCGTGCTTGTCGATGAGAATCAGCTCGCCGCCCGATTCCACCAGGATGTAGGTGTTGAATATCTCCCCCACGATTTTGTACTCAGGCAGGATGAAGCTCTCGGCATTTTTTTCGATTTCATGCTCCTGATTGTTTTCCGGGGTCTCATTTAATTCATCGGAAGTCTGTGCGCCCGCATGATGGGATGAAATCCTTTCGGGTGGAAGTGTTCCGTGAATCTCAGGTTCCGCCGCCCGGACGGCTTCTTCGTATGTCGGCGGCACGGGCGACATAATTCCTGATGATGGAATGACTGCCGCAGCGCCCGGGTCATTGACCGTCAAAGGCGCCAATTGCGGGGACTGCGGGGATTCATTGACCCGGTCAGGGAAAGTGTCTGCGTTATGATGCATGCGTTCCACATGATTTTTGACGGCTTCGGAACGCATGGACTGATTCAGATTAATCTGAACGCCGCTGTATTCATGCATATTCGGCGATGTGCTGACTTTGCGCACTGGAGGAAGCTCCACGTCACGGGGAGCGTCAAATTCGGCGAGGGACGATTTGACCGCAAAATAGACCGCTTCGTAAATCGGTTTTTCATCGGTGAAGCGCACCTCCAGCTTGGCCGGGTGAACATTCACGTCCACGGCCGAGCAGTCCAGGCTGATTCCCAGCACGCAGGCAGGGAATTTGCCTATCATCACGGCGCCCTTGCAGGCTTCCTCCAACGCACGCTGCATGGTATTGCTGCGGACGTATCGGCCGTTGATGAAGAATATCTGCATGGCGCGGTTCGGTCTGGAATTGACGGGCTTGGAAATAAATCCTTCCACGCTCACGCCGTTGTAGCTGTATTTGGCCGGGATAAGCCCCGATGTGAATTCTCTGCCGTAGACGGCGTGAATGGCCGAACGAAGCTTGCCGTCGCCGGGGGTGAGCAATGCCTCTCTGCCTTCACGGATAAAGCGGAAGGAAATTTCGGGGTGCGAAAGCGCCACACGGTCCATCACGGCGGCGATGGCGTTGCCCTCGGTTTTATCTGATTTGAGGAATTTGCGGCGCGCAGGCGTATTGTAGAACATCTCACGCACGATAATTGTCGTGCCGACGGCGCAGCCGATTTCCTCGTTCACCTTCTCATCGCTGCCCTCGATAACGTAATGCACGCCGCAGTCACTCTCTGCTGTACGGGTGATGAGTTCCATCTTGGAAACGGCGCAGATCGAAGCAAGCGCCTCACCGCGGAATCCCAGCGTGGCAATGCTGTCGAGGTCGGTGCCGACACGGATTTTACTGGTGGCGTGCCTGAGAAAGGCGGTCGGCACATCGTCCGGGGAAATTCCCTCGCCGTTGTCGGTGACCCGTATATAGGAGGAACCGCCGTGCTTTATTTCAACCGTAACAACGGTGGCGCCGGCGTCAATGCAGTTTTCCACAAGCTCCTTGACCACGGACGAAGGACGTTCGACCACTTCTCCGGCGGCAATCAGCTCGGCGGTGTGTTTATCAAGCAAATTGACTTTTGACATTGTTGAAATGACCTTTCAGATTAGGAATTAATGTAGTAGGTAGGAGGTAGAAGGTAATAGGCAGTAGGTTATAATCCAAAAATTCTTTCCGTGTTTTCCTTTGCGTAAGCAATAAGCTCCCGCTCGCCGATGCCCATGTATTTCGCAAGCTCCCGGGCAACGTATTTCACATTCTGCGGAAGATTGGTACGGGCAAGTCCCGGCACATTCCGGGGAGTGAGATAGGGGGCGTCGGTCTCAATCAGCACCCGGTCGGGCGGCAGGATCGCAACGGCTTTGCGAAGGTCGTCCGCCCGGCGGTCATCGCAGATCCAGCCGGTTATTCCTATACAGAAGCCCATTTCGAGATAGGTTTCCATGGTGGCCCTGTCTCCCGTAAAGCAATGCACCACCGAACGGCGGCAGACCTCCGGGTGTTTTTCAAATATCGCCGCAAAGCTCCCGGCGGCGTCTCTTTCATGCAGGAACATCGGCATGCTCAGCTTTTCGGCTATCCTGATGTGATGCTCGAGACAGCGTATCTGATTCTCCCGTGTGGAGTACATTCTGTCAAAATCCAGACCACATTCCCCGACCGCAACCAGCCTGGGATTGGAGGAAAGCAATTGCTCGATGCGGGCAAAATCCTCCTTGCAGGCGGAGTCGGCATTGTGCGGATGAATTCCGGCGGTGCCGTAGGCGTCATGATTCCGCACAAAGCGGTGCGTCGCTTCATTCGACTTCATATCCGAGCCGGTGATGATACACATGACGCCCTCATTCAGAGCGTCATTCCATATTGTCTCCGGCTCACGGAACTGCCTGCAAAACAGGTTCAGTCCTATATCGTAATAGTTGATGTTTTTTATCATTTTTTTCATTCCAGCGCCGTTTTTTATCCATGCGCTCCTTTATTTTTCAGTCTTAAGTCTTAAGTTTTCAGTCTTCAGTTAGCGAGCCTGCGAGCGCTATTTCGCAAGTTCCGTCAGATCGCATAGTATCTGAAAGGCCTGCATGGGTGTAAGGTTGTTGACGTCGAGGTTTTTCAGGCGGAAAATCGCTTCGGCTTCTCCCGGCGGCGTGAAGGAAATGGCGGTCTGCTCGACAGCGGCCTTTTTCTTTGAAGCTTCCGGCTTGCCGCTTTCCAGCTGCCGGAGAACCTGCCTTGCTCGCTTGACCACACTGTCGGGAATTCCGGCAAGTTTGGCGACTTCAATGCCGTAGCTCTGGTCGGCGCCGCCGCTCACAATCCTTCGCAGGAAGGTGATGTCCTCCCCGTGCTTCTTGACTGCGACCGAATAATTCTTGACCCCTTTGAGGGAATTTTCCAGCTCGGTCAGCTCGTGGTAATGGGTGGCAAAGAG
>CAMHJC010000105.1 GCA_946185345.1 uncultured Clostridia bacterium
GTGCTGCGCTTGCTTTTTTCTTTTTATTATCAATATTTAGTTGCCGGAGTAATAAAACCTCCAACGAGCTTCGATTGGAAACAGGCTTGGACACAACAGAAAAAGTGATAATCTAAGGTCTGCTTTACCCAAAAAGGAGAAACAATCTTATTACAAATCTGCCAATTCCCCGATTTACTTAGCAATGACAGTTTTACAATCGCCTGAAAAAACCGAAATGAAGGCGGGGAATTTCCTACCTCACCAGAAGATATACATATTCCAGTAAAGGATATTCACCAGGGTGATAAGGATGGCGCACAGAGTCATGACACGGAGAAATCGAGTGCCTTTGGTAATGGATTGGCGGTTTCTGTGCAAAGAGATGATGCCGATGACCGCTGCGACAGCCAGAGCGACCGCCAGTCCGGCAATCACGGCGAAGCCCCAGAAGTAGGAATCGGAGGGTTGATAGCTCAGACCGCTCCAGATGATAAATGCGACTGTACCTGCAACGGCAAGGCGAAGCAGCATGACCACGGCCGCCCATTGGCCGAGCGGTTTGCTTTTGCCTCTGCGAAGCCTGCATATGAGCATCACAATCAGCATTACCGGAGCGAGAATGATGGAAACAGCCCACAGTCCGACCATCGCCAACTCCAGAATGACCTGCCAGATGTTCGCGCTGAAGTAATCGCCGTAAGGCGCCGTCACGGTGCCGGTTTCCTTGTCCCAAATCCAGAATTCGTCTTTGTCGTCCTCAAAGTTCAGGAATGAGATACTGTAGAGCTTGATGGGGCCGGACAACACCGTGCGCGCAGGTTTGAAAAGTCCTTCCGGCAGCTCACGTTTTGCATCGAAATAATTGGATTCATCGAATTGACCGAAAAGAAGCTCCGGCATCTTGCAGTTGAATGTTGTTTCGCCGGACTGATTGGTCATTACGGTCATGCCGATATTGTCTTCAGGGGAGAGGAGTATATAGGCGGAGCAGCCGGCGGTGTTTCCGCCGTGTCCGTAAACCGGCTTCTGATAGGGTATCATCCAAATTCCGTGGCAGCATCTGGGAATATCGGTGCCTTCGTAGTAGGAAGTAGGACTCAGCAGGAGGTCGTGTGTTTCGGGATGAGCAAAGAGAGCGCTTTCCCGGTTGAGCAGCGCCTGGGCGAAAATCAGATAATCGCCTGTCGTGGAAACGCAGCTTCCGGCAGGATAAATCGGAATAAAATATCTCGAAGGCTCCAACCGTTTGCGGTCGGTGGTATAGCAGACAAGTCTGTCCCAGCCGCTGCGAACAAATGGATTGTCGGAATAATCCGGTTTGAGCGATGTGTGCGTCATTCCCAGCGGCGCAAAAATATGAGTGTTAATGTATTCATAGAGCGGCTGACCGACAATGCATTCGACGATATATCCTGCCAGGGCAACGCCCCAGTTGGAATATGCCGTGACGCTGCCCGGCTCGAAAATCTGTTCGGGCTGACGGTGAGAGAGCAGGTCGCCCAGTTCCGTTATATCATCTTCTTTATTGGTGAATACATCCCACAGCATTTCCTGAAAACCGGCGGTGTGATTCATCAGATGGATCATTGTCACCGGCTTGTCGAATCGCAGATTGGTCAGGAAGCCTTCCGGCAGATATTTCCTCACGTCCGCGTTGAGGTCGATCCTGCCCTGCTCGTAAAGCTGCATAACGCTCGACCAGACAAGCAGCTTGGTGGTGGATCCCCATTCAAATACCGAGTTTTGGTCGCTCCTGACCCCCTTCTCTATATCGGTGAAACCGAAATAACCGGTGTATATCGTATTCTGACTGTCGAATACGGTGACCGTCATTCCTGCGGTGGTCTCGCTGTGCTCGGCGGCAAATTGCTCAATGCGGGTGCCGATTTGATCGGTATTGGCCGACGCAAAGACGTTGGCCGGTCCCAAACAGAGATACAGCAAGAGCATTGCGATTACAGACAGGCGTGTTTTGTTTTTCATAACCAGTCTCTCCTTCATTACAGTGATTATTTCAGTCATCCGACTTTGATGGCTTTATGATCTGTGAGAAAACAGTTATCAGAGCTTTTCCCTTCGGTCCGACTGGGGAAAGACGCTCTATGGTATGCCTTTTTTGATCGGGGAATCTTTCTGACAGGAGCGCTTATAATTTAAAGCACTTCTGAATTTCCTTGCTTTCACCGATCACAAAGGCAACGTCACCTGCCGCCATCTGAGCGTCCGGAGAAGGAATAAATACGCTTCCGCCGCGTTTGATGGTCAGAATATTGATGTTGTATTTTTTGCGGATATCAATCTGAGCGAGCGTTTTTCCGAACCAGTCCTTGGGAATCTTTAATTCGTAGATGGAATAGCTGTTATCGAGCTGGATAAAATCAAGAATGCTGTCGGAAGCGTATTTTGTCGCAATGCGAAGTGCCATCTGCTTTTCAGGATAGACCACTTCATCAGCGCCGTTTTTAAGCAGAAACTTCATCTGAACGTCGTTGGTGGCTCTGGAGATGACCTTTGGCGCACCCAGTTCCTTCAGTAAAGAGGTGGTTTCCAGCGATGACTGAAACAGACTTCCCAGAGCCACGATACAGATATCGTAGTTGGCAACGCCCAGTGACCGGAGGAATTCCTCATTGGTGCTGTCGCCGATTCTTGCGTTGGTGACGTAGGGAAGTATAGCGTTCACACGTTCCTCGTCAATGTCCACTGCCATGACTTCGCAGCGAAGATCGCCCATTCTTTTGGCAATGTGGGTGCCGAACTGACCTAAACCGATAATTAATATAGTTTTCATCATTATTCTCCTTATCCTACGGATATTTTTTCAAGAGGTAAGCGCGAATTGTTGTTTTCAGAAGAAGGCACGGCGGCATAAATCAGCGTAAGGCCTCCCACTCTGCCAAAGAACATCAGCACCATCAGGATAATTCTTGAAATCAGTGAGAGCTTGCTTGTAATGCCCAGTGTCAATCCTACCGTTCCAATGGCGGAGCCGGTTTCAAAAATGCATGTCAGCAGAGGGAGTCCTTCCACACGGCTGATAATAATGCCGCTCGAAAGGAACAGTGCCAGGTACATAAAGAGGATGGCGCCCGCATTTCGGACGGCCGTTTCGGGCAGTCTTCTTTTGAAGCACTGGACGTCGTTCCGACGGCTGAATACGGTAATGGCCGACAGGAACAGCACGGCAAAAGTGGCTGTTTTCATGCCGCCGGCTGTCGAACCGGGAGAACCTCCGATCAGCATGAGCAATATCATGATGGCGGTGCCGGATTCATCCATGGCGGAAAGATCCTGCGTGTTGAATCCCGCCGTTCTGGTGGTGACGGACTGGAAAAGCGAGCTGATGGTTCTGTCCGACATCGGCAGTTGATTATATTCAAAGAGGAAGAAGTACACAAAGGGAAGGAAAATCAACACCAGGGAAGTCAGCAGAACGACCTTGCTTTGCAGGGTGTATTTTTTTATCTGGAGCTTTTGCGTTTTAATGTCATGCCACACCAGAAATCCAATGCCGCCGACAATGATCAATAACATGATGACGCAATTCAGATAGATGCTGTCGTGATAGGAACACAGCGAGGAAAATTTTTCCCGTGTGCCCATGAGATCGAAGCCCGCATTGCAGAAGGCCGAAATGGAATGCCAGATGGAATACCATATGCCTTTCAGAAATCCGAAATCCCTGAAAAAGACAGGCGCAAGCAGCAGGGCGCCGATCAGCTCAATGATGGCCGAGGTTTTCAGGATAAAACCCGTCAATCGGACAATGCCGCCTACCTGCGGCGCGGAGATGGATTCCTGCATCGTGCTTCTGTGCCATAAGCCGATTTTCTTTCCGGAAGCCTTGATAATGGCAATTCCGATTGTGATAACGCCCATGCCTCCGACCTGAATCATACACAGAATGACGATCTGACCGAATAACGACCAGTAGGTGGCTGTGTCCTTGACCACCAGTCCCGTCACACAGGTAGCGGATACCGCCGTAAACAGACAATCTGAAAACGGTGTTATGACACGTGCCTGTGATGAGATGGGCAGCATCAGCAGCAGCGAGCCGAACAGGATCATTCCCAGAAAGCCTAGAATGATAATCTGAAACGAATTCAGACGTTTGGGTATGTTGGTTAATTTGAACATGATACACCTCACAGCAAGTTTATTTTCTTGTCTATATTATAAAAGATTGCAAATTAAATTTCTGTTAATAATTCAAAAAAATCAGATTTTCCTGTGAAAATGCTGCGAATCTGTTTCTGTCCGGCGTCTTCGGTTCAATTGACGACGGCCTGTTCAGGCAGATGAATTCATCTGTCGGGAGGGAATAGCATCTGAAATGTTGTATAGGCAATGAAGGCGGCGCAAAATGATCCGGCCCGAAACCAAAAAAAACGGAGCGACCGCCCGGATAAGGCTTGGCTGCTCCGTTTTCTGTTTTCATTGTCTCTAAGAAAGGTTCAATTCCGGCCGCTCCCGGTTTTTTCGGTTTTAACGCAGTATTTTCCGCTGCCGTTTCCGATGATTGTCACTGTGCCTTTTTCACTTGTACAGTAATAGTTCACACCGGCGCTCTCCAGAAGCAGGCACAGTTCGATGTCGGCGCCTTTTTCATCGTCGTCGGTGATGACGGCGTAGGCCGGCTTTACACCGTCGAGCAGCGCTTTTGAATTGTTCTCCATTCTTCCGTGATGCGGTATTTTAAGAATGTCATATGACGAATCCGAGTTGCTCAGAAAGCGGCGGATGCCTTCCTCCTCTATGTCTCCTGTGAAAAGGTACGAATCCTTCCCGTTGACAACGGTGACCAGCAATGACATATCATTGTCGTTCTCAAGCTGAGCATCGTAGGAAACGCCGCTTGGCATGACGGAATATGCTATGTTGTCCGCTGAAAAGGCTTTTTTGCCGGAGACATATTCAACCGGGACAGCGTTTTTTTCAATGGCCTTTAAGAGTTTTCCGAATTTCTTGCTGTCCTTATCGTAGTCAGGAACATACAGTTTTTTGACCGGATACTGGGAAAGCAGTTTTTTCGCGCCGCCCATATGATCCTTATCAAAATGCGTGATAATCAGCGCATCTATTTCCGATACACTGGCAGCGTCGAGGTAATTGAATACGTCGTCGGCAGTGTCCTTATAGCCGGTGTCGATGAGCAGTGTATGGCTTTTGGAACGTATCAGGATACAGTCGCCTTTTCCGACATCAATGAAGTCAACTCTGAGCTCCACGCCCTCTTCGGTGTGGATATCAATGCCGTTACTGTCCTCTGTCTGTAATAGATTCGTCAATATCAATGCGGCAATGACGAGCGCCGTTAATGTCATTACTGCGGAAAGGAATATCAGTCGATTTTTTTTCATAACATCACTCCCGAATATACAGTATAAACCATTGATGTGAGAATTGTATTAACCTGCTGTTAGAATTATATTACGTTCCCTCAAAAAAATGGAGGATCAAAGTTCTTTTGTACATGGGCAATTCACCGGTTGTATTCCTTCCTTGCAATTTTCGATGACCTGTGATATGATAAAGTCATAGTGATGTGATTCCGGGAGGGATGTCCGGTCCGATCCGTATGCCGTCAGGTTGACAGCGGAAATTGTATGGAAAAGGGGTTGTCATATGCGTGTTTTCGCTTTGGAACTCAACAATGACATCAAAGGTATCACAGAAAGAAAAGAATACATCGAGCAGTTAATCCGAAAACTTCCGTTGCCGGAGCTGGTTGTGCTGCCGGAGCTGGCGCTATGCAGTTACATGGCAAGTCAGACAATCTGGCGTTATGCGGATAACGGCGGTCGGGACACGTCGGAATAGGCCGTCGCAATGGCAAAGAAATACGGCACCTTCATCGGAACCGGCTACCTGGATCGGGAAAACGGGGGATTATTACAGCCAACCGGGGAAACTGAACGAAAGGCGCCGCCTTCCTTCCTGTCTACGAAGCGTAGGTTGATCAATTGGACGATATGAAATATAATTGACGGTAGACGATTGTAAAAGTAAAAAAGTATAGTGCGCAGCGCCATAACCAGCGAGCTTGCGAGGGTGGGATTCCAAAGGGGCATGGCTTCTTTGAAAAGCAGCGCCCTTGCGGGGTAGCACTTTTTCCGAAGGAAAAAGGCAGGGGCAGCGTCCATCGCTGCGATACACTTCAAAATAATTTGCAGTTTGGCGTATCAATCGGGTTGATTATTAAAAATCAGCCTTTGCCTCGAGTGGAGAAAAATCTGATTGATACAAATCTGCCGATTCCCCGATTTACAATGCGTTGACAGTTTTACAATCTAAATTGACAGTGCGAGGAAGTAATAACAATGAATCAGTATGTAACGGGAGCCATGATCAGGCGGCTGCGGGAAAGCAGAAAGATGACACAGCATCAGCTGGCGGAAAAAATGAATGTCAGCGACAAGGTGATTTCCAAATGGGAGACAGGACGGGGTTATCCTGACATTTCCCTCATTGAACCGCTTTCGGCGGCGCTGGGAGTTTCTATCATCGAACTGTTTTCGGGGGAGAATATTGTCAACACCAACAGGTCATTCAATATGCTGCGGATGAAGCTGCACGTCTGTCCGATCTGCGGAAATGTGATTCAGAGCACCGGCGAGGCGATCATCAGCTGCTGCGGAATCGTTCTCCCGGCTCTGGAAGCGGAGCCAGAAGACGAGGTGCATCATCTTTGCTTTGAAAAGACGGAGGATGAGTATTATGTCACAATTCCTCATGAAATGAGCAAAGAGCATAATATTTCGTTCATTATTGCCGCCAAAACAGACGGCTGCGAAATCAAAAAGCTCTATCCGGAAGGAAACGCAGAGGCCCGGTTCAAAATCAGCGGCACAAAATGCTTCTATTACTACTGCAACAGGCAGGGGTTATTCAAAGTGCCGGTTCGGTAGCGGACGGCCGCCGGAATGTGCTGCCCGGATGCTGAAAAAAGAGAGGATGCTTGCCATGAATCTGATTGACGAATACATCAGCCGGCAGGAAGCGGCTGTCCGGCTGCGGCTGAAAGCCATCAGAGAAACCATAAAGGCCGCCATTCCGGAAGCGGAGGAAAGAATATCCTATCAGATGCCGACCTTCTGGAAAGGGCGGAATATCATCCATTTTGCGGCGGCGAAAAAGCATATCGGCATTTATCCCGGCAGAGAAGCGATCGTTGAATTTGCCGACAGGCTGACAGAATTCAGGACTTCCAAGGGGACGATCCGGCTGCCGGACGATCAGGAACTGCCGCTTGACCTGATAGCGGATATAGCCAGATGGAGTTATCACAAAAATGCAAAATTGTAAAAGCCTGAAAGTGTAAAAAGTATAATAGATTACTTCGGGAAAAACCGATCGGGAGTGGAAGGCGATGTACACTGTGATTTTTGATATGGACGGGGTCATTTTCGACTCTGAAAGAGCATTGCTGGATTGCTGGTTGGAGATTTCAGGAAAATACGGCCTTGATGAAGAACTGGTCAGGACTACGTATATCCAATGCATAGGAACCAACAGGAATCAGTCTACGGCGATTTTCAATGCGGCGTTCCGCCATCTGCTGGACGAGGGTATGATAAAGCATATTTGGGATGAAAGCAGTGTCCTGTACCGGAAAAGGTATTATGACGGGAATCTTCCTGTCAAAACAGGCGTCACAGAGATACTGGATTATCTCAAGCAAAGCGGAATTGCGGCTGGGATAGCTTCCTCCACCAGAATACAGACGGTTGAACGGCAGATCAGAAATGCCGGGCTTTATGATTACTTTGTGGGATTCATCGGAGGAGACGCAGTGACCATCAGCAAGCCTGACCCGGAAATATACCTTCTGGCCTGCCGTGAATTCGGGTTTGAACCGGCCGGCACCTTTGCGATAGAGGATTCATTTAACGGAATACGGGCAGCCAGTGCCGCAGGCATGCGTCCCGTCATGGTTCCCGATATCGTTCAGCCTGACGCAGAGATGTACGGATTGTCGGAAGCGGTCTGCAAAGACCTGATCGAGGCGATGGAATATCTCAAAAACCAGAAATGAAAACGGTTTGACACCATAAGCTAATACGGAAGGATCATAACTCCAGTCCGGGGTGATAAAATCAATCGGATGGGAGTGGAGCGCGGATTTATTACTCCGGCAACTAAATATTGATAATAAAAAGAAAAAAGCAAGCGCAGCA
>CAMHJC010000106.1 GCA_946185345.1 uncultured Clostridia bacterium
AATTTTGCCAATAATTTCTCACTGTTCCTCGAAGGCGATCTGACGATATTCAGCGTTGCGTTCCATCAGCTGGTTGATGCGATTATCCGCCTCAAGACGCAGGAACACATCAGACAGATGAATGTCAAGCTGGAACAGACTTCGGTCACCGACATGCTGACAGGTCTTTATAACAGACAGGGATTTGTCAAGACGCTTTCCGAAGAAATGAAAAAATACAGTTC
This sequence comes from uncultured Clostridia bacterium, assembly GCA_946185345.1. Lineage (GTDB taxonomy): Bacteria > Bacillota > Clostridia > Oscillospirales > Acutalibacteraceae > RUG762. The sequence goes on from CAMHJC010000106.1 coordinate 225, forward strand.
CGCTCCAGATGTGACAACTACTGTATTGTATATTGACCTTGATAACTTCAAATTCTATAATGATACCTTTGGCCATGCCATAGGCGACGTCATTCTGGTTTCGTTTGCCGAGATATTCAAGCAGATCGTCAAGGACAAGGGCTACGCCATTCGCTACGGCGGCGACGAATTTGTCATTGTTCTGCCGGATTCCAGTGAGGAAGAAGGCGTGCAGGTTGCGCTGTCCATCTATGCCAGACTCGATGAGACCGACGGTTTCGCCGAAAGGCTCAAGGAAAAAATGGGCAAGGACTTCAAGATTGATCCCAAGAACAGAGTGTCCTGCTCCATAGGTATTTCAACTGCGGACGTTTTCTCTCAGGAGGCTATCAACGAAGCGATGAAGCAGGCCGATGAAGCGCTTTATGTAGTAAAGAAGACAACCAAGCGCAACTACAGAGTGTGGAGACCCGATTCAGAAAGCTCGAGATCATGATTCAGGCGATGGTCAATTGACGCAGATTAAAGATTGATTCAGGGAACGGCGGGCTTTGGTTCAAGGCTTATGCCGTTCCGGAATGTCAGCAGTCTTTGCGTCTGGCATCAGCCGGATGAAGAATTGCGGGGAGGCGCAGGACTATGAAGATTTTAAAAAAAATCGGCAAGGTGTTCGCCGGATTGGCAAACGATATTATGAATGATTCGGTCAGTGCGTTTTCGGCGCAGGCTGCGTTTTTCGTGATCATTTCCGCGTTTCCCATGACCATGCTGCTGCTGACAATGCTGAAGTATCTGCCCTATTTCAGCGGCGGTGTGCCTACCATTCACATTTCCTTCTTTCCGGATGACCTGAATGTGTTTACGCAGTCGGTGCTTCAGGAAATCATCGACAACTCCTCCAACATGGTGATTTCCATCTCGGCCATCACTGCTCTGTGGTCGTCATCGACCGGCGTCTATTCGATCATGCTGGGTCTGACCTCCGCTTATTCCATCAAGGAAACACGCGGCTATATCCGCATGAGACTGCTGGCGATTGTCTACACCATGGTATTTCTTGTGATGATTATTGCGGCGCTCGGCGTGCTGGTATTCGGCAAGAGCATCTATCACGGACTGATCAATTATCTGCCCTTTGCGGCTGAGGTATTCAGGCCCATTTCACTCGGCATCAGATGGCTGCTGGGCTTCGGCGTGCTGGTTCTCTTCTTTGTAATCAGCTATATTGCTGTGCCTGACCGCAAATCCTCCTTCTTTGAGGAGCTTCCCGGCGCGCTGGTAAGCGCTGTTGGCTGGATCGGATTTTCTTACCTGTACGCCTACTACATCGAGAATTTCGGTCATTACGCCAACATTTACGGAAGTCTGGCCGCAGTGGTGCTGCTCATGCTGTGGCTGTATTTCTGTATGTTCATCATGCTGGTCGGCGCGGAAATCAATGTGGCCTGGAACAGTACCTACCGCCGGATAGCCGCCCGGATTTACCGGAGAACACGCAGAAAGCTCAAGAGCATTTCCGGCGGCGATCATTCTGCGTCATCATCCGAGAAGGCGGATGTGACGCCTGAGAAGCCTGAAACGGACAGGCAATAATCATCCTTTTATTCGGTCAATTGATATCCGGGAGATCCTGCGGGAGGCTCCCGGATATTTTTATGGAGGTGAAAACGAAATGAAATCAGACAACAGCTACCGATTCTTTGCCAACACGGAGTGCGAATATTATCCCTGTCACAGGGACGTTGAGGGAAATTTCAACTGCCTTTTCTGTTATTGTCCGCTGTACGCTCTGGGCGACCAATGCGGCGGCCGTTTTGAATATCTGCCGAGCGGCGTCAAAAGCTGTGCCGGCTGTACGGTTCCTCACGGCGAGGACGGATACGACCGCATCATGTCCAGAATCGGATTGATCACCGAGCTGGCAAAAAAATAAATCACGGCGGGTGTCCTGTTGAACCGAAACGGAACACCTGCCGTGATTTTGTTTGTGTAGGGCGTTATTTCTTTTTGCCGGGGAGCTTACTGCGTACCATATTGACCACACCGAAGAAGTTGTCGAGCAGTGTGGTGATGAGATTGTCGCCGGAATGGCTGCTCTTGCTCCGGTAATAGTGTGATACGGAGCCGAACGCGCCGGTTCTTCTGGGGGAATTGGTGGTGACGATGCCGATGACTTCCGAATCGAGCGAGTCAAAGACGTCTATGGCAAACTTCATCATGTCGGTGCGTGTGTGGCCGTACTGTGCGACGATGAGGCATCCGTCCACTTTGCCGGCGACGGCCGCCGCGTCCGGAAGCAGCTCGATGGCGGGTGTGTCGATGATGACGTAATCAAACTGGCTCTCGACGGCCTTGAGCAGCTCGGTGAAAACATCGCTGTCCAGCAGGTCGCACACGTCAATGCTGTTCATATTGACATTGTTGACGGCGGTGATGACGTAAAGATTGCGGTTGGAGGTTTTGTTGATGGTGGCGGCGAGATTGGCCTTGCCGAGCAGCAGGTCGCCCAGACCGAATACCGGGTCAAATCTAAGCTCACGGCTGATATTCGGGCGGTGCATGTCCGCTTCGATGAGCAGCACCATGGCGTTGGTATCGGCGAGAGACTGCGCAAGTCCAATGGCCACGGAAGTTCTGCCGTCACGTGGAGAAGGACTGCACACGGCGATGGTGCGCACGCCTCTGCGGGAATATTTGATGGCGGAGCGAAGCACCCGGTAGGCGTTGCCGACCTGATTGACGCTGCGTTCGGTGCCGATCATCCGGGCAACGGGAGGAATGGCGGCGATAACGGGAATTCTGGTGAGCGTTTCGAATTTGGAACTGCTGCGCAGCGTGCGGTCGGCGGCAAATGAGAAAATATTGAAGATAAAGAAGCCCAGAGCCGTGAGTCCTACAGCGGCGACGGCGGTTCCGAAGGAAATAAGCCAGGGATTATTGATATCGGTCACACGTCCGGCGTCCTTTACCACACCGGAGAAGGAGGGATTGGACTGGGCGAAGGTTTCCTTGATGGAGACATTTGACTCTTTGAGCAGATTGGACATGAAGGTTTCACCCAGCACTTCGTCCGAATCGAATAGGACCACCACCTGCAGGACATTGGAATTGTTTTCCTGCGTGACGGTGACACGCTTCTGGAACTGGGCCGGGTCATTCTCCCGGATCTTGCTGTCGTCAAGGGCGCGGTGAACGGTATCGCTGTTGTCGATGAGCGAGATGGAGGTCAGTGCCGCCGCCCGTGACAGCTCGGAGATATTGTACTGATCGGCGATGCTTTCGCCCATTACATCGGACTGAATGATGATCTTGCCTGTGATGGTGTATTGCACAGGGGTGGATATTCTTGCGGCGATAAGCACCACGGGGAATACGATGGCGCAGAGAAGCAGCAGCACCGACATTCTCTTGGCGCAAAGCTTAAGGTATTCCGCGATGTTTGTATTGGAATTCATATATGGCTTCACATTCTTTCATCAGACGTTTAAATTATATTATAAGATAAAGCCGGCGGTTCGTCAACCGATATTCGTCACAAGATGTCGGTAATTCGGTTAAGTTTACGTTTTTTTTACACATCGTCATATTGCCGCAACAGTTATTAATATAATATTTGCAATATTTGATAAAAAATCTTTTGAAAAACATGCAATCATATGATACAATAATATAAGAACTATTCTGTCAATATAGTTTTGCGTCTGAAAAAATAAATTTCTAAGGAGATTTGATAAACTATGGCAGTAATGAGACTTTTTGTTGAGAAGGCTCCCGGCTTTGACATCGAAGCCAAAGGCGTTCTCTCCGATCTGAGGGATAACCTCGGCATGACCGGTATTGAAGGACTGCGGCTGCTCAATCGTTACGATGTGGCGGGACTGACCGAGTCACAGTATGAGCAGGCCAAGACCACCGTCTTCAGCGAGCCGAACGTGGATATTGTCTATGACGAGATATTCCCGATCGACCCGGATGTAAGGGTATTCGCCACCGAATATCTGCCCGGACAGTACGACCAGAGAGCCGACTCCGCCGCACAGTGCGCACAGCTTCTCACCCAGGGCGAACGTCCCGACGTGCTCACCGCCAGGGTCTACGTGCTCAGCGGCAACATCACCGATGAAGAATTCGAACGTGTCAAGAGCTACATCATCAACCCTGTGGAGTCCCGTGAAGCATCGCTTTACAAGCCTCGCACACTCGAGCAGAAGTTCGATATTCCCGCCGACGTGCAGGTGCTGGAAGGCTTCACCGCGTGGGACGACGACAAGATGGCGGAATATTTTGCCTCCATGGGCTTCGCAATGACGCTCGACGACCTGAAATTCTGCCGTGATTATTTCCGTGACGAGGAAAAGCGCGATCCCACCGTGACCGAGCTTAAGGTGATTGACACATACTGGAGCGACCACTGCCGCCACACCACATTCCTCACCGAGCTGGACGACATCAAGGTGGAGGAAGGCGGCTACGAAGCCGAGATCCGCAAAGGAATCCGCAGATATCTGGCCGCGCGTGCCGAGGTCTACGGCGAGGAGACGACCCGTCCCGTGACGCTCATGGATATGGGAACCATCGGCGCCAAGGTGCTGAAAAAGAGGGGACTCATTCCCGACCTCGACGAGAGCGAAGAAATCAACGCCTGCTCCATTGAAGTACCTGTCGAAATTGACGGCAAGACCGAGCAGTGGCTTGTTCAGTTCAAGAATGAAACCCACAACCATCCGACCGAAATCGAACCCTTCGGCGGTGCGGCTACCTGCCTTGGCGGCGCCATCAGAGATCCGCTGTCGGGCAGAGCCTATGTCTATCAGGCCATGCGTGTTACAGGTGCGGCCGATCCGAGAGTGCCTGTTTCGGAGACAATGGAAAACAAGCTTCCTCAGCGCAAGATAACCACAGGCGCAGCCGCCGGTTATTCCTCCTACGGCAACCAGATCGGTCTGGCCACCGGTCAGGTTTCTGAAATATACGACTACGGCTACACCGCAAAGCGCATGGAAATCGGCGCAGTGGTTGGCGCTTCTCCCAAGAAAAACGTATTCAGAGGCGTGCCTCAGCCGGGTGACGTGGTTGTGCTGCTGGGCGGCAGAACCGGACGTGACGGCTGCGGCGGAGCGACAGGCTCCTCCAAGGCTCACAACAGTTCTTCGCTCGAGACCTGCGGAGCGGAGGTGCAGAAGGGCAATCCTCCTACCGAGCGCAAGATTCAGCGTCTCTTCCGCAACGGCAAGGTCGCGTCCATGATCAAGCGCTGCAATGACTTCGGCGCCGGCGGCGTGTGCGTTGCCATCGGTGAACTGGCGGACGGTCTGGACATCCGTCTGGACGATGTCCGTAAGAAGTATGAAGGTCTGGACGGCACCGAACTTGCCATCTCCGAATCACAGGAGAGAATGGCTGTTGTGCTGGAAAAGAAGGACGTTTACAAATTCATCGCCGAAGCCGAAAAGGAAAACCTGGAAGCGTACGAAGTGGCCACCGTTTCCGAGACGCCCAGACTCAACATGGTCTGGAGAGGCAAGACGATTGTCAGCCTTTCACGTGAATTCCTCAACACCAACGGTGTGAGACAGCATTCATCAGCCAAAATCAAGGCTGTTTATTCCTATAACGATTACCGCCTGTCGGTTCCGTATGAACTCAGAGGCCTTTCGGTGAGCGAGGCTCTTGTCAAGAATATGGGCAGACTCAATGTCTGCTGCCAGAAGGGACTTTCCGAGCGCTTTGACGCGTCCATCGGCGCAGCGACGGTTCTCATGCCCTTCGCAGGCAAGAATCAGCTCACGCCGGAGGAGGCAATGGTCGCCAAGCTTCCGGTGGACAAGGGAGAAACCGACTGCGCTACCGCCATGTCCTATGGCTACGTACCCGGGCACACCGAATGGAGCCCGTATCACGGTTCCGCCTTCGCTGTGGTCGAATCGCTCTCAAGGCTGCTGGCAGTCGGGGCCAATCCTCTGAACGCCCGCCTTACTTTCCAGGAATATTTCGAGCGTCTGGGCGACAAGCCTTCCCGCTGGGGCAAGCCTGCTGCCGCTCTGCTGGGCGCTCTGACGGCTCAGCTCAAAATGGGTACACCGTCCATCGGCGGCAAGGATTCCATGTCCGGCTCCTTCAACGACCTCGATGTGCCTCCCACGCTGGTGAGCTTCGCTCTGGCAACCACAAGCGCCAAGAGAACCCTCTCGGCTGCTTTCACCAAGGCCAATTCCACCGTCGTGCTGGTTCCCGTTCCTTTCCACAAGAATAAGTCCCACATGCCCAAGTGGAAGAAGCTTCGCACAATGTACGAGAATGTCTATCACATGATCTGCACAGGCGAAGTGCTTTCGGCAAGCGTCGTGCATGAAGGCGGCGCAGCCGCTTCGGTCATCAAGTCCTGCTTCGGCAACGGACTGGGCTTCACATTTGAGGAATCGGTCACCGACACCGAGCTTTTCGCTCCGCTTTCCGGTTCGCTCGTTCTCGAACTGAAGGACGGCGCGCGCATGATAGACGGCGTTAAATACATCAGCCTGGGCAAGACCACCGTTAATCCGCTGGTGAGAATCGGCAGCAGCAAGGTCGCCCTCGGCAAGCTCAAGGACGCATGGATGGCTCCCCTCGAGCCGATCTTCCCGGTAGCTCCCAAGACCAAGCCGGTAGTCAAGAATGTTCCGATGAATACCTCAAGGACTTCTTATCCGACCTATATGCCCGTTACCGAGGCAAAGCCGAGAGTGTTCATTCCTGTATTCCCGGGAACCAACTGCGAAATTGACACCGCAAAGGCATTTGAAAATGCGGGAGCCAAGGCGGATATTCTGGTCGTGAGGAATCTCACGCCTGCCGCCATCGAGGAGACAATCAAGGAAATGGCCAAGAGAATTGCCAAGTCCCAGATCGTCATGCTTCCGGGCGGATTCTCGGGCGGTGACGAACCGGACGGTTCCGGCAAGTTCATCGCCACCACCTTCCGCAATCCTGTCATCGCTCACGAGGTGACGAAGCTGCTCGAGGAGAGAGACGGCCTGATGCTGGGTATCTGCAACGGCTTCCAGGCGCTCATCAAGCTGGGTCTGGTGCCTTACGGCAGAATCACCGAAATCGGCAAGGACGACCCGACACTGACCTTCAATACACTGGGCAGACACGTTTCCCGCATGGTTTACACCAGGGTCAGCTCGGTCAAATCTCCGTGGCTGCATGAGTGCGAAGTCGGCGAGCTGCACACCGTTCCGGTTTCTCACGGCGAAGGCCGATTCGTCGCCAATGAAGAAATGCTCGGCAAGCTGATTGCCAACGGTCAGGTGGCCACACAGTATGTCGATCCCAACGGCATGCCTTCCTCCGATATCGAATGGAATCCCAACGGCTCTGTATGCGCCATCGAAGGCATTACATCGCCCGACGGCAGAGTATTCGGTAAAATGGGACATTCCGAGCGAATGGGCAGGGATCTCTACAAGAATGTTCCCGGTGAGAAGGATCAAAAGATATTCCTCTCCGGCGTGAAGTATTTTAAGTAATTTTTTAACCCGCTTCCAATAAAAAATCCCGTCTGTTTCAGGTGGCAAAACACCGGAAACAGACGGGATGATTATTTTAATTCAATAGGCTGCCGAAAAAAACAGACGGTTCCAATCAGTCGACAATGACTTCGCCCTCGACATAACCAGCGCAGCCTGCGGCGTTGGATTCGTCGGTGTCGATGTGCATGGCGGCGGCGTAGCTGGGGCTGACTCTGACGACGAC
>CAMHJC010000107.1 GCA_946185345.1 uncultured Clostridia bacterium
TTATTTTCTTTTTTGTACTGTTTGACGAGCTTTTCCTTAAGTTGATGACATTGCCGCAGAAGGGGCTGGATGACTGTATGAAGGAAATTGCTGAAAAGAACTGTTTAACATACAGGCAGATCAGCGCGTAATTAACAAGAAGATCAACATTCATCAAAATAGCGGCTGGAGCAGGACTTCGGCGACGCTTACAGGGAATATAAAAAGGTCACAAAAAAGCTGATTCCGTATGTGTGGTAATTCTTTTATAAGGGAGTCTGATACATCTTGCAAAGCACAAAAAAACTGCTCCTGTTCAACATGGACGACAACAAGACGTCGCTTATCCGCACGCTTTGCGCAAATCTTAACGTGCGTCTTGTCAGAATTTACCGTCCGCAGTACGGCGAGAGCATCGGCGCTCTGGCCGGAATTCCGACATTCCGGATGACCAACGAACCCTACAGAGGAGACGACTTTGCTCAGGAAATGATGGTGATGTGCGGTTTCCAATCGGACGAGCTGGACACATTCCTGAAAGCCTACCGTGAAATGGGAATCCCTCCTGTCTGGCTTAAGGCGACGCTCACTCCGCACAACATGAACTGGAGCGGTGCGGAGCTTTACAGGGAGCTTGCCGAGGAACACAGGCAGCTTCACGGGAAAAAGTAGCGCACAGCAGAGCGGTGCTAAAAGAATAGAGAATAACGAATAGAGAATAATGAATGAGCGCCTACGGCGCTGAAATATTTTTTTTTTCTGTTTATTTTATATATTTTATATATTTTATATAATAAAAAAGGAAGTATTTTCACCATGACAGACATCGAACATACCGAAAAAACCAAGTCGGGCATTTCTACCGAGGACAGAGCCAATGTGCTCATTCAGGCGCTGCCGTACATTCAGAAATGGGCAGGCAAGACCATTGTGGTCAAATACGGCGGCAACGCCATGCTCAGCGAAGAACTCAAAGAGGCGGTGATGAGCGACATCGTGCTGCTTCAGCTGGTCGGCATCAACACGGTGCTGGTTCACGGCGGCGGCCCGGAAATCAACGCCATGCTTGACAAAATCGGCAAGGAGAGCAAATTCATCGGCGGCATGCGCTACACCGATGAGGAGACAATGGACATCGTGCAGATGGTGCTTGCCGGCAAGGTCAACAAGAGCCTTGTGCAGCTTCTGATGCATCACAGCGGCAAAGCGCTGGGTCTCTGCGGTCTGGACGGACGTATGCTCATGGCCGAAAAGCTGATGAAGAAGGACGATCTCGGCTTTGTGGGCGAGATTGTGGAAGTCAACACAGGCGTCATTCAGGATGCCATCGACAAGGGCTACACACCTGTCGTCAGTACGGTTGCGGGCGGCTACGGCGGCGAGGTATACAATATCAATGCCGACACCGCAGCGGCACAGATCGCCGCAAAGCTCAAGGCAAGCAAGCTGATTCTCATGACCGACATTGCAGGACTTCTCGCCGACAAGGACGACGAAAACACCCTTATTCCGGTGGTGAATGTCAGCGAGGTGCCGCTGCTCAAAAAGCAGGGCATTATCTCCGGCGGCATGATTCCCAAGATAGACTGCTGCGTGGAAGCGGTTCGCCAGGGCGTAGGCCGCGCGCACATCATCGACGGCAGAATCCCGCACTCGATTCTCATTGAAATGTTCACCGATCAGGGCATCGGCACGATGTTCTATTGATTCTTTTTAGGAGGTAATTCTATATGGCAGAATCCAGGAATGAAATAGCCGCTCAGTTCAGGGAAGAAATCATCCAAAACACGGTCATTCCGTGCGAGAATATCCGTCTTTCCGACGAACCCTGCGGCATCTTCGACAGCAAGGTGGGCGGATTGCCCTATCTTCCGCAGGGCGCAAAGCCCCCGGTGGATCCCAAGGGAAAAAAGCTCTACCTTCTTGCGCAGATCAATTGCGAGGATCTTGCCGAATTACCCGATTTTCCGCACAAGGGTATACTGCAATTCTTCATCAGCGACGACGATCTTTACGGCTGCACTTTTACCGTTCCGTCACCGCAGGAGGACTGGAAGGTTATTTATTACCCGGAAATCGACCGGACGGTTGCCCCTTCCGCCATAGCTGCGATATATGCCGATCAGCAAAAAGCGGAATTTTCACCTGTGGATCATGAGTGCAAAATGAACTTTTCGCTGTCGCAGGAGGGACTGACCACGGGCGACTACCGCTATGAGCAAATGTTTTTGAAGCGCTGGAATGAGACATTTCCCGAAGATGCGGCGGAGGATTTTTTCGATATTGACACCGACCTGTATGACGCGATTTTTGACGAATCCCATGAGATTACCAAACTTTGCAGTAAGGTGGACGGCTATCCCTATTTCACCCAGTTCGACCCCCGCAGCGAGGAATCCTCCCGATACGACACGCTTCTTTTCCAGCTTGACACCGATATGAGAAAGGACATCGGCGTGATGTGGGGAGACGCCGGCGTCGGCAATTTCTTCATCAACCGGGAGGCGCTCAGACGCCTTGATTTCAGCGACGTGCTGTACAACTGGGACTGCGGTTGATTTTTTCTAAAACTAATCTCGGAGTGATACCAATGAATTCTAATGAAATCATCGAACAATACAACAGCGCCGTCATAGGCAGCTACGGCAGGCTCGATCTTGCCCTGGAAAGCGGCAGCGGCGCCCAGGGCCGCAATGCCGATGCGATCACCTATATTGACTTCGGCAGCGGCATCGGCACCAATTCCCTCGGTTATGCCGACAGCGAATGGGCCGACGCGGTGAGTGAGCAGGCGCACAAGGTGCAGCATGTTTCCAATTACTACTACAATTCCACCGCCGCCGCATTTGCCGCAAAGCTCACCGGAATGACCGGAACCGACAAACTCTTTTTCGGCAACAGCGGCGCCGAGGCCAACGAATGTGCCATCAAGATCGCCCGCAAGCGTTCCTTTGACAAGTACGGCGACCCGAACCGCACCACGATCATCACGCTGGTCAATTCCTTTCACGGCAGGACGGTGACCACGCTGTCGGCTACCGGACAGGAACATTTCCACAATTATTTCTTCCCCTTCACGCCGGGATTCAGGTATGTCGAGGCTAACAATATTCAGGCGCTCCGTGAGGCGATTGACGGCACGGTCTGCGCCGTCATGTTTGAATTCGTGCAGGGCGAAGGCGGCGTGAATGTGCTGGAGCAGTCCTTTGTGGACGAAATCTTCGCCCTTGCGAAGGAGCACGATCTTGCCACTGTTTCGGATGAAGTGCAGACCGGCATCGGACGCACCGCCAAGCTGCTTGCCGCCGAACATTTCGGCGTAAAGCCCGACATCGTGACCCTTGCTAAGGGACTGGGCGGCGGTCTGCCGATCGGCGTCTGCCTGACAAGGGGAGAATATGCCGATGTGCTGACGCCCGGCACGCACGGCTCGACCTTCGGCGGCAATCCGGTGGTCTGCGCCGGCGGTCTGGTAGTGCTGAAAAGGCTTTCCGATCCGGCATTCATGGCTGAATTGGAGAAAAAGGCGGCCTACTTCCGCCGCTCGTTGGAAAAGCTGCCGAGAGTCAAAAGCGTCAGCGGACTGGGACTCATGCTGGGTGCCGAACTGGACGGCGTTGCCGCTTCCGACGTGCTGAAGGAGGCGCTCGGAAAAGGCCTGCTGGTACTGACCGCCAAGACAAAGCTGCGCTGCCTGCCGCCGCTCACCATTACCTATGAGCAGATCGACGCAGGCATGGCGATTCTGCGCAAGGTATTGGAAAAATGAAATATACAACCAAACTATCAGACAACAAACGGCTGACGCTGGGACTGATTTCGGATGCCGGCTGGATCGCCTATTTCACCGGCTTTGGGCTTTATCTGACAAACGGGGCGGACGGTTTGGGAACGGTGGCGCTTTCCGTGACCTTTCTGCTGAACTGCCTTGCGGTGCTGGCTGTCTTTGTGGGAATCATTGAGATTTTGTCACAGAGAATCCGCCGATTAAACCGCACCGTCCAAAAGGGCGATCTGATTTTCGGTTTCGGATTTGTCGTTTACGGGGCGCTCGGCGGTCTTTTGGTCAGCGGTGCATCGGCTGTGATCGACATTCTGCTGCGTTACGAAACCGGCATGTGCTTTGCTTCGCAGATCATCATGGCGGCAGGCGCGTTGGTGTGTTTTGCCTTCGGACTGCCGATCATGAGGTCATTCAAGCCGGATGAAATATAAATTGTATTGCAATTCGATATACAAAGTGATATAATCAAACTATCAAAAGGAGGTTATCGTATGGCAATAAAAACCAAAAGCGCAAATGTGATGGCAAGGGTCGAACCTGAGGTAAAGGAACGTGCTGAGCAGGTGATGGCACAGTTAGGACTTCCCGTTTCGGTAGTGATTAACGCTTTGTATCGACAGATCATCATGAATAACGGATTGCCATTTAGTCTGTTGATTCCGACCCCACCTGTTTCAAGAGCGCAAATGACGGATGACGAATTCAATGAAATGATGTTAAAAGGTCTGAAACAGGCAAAGGCAGGGCAAGGTAAAAGTCTCGACGAGGCTTTTCAGATTTTGGAGCGGGGATTAAAAAATGACAACCTATGAAGTCAGAATCACCGATTATGCACTTGATCAAATGCAGGAAACAGTTGAATATATCTCATCTCAACTTCTCTCTCCGACCGTAGCGATAAAATGGATGAATGATATGAAACTGCGTATTGCGTCCCTTTCCCAAATGCCGACACGTATTTAATTATTACTCCGGCAACTAAATATTGATAATAAAAAGAAAAAAGCAAGCGCAGCGCCAATAATGGGAGTCCAGGGGGGCCACTGCCCTCCTGGCCCGTCCAGGGCGGAGCCTTGGCGGGAGCGTGAGGGCAGCGCCCTCACGAGCGAAGCCTTTGGCTGAGCGAGCAAAACGCACTAAGAGTAAAACGGGGTCAGGCGAATACGCAAAAGGCAAAAACCAAAAAAATCCTTCCCTCGGCTGAAGAAAAAATGGATAGATATTTTATTGCCGGATTAATAGTTGATGAAGAACCCTGGCGCAGCGAAGGAATCAGAAAGATGCTTGTCCGCAATTATTTTGTATATTTCTTTATCGACGATGATTCTACTGTTGTATGGGTTACTGCCGTCGTCTATTCCGGCATGCAACAGGGATCTCAGCTGAAAAAAATAAAATTGTGAGGTGGTTTTTAATGAATACCTCCGCTGTCAGACACAGAAGCACGGTCGATATGTGCTATGCCGCCGACAATGATACGGCGGTCATCAGACTGCGTACCGGAAGGGATATCGAAAAAGCATATATCATATGCGACGATCCCTTTATCCATTGGCTCAGACGGAAAGAAAAATGGGACGGCACCAGACATTCCATGACGCTCGCAATGGAGCTGGAAGAGCATCTTATCTGGGAATTCAGGACAAAGCCTCCCTACAAACGGCTGCAATACTACTTTGAGGTTGTATCAGGGCAGGAAAGCTGTCTGGTCTACGACAATGTCATTTGTCCGTCCGGCGTGAAGGACAATCGCACAAAGGACTGCTTCAAGCTGCCCTGGATGAATCCCTCGGATGTCATTTCCGCACCGGAATGGGTAAAGGATACGGTGTGGTATCAGATCATGCCCGACCGTTTCTGCCGCGCCGGCCATAACGACAGCCGGAAATTCCTCCGCTGGGGACAGAGCAAAATCATTCCGCACGGCCCGTGGGACGAATTTTACGGCGGCGATCTCAAGGGCATTGCCGACCGCCTGCCTTATCTGCACGAGCTGGGAATCAACGGCATTTATCTCACGCCGATCTTCCTTTCGGACAGCTACCACAGATACAACACCTTCGATTACAACGTCATTGATCCGGTGCTCGGCACCGAGGAGGACATGAAGGAGCTTGTGCGCCGTGCGCATGAGTTGGACATCCGCATCATGCTGGACGGCGTTTTCAACCACTGCGGCACCGAATTTTTCGCCTGGAAGGACGTGCTGCAAAAGGGAAGGGCGTCCCAATATTACAACTGGTTTTTCATCAACACCGACGACGATAATCTTTTCAACAATAAGCGCATGGACACCGCCGACGGCAGGTATTTTACCTTTTCGTTTGTAGGAGTCATGCCCAAACTCAATACCAACCATCCCGAGGTAATACAGTACTTCTGCGACATCTGCTCACGCTGGGTAAAGGAATGGGACATCGACGGCATCCGCTTTGATGTGGGAGACGAGATTTCGCACACCTTCCTGCGTGAACTCAGACGGACGCTCAAGCCGCTCAAAAACGGGCTTTTCCTGCTGGGAGAAATCTGGTTCGATTCTCTGCCGTGGCTGAATGGCAGCGAGTACGATTCGGTGATGAATTATCCCACCTACAACTGTGTCAATGATTTTGACCGTGAAAAAGGGCTTTCATCGGTGGACTTCATGCATTCGCTCAACGCCTGCCGTGCGATGTATCCCGAACAGGTCACCGAGGTGCTTTTCAATTTCATTGACACGCACGACACCAAGCGCATTTCCCAGGAATGTAAGGGCAATACCGATCTGCTGCTGCAAAAGCTGACAATGCTGCTCACGCTGCCCGGAACGCCCTGTATCTATTACGGCACAGAGATCGCTCTCAGAGGCAGGCATGAGTGGGAAAACCGCAGCTGTATGCCGTGGGACGAGATTGACAGCGGCCAATATTCCGGGATATTCGGTGAAGTAAGTATGCTGATCCGGCTGCGTCATCAGTGCAGGCAGCTCAAGGATGCTTCTATGGAGTTCATTCATCACGAAGGAAGCCCGAGGGTATTGCATTACACAAGAGGTGACGCAGCCGCCGGCAAACAAATCGGCGTGTGCCTCAACTGCGGCAATGAGGAATTTTCATTCGATGCCGGAGAAAAGGTGCTGTTCAGCCGGCTGTATGACGGCAGGACAATTGCTCCGAACGGCACGGTGATTTATGAGATATAAAAAAGGAGTGATCCCATGCCGATATTCAGCCATAAGGTATCAGACTTTGTTCTGGAGAAAATCACGCCAAAGAAAAAGCCGGAGCCGCTTGTCATTGAGGATGAGCTGGGAATCTTTACCATGAAGCATCCGGAAAAGGACACATTTTTCTCCGGCGAAATCGACCTCCTCGGCGGCAAAGTGGATATTATGCTGGAGCCGGACGGCAAGGAATCGGCTGCGGCGCAAAATGCCTTGCGGCATCTTCATTCCTTTCTCCCGAATGTCGCCGACTGGGACGCCAGAATCAGGCAATCCGCCGCCGACGAATTCGCCGAGAAGGACGGAACCGTCGAAATATGGGGCAGCTGTGACGGTGACGGCGAAGGGGAGATCCTCTCCAAAGAAGAATTCATGCGCCGCATTGCCATGAATTTCATCTGCTTCTACAGCGACGGCAGCCTTTTCTTTGACTATGACCTCGACGATATGTTCACCGACCACGGCCTCGGCGTCAACGCCGACATTTCGGGCAAAATCGAATCCTGCGCCCTGTGGGGCTGATGCGCTCGCATTCGCTCGCTAAAAGAATAATGAATGGTGAATAATGAATAATGAATAATGAATAATGAGCAGTATCGAAAAAAACATTGCAATTATTTTCTTCAGGTGATATAGTATGAATGGAAGCGTTGAAAGTAAAGACGTTTTGTATCGAGGCGAGGTGCTGACGCTGACAGAATATTTCGGTAGACCTTGCCTGTTCATCCAAAAAGCGTCCCAGATCCACATGCCCAAAATGCGGTTTGTCGGGGGATATCCCGACGAATACTGCATTTATCTAAGCGATCTGACCGACGAGGAAAAGCGTTCCGTCACCGACCTGAAGGGCAGACCGGTCAACATTGATTATTACTCCGGCAACTAAATATTGATAATAAATTAGTAAATTATTAAAGGAAAA
>CAMHJC010000108.1 GCA_946185345.1 uncultured Clostridia bacterium
TTTATACGCCCATCAGCTTTTTAGCTATCCGGAACATGATTTCATAGCCGGAATCGTTTGGGTGAAGGCCGTCGTTGTTCATCACATCGCTCCAAATCAATCCGTTACGATGCATGTATTCTCTGAATTCAGTAAACATATCATAACAAGGCACTCCCGCCATATTGCAGGCGGTCACGATGGCGCTATGAACTGTCTCGGCGTTCTTGCCCTTCGGTTTGCTTTCTCCCTGAGGCCTCCACAACGGAGCATTTGAGAACACAATCGGCTGAATGCCCATTTCCATAAGCCTTTCGATGGTTCTTGTAAGCGGAGTAAGTATTCTTTCGTCCGGGTTTGCGGCAACGGTCGAATGATCATTAATTCCAATGGCAATAACAGCGACATCAAAATGCTGATTATCACCGTACGTTACAAGATCGGCAAGATTTTTGTTTAGTTCTTTAGCCGACAGGCTGTCAATGCCTCTGTTTACGGCGGTTACATCGTTATATGTGGAAGTCAAATAATCAATCATCTTGTTTGCCCAACAGTATGAGCCTGTGTTAAAATACTGGGTTTCAGACGCTTCGGTTGTTTGAGCCGCATTGGTATAGCGTGTGTAAGCAAAGCCGTCACTGCCGCTGCTTCTTTCCGAGTGTCCACCAACGTATGTGTTGTAACCGTCATAATCCGAGCTGCCCACACCGTCAACAATACTGTCTCCGATAAATACAATGGACTTACTTTCCAAGCCCAGGCTGTTAATGCCTCTGTTGGCCGGAGAACAGTTGTATCTATACCACACCAGTTTGCCAATGTCCTGTGTGTTGGATGTATAAGCGTAATACTGTACAGTTGAATAAACAGACGTGAAAGCGGTGAATAGATAAACCGTAAAGCCGGTAAGTGTATTGGCGTTGGAATAAGGGCGAAATTTAATCAATGTACCATATCCGTTGCATGGCAAACCTACTTCGGCATATGTGGAAGTGAAATCATTTCCGATATCGTAAATGCGGTTATACGGCAAATCGAGCACCGTTTTTCTGGGATTGTCTCCGTCGTCAAACCATGCATAGCGTATTCGTGTGGGATACTGCCTCAATGTTTCATCGTCTATGCGTGCATTGCAATCCTGTGCCTGTTTTCGTACCGCCTCGCCAAGATTATTATAAGAGGTTCCGTCCCAGCCAACACGGGCGGCAGCAACCTCACTCTCCACCGTGCCTGCCGGAATCTCTCCGTCATCGGCCATCGCTTCGATGTTGTCCATGCGGCTGATGACAGCAATCAGATCGGTGGCCCATTTGTCCAGAGCCGAATACTGACCGCTTGCCATAATTGCTTCATCGTTGCGGATCGACTCCTCGACCGTCAGGATAAAAGGTTTCGTCGAGATCACCGGATGATTGGCCGTGTCACCCTCGTTAATCCAGATTTCGCACTTGTATCGGCCGACCGTCTGAGTGACGCTTCCCGGCAGCAGGAAGGTCACAATGCCGCTTTCGGCGGATTCCACTGTGCCTGCCACATAGGCGACGCTGTCGGAATCCCTGCTGCCTTCGGGCTGAATGTAAAGAGCGGCCGAGCAGTTTGTCATATCGAAGGCGTTTCCGTCGTCGGATTTCAGTTCGGCATCCGAAATGGAAAACTCCAGCAATCTGCTGTTGTTGTCGAACTGCTTGACCGTAATCTCCTTGATTTTCCCGTTAATGTCAATCTTCTGCGGAATATAATCCTGCATAGTTTAATTCACTCCTTTTTTCCATACGCCACCGGCATAAACATAAGCCTCCGCTTTTTTCCAGGTCCCGTCGGGATTGATAAATTCCGGCGCCGGCTTCCACACACCGCCGGTATGGATGTAACCCCTGGCGACCGTGCCTGAAGGCGAATCGCCGCCGCTGCCGCCGCTCTGATAAGCAGGAAGCGAAGCGGTGTATTTTTTCGGACTGGACGAACTGCCGAGCCTGCCGGCATTGCCGCGGGAATCGCCCCGTGCCACATAAAATTCAACGGAAATTTTGTTGCCCGAAGAACTGCCGCTCAATGTCAGAGCATCTGCCGAATGTTTGGCCGTTCCGTTCCAGGAGTCATTACTTTGCTTGATAACGACCGATTTCCACTTGCCGCCGCTGATTCTGGCGTAAATTATCAGAATAATGCCTGTTCCGAGCGTGGAAAGGCTGCTTTGCAGCCACGCCTTGAAATTCAATGTCACGGTGACCGCCTGTGAGGAGGCATCGGCTCTGGCCGAGAAATAAGTCGCCGAATAATGCACATAGGGACCGCTGTAAGGCGATTTAACGTCATTGACAAGCGTGCCGGATGTCGTAGCCATATCTTACCCTCACCGCCTTAATCCACAATTCTGAAGTAAATATCGCCTTCGCTGCCTCCCGAAGGAGCCGCCGTCCCGTAGGAAATGTTCGGCAGAGCCGAAGCCCTGGGCAGCACGGCGGCAGCTCTGACAATCGAAGTGATTTCCGTACCGCTTATATTGACATAAAATACCGCGGTCTGATTGACTTGGCCCTGCGAGAGCAGAGCGGACGTCGTCAGTGACGGAGCGGAAGGCGTACCGGTGGCAGGCGTACCCTTTATCACGGTAAATACGTGCGTATCGGCAACATCGCCTCCACCTTTGGTAAATACGGCGGCGACGGTGTCAATGCGGTTGTAGCCGGCGTCGCCGATGTCCACGGAAAGTTCAAGCGTTTCGCCGTCAGGAATCCGCAGGATATATCCCTTGTTACTCACACCGCCGCCGGAGAGCCGGACGGTGTTGTTGTCCACCCTCACGCAGCCGAGCGAACCGATGATGCCGCTGTCCGCACCCAGCAGGCAGCGGTGGATAAAGGCGTCGTCCTCGGCCGAAATATGTGCGGCTGTTCCGTCGGGAGTATAGATAGTAATAGCTTTCTGTCCCATAGGTAATCCTCCCAATTACAAATAAAAACAGCTGTCCGAAGACAGCAAAAAAATCGGAATATCCGAAAAAACGAATTATTCAGTTGAGTGTGTCTACTCCGCCGTATACCGGAGTGTCATGCTGCCGGAAGCGATTCCCAGCAGCTTGCTTGTTACGGTGCGAATGTCGCTCATGCCGGTGATACGGTCACGCAGACCGACCCTGTCTCCGAGGGGAATATCAATGTCCTCGGAGTCCATGCTTATTTCGATGCGGTTCTGCGGGCAATGTTCTTTAAGCTGCTTTTTGGCATTCCTGACAAGCTCGTCCTCGTCCTCACAGCTAGAATAATCGTACACCATCATACGCTCGTCGGCGCCGGTCGCAATGCCCTGAGCGTTGGGGTCGGTGGTGGCGGTTCCGTCAGGGAGCAGCCAGACGTGCCGCACGGTGCGGTTCTCCTGCTCTCCTCTGCCAAGCGCTACAACGTGGTTGTACATCGCCTCTCCGAGTGTGGAAGTATAGCTGTAATCGTAATCTCCCGAGAATTCTATCTCGTCGCTGCGGTCTGTAACGGCAGCGGAGGAGAGCAGGACCTGTCTGCTGTCCGGGTCAAGCGTAAGCACCAGCCTCATGCGGTATGCGTCCAGCATGTCGCAGATGCCTTCCAGCACATTCTGGTAACGGAATCGCCTGGTGCAAAGCTCTCCGAAGTCAGAGGCGGGAGCGGCAAACAGTCCGCCGAAGGGCTGAATGAGCAAACGCATAACGGCGTTCACATCGCTGCTTCGCAGGTCCAGATGACTCTGCCCCGCAGGCGGCAAAATCGCCCTGCGTGCCAGCATGCCTCTCCATGTGACGCCGCCGAGCTTCACCGTATGTGTTTTGGAGACATGGATTATCTTTTCGAGCCGGCCGCCCCATTCGGTTCCGGCAAAATACAGGTAATGCCCGAGGGCAAAGCCATAACGGTCAAAATCCTCTGCGACAATCTCGGCCTCCCAGTCGTTGCCTTCCGGATCCGGACGCAGCGAAATAATCCCGTCGAATCTCACGAATTCCACCACACCCAGCTCAATAAAATTCTCATCGGCATGTAGTAAGCATGTCAAATCCAAATCATCACATTCCTTCATTCCAAGTGGGCAGCCATTCCGCTGTTACTCTTTCATGTCATATTTTCTCTCAGCGAGCGCTCGGGTTCACTCCTTTGCGTCAGGAATGTCACCTCGCAGGCAAATTGACCGGAGCAGCTCACCGTAAGCATGCCTGTCGGAGCCGGAAGGAAGTTGTCCACGCTCTTCTTGCGCAGATTGAATATGTTGGTCCTTGTACCGTTCTGACTGACACGCTGAATGCTTTTGTCACGCTGGTCAATGGTCACATACTGACCGGCGGCAATGTCGGTGTTGACGGAATACTCATTTTCTCCGACATATACCGAAGGGGTAGAGCACGGCCCGAATATTTTGATGATCATGGGAGCGGTGCCTGCCGTGTCATTGATAAATCGGGCGACACTGCCGCCTTCGGAATACTTGTAAGGGTATTTGCCGGGATATTTCTTGTTTCCTCCGCCGGACTGTGACGTTGTGGGGAGCACCGTAACGGTTTCCTCGGCGGTCCATGCCGGCGAAATGATTTTAAGGGTCAACCCGACCACCGTGTAGGTCGTCCAGTCCCGGTCGATGGTCTTGACCGATGAGTAGGCAAAGCACCTGATGTAGCGGCCGTTGATCCAGAGTTTTCCGGGACTGAGTGCGTTAATGTCATATTCCAGCACATGGCACAGCCTGTCAAGGGCTGCGTCGTGTTCGGCTTGAGTGTCGGCGAACACATCAAGCACCACTGTTCTGTCCTGCACAGGCCGACGCGCGGCGACAGCCCGACCGCCGTCCCGAATGGCTCTGTCGTAAGTGGAGATATTCCACTGCCAGTCAAAAAGCCCCGTTGTCTGCACGACAATCGGAGCTTCGTCAAATCGGATGATTTCTCCCGCGGAATTCTGGTAATATATGCTGTAAGGCAGTAGATCAGACATACTCTCTCACCAGCCTTCCGAAGGGTCTGCCGTCGATTTCCATCGTGGTCTGTGAATCTGCAAGCTTTTCTACAGCGTCCAGCAATCTGTCAAGCCTGTCGCTGTAATTGGTGGAGTGCAGGTTGGAATAATTCATTCCCCGCACAGATATGCCGCTCAGTGCCGCAGCCGTGTCCTCCGAGATAGCGCTTGCGGTCTCGTAAAGGGCGTGCGATCCTCTTGTCAGACCCAGCTCCATGCCCTCGGTGATCGACTCACCGACAGGAATCATCACCTTTGAGGGAGAATTGACCTTCAGCGCATTCCTGATGGTATTGGCTACACCGGCGGCAACGCTTCCCGCTGTCGCCAGCAAGGAGGATTTCCGTTGATTCAGACCCGACAGTATGCCGCCGATCACCCCTCGTCCGACTCCCGAAAAATCCACACCCTTCGCTGCGCTCAGCATTCCCCGCATGATGCCTCCGATGGTGCTGACGGCGGAGGTTCTGCCGCTTTCCAGACCGTTTCTGAGACCTGACACAGCCCTTTTTCCGGCACCGGCCATTCCGCCCGATTGTGAGGAACCTCCGAGCGCATCGTCAATTCCGCCCACAATGCTCTGTCCGTCCTTTTTGGCGGCGGAATAAAGTCCCGGGCCGGCTTTTTCAATCGCACTCTGCATGCGGCTGCAAGCGGCCGAGACGGATTGGTGTACTTCTTCGGGAAGTGTTCCGAAAGCCCTGCCGACATGCTCAACCGAATGAGAGATACCGCCGATAACCGATCCGGTAATGCGTGCGTCGCTGCGGACCATCTCGGATGAAGCGCCAAATTGCCTAGCAAAGGCTTCTGCGGCTCTTCCCGCAGCGGCAAAAGGCGCTGTCAGTCCGTTGAGCAAATCCGCCCCAAGGCCTTTCGAACCGTTATTTCCAAAAGTTTGCAGGGATTTAAAATTTTCCAGCTGCTGTCCGGCTGTCACCAGATTTTTTTGAAAATCGGAAATATCCAGCGTGAGATAGGCTCCCACTGTTCCAGCGTTAATCAATGCATTTCACCTCCGCACCGAGATTTCTCAGAATATCCAAAGTCCGGGCATTGCCGCAGTTGCGGCCGCGTCCGAAGAAAGGCCTCTTGCCGTCCTCCATCTGAGCGATAATCCAGCAGCAGACTTCATCGAAGCAAAAGGCCGCATAATCGTCTGTAATACGCAGAATTCCGCTGGGTCTACACTGAAATCTCTGTGCCATGCAGATCACCGTCAATATCTGTTGGGAGTCGACGAAATCGGTCGAGAGCCTTCGCTCCCAACTGAGTAAACTGGAATATGGCAACCAGCTGCTCGTCCGTCAATTCAATGCCGTGCGCCTCCAGCTCCTCAAAAGAAGGACTGACAAGGGCCGCCCTGGCAATTTCGAGCAGTACTCTGCCTTCCTCCTCCAGATCGCCGCTGTCGGGCGAAAGACCGCTGTAAAACAGTTTTCTCGCGGTTTTCATCAGGGGATTCGTAATAGCGCCTCTGGCCGCCAGAGCCAGCAGCGAAGGCCTGCGCAGTTCAAATTCCACCGTATCGCCGCACCAGCCGGGA
This sequence comes from uncultured Clostridia bacterium, assembly GCA_946185345.1. Classification (GTDB taxonomy): domain Bacteria; phylum Bacillota; class Clostridia; order Oscillospirales; family Acutalibacteraceae; genus RUG762. The sequence continues at coordinate 6,502 of CAMHJC010000108.1, forward strand.
ATGGCCGCCACCTGTGAAGTTTTGATATCCGATAAAGAATACATCGATCCACTCTCCTTTCCGCCGTCAGACAGCCACATAAGCTGCGCCTCTGTAGACAGCGTAGGTTCCGGCCGTAATGCTTTCGGATAATCCGGCTATGCCGTCAGCCGCCGCCAGAATAACGGTCTTTCCGCTTTCAGGCGAATCCGGCAGGTCGCCGGCATCACTGACAATGACAGGCATGGAAGGAAGCGACAGCACGCTCATAGGACTGCCGCCCTTCGAGGGACGGCTTTTCATGGTATAGGAAGGAGCGAAGAATTCGCCGTCCTTAAAGGTGACCGAAGCCGGCGTTCCGAACGCGTGAGGAAAGATAAAAGCGGTATAAGAGAGGGATTTCCCGTCGTAATCCTTCTCAGAGGAATAGATAACCATTCTGCACTTCGTGCGAGAGACGGCCTCACCGGCAACAGGGGCATAATACTGCGCATAACCGTTCTCTGCGAAAATAGAGCTTTCACCGCCGTCCACCAGAGCGAACAGACCGGGAGAAAAGGTGCTGTCGGTAAACTTGATATTGAATCCCTTAACGATATCCTCGGTAATGTTCTGAGCGAGAATCTGATTTTTGATACGAAGCTCATTTTCTTTGCCTGCGGAGATCTGGGCCTCCGCGGAAGCATCGCTTGCGGTGTCGAACGAGAATACTCTCGGCACCGCTTCTTCGGTAATAATGTCAATCCGATCGATATTAGCGATTGCCATTTGCTGAGATGCCATATCTTTTATTCATATCCTTTCGTTGAAAATAATGAGTGGGAAGTGGGAGTGAGAAGTGGGAAGAAAAAAACGAATGTGAGCGCTCTTGAAAAAACATTCCAAGCCAGAAGGGCTTCCGAAACTCCACACTCCGAACTTTTTACAGGCGCTTCTGGAGTATGTATTCCACCATGCCCTCATGCGCCCTGAAACGGTCATTAATCAGGTGTACACTCTCGTTTCCCACCGGTTTCAGATCAGGCTCAAGAGCCTTCAGCGCCGATTTGACTCTTTCAATAAGACCTGCCAGCAGCCCGTATCCGTAAAGCGGCACATAGCAATGCACCGAAAAAAGAGTATATCCCAATCTGCCCGACTGCGCAAAATGATAGGTTCCCATATTCTGTACCACCACATAGGGTGCCAGGCATATCTGCTGCCTGGCACCCGGCAGAGCGACGTCGATTCCGGCGTCGGCCAGTTGGTTGATGATGTCACTGTAATTC
>CAMHJC010000109.1 GCA_946185345.1 uncultured Clostridia bacterium
TTGAACAAGGTTTTCAGCAGATTCACGCAGCAAAGCACCGCCTTGTTATTGGCCTTATTGATATCCATATCTTCCGTCATATGGATTATGAGCCAGTCGACTCAAAAAAACAGTCTGCCTTCATACGAAGTCATCAAGGGTACGGAATATCTGAAATCGGCCGACCTTTATGACCCTGAGCAGGCGGAGGAACTCTTCCGCCGGAAGGAGATGGAGAAGCAGGCCTCGCAAAAGCTCCTGGACGACATCAAAAATGACAACGTGGACATCTTTACATTATTCAATGATTATGTGATTCTGGGCGATTCCCGTGCGCTGGGATTTTCCTATTTCGGATTTCTGCCCTACAACAGAGTGTTTGCCGGAGGAGGAGACATCATTCTCACGGTGAGAGAGCACATGGACAAGCTCAAAAAGCTTCATCCTTCCTATATATATCTGTGCTACGGCGTCAACGACGCCGGCAGAAACCTGTGGGATACAACCGAGGATTACATACAGGATGTGCTGAAAGTAACCGACGAGCTGCACCAGATGCTGCCCGACTCAAAGATTCTGCTCAGTTCGGTCATCTGGATTTCCGACGGCGCACGCAAGAGATTTCCGAAATGGGGCAGAATTTACGACTTCAACATCGCTTACAGACAGATGTGCGAGGAAACCGACGTCATATTTGTCGACAACGATGAAATCTGTCAGATTCTCAAGGACAATCAGATGTGGTCAGGCGACGGCATTCACCTGAGCAAGTCATTTTATAAAATGTGGGCAAAAAATCTCTATCTCGCCGCCATTACGGAGGATTGACGCAATGAAATCAATTATTTTTGAAATATGCCGATGGGCTGCGGCGGCGGCGGCGATTGTCTTTCTGATCTCGCTCGGAACGCCCCCGGCGGACAGCCACGCCGACCCTCGGAAGGTCATGGAAGCCGCCTGCGGCAGCGCCGAAATGACCAATATGCAGCAGGCGCCCAATCAGGTCATCAAGCGCATTTACGGCATCAATCCGTCGGATTATGAATACTGCGTGCTGTATTATCCCCTGACCAACATGAACGTGGACGAGCTGCTCATCGCCAGATATTCCGATGCGGAGCAGGAATCCGCCCTGTGCGCCGCCGCCGGAAACCGCCTCGACTCCCAGAAGCAGGTGTTTGAAAGCTACGGCGTGGGACAGACCGAACTGCTCACCAATCACTCGGTCATTGACTCGTGCGGAGGATTTTTCCTGTTTGCGGTGAATACCCGATCCGACGACATTCACGAAGCATTTATCAAAGCGCTGGAGGAGGAATAATCTTTGTCGCTCACAAGCATATCCTTTGTCTTTATTTTCCTTCCGGCAAGCGTCGTGCTGTACAGAATCGTGCCGGGCATTGGCCGGAACGCTCTGCTTCTGCTGCTGAGTGTGCTTTTCATCTCCTGGGGAAATCCCGCCGACATGGTTCTCATCGCCCTGAGCATCGTATTCAATTACTTCACGGCGCTCGAGCTGGCGCACCTTCGCAGATCCGGCGGCACCCTGATGAAAAGGCTGGTGCTCGGCTCCGGAATCGCCGCCAATCTCGCATTGCTGGTGTTTTTCAAATATGTCGTCTTCCTGCTGAACAACATCGGCGCCCTCACGGGAATACAGTTTCACCTCACGCTGCCTCAGGCGCCCATCGGCATCTCCTTCTTCACCTTTTCCGCGATATCCTGCCTGTGCGACGTGGCCAAGGGAGACGAGGACGCCATCCTCAATCCGCTGGATTTCGCTCTCTACATCGCCTTCTTTGCCAAGATCACATCCGGCCCGATCGTGAAATTCCGTGAAATGGCGGGACAGATCAGGCAGCGCTCCCTTTCGGTCCAGTCACTCGAGGAAGGATTCAAGCTCTTTATCACGGGACTTGCCAAAAAGGTGATTATCGCCGGCAGTCTGGGAACCGTTTACAACGCCGTCAAAGCGGTTCCGCTCGGCTCCATGTCGGCCCTCACCGCCTGGGAAGGCGCCCTTGCCTGTTCGCTCATGCTGTACTTTGACTTCGGCGGATATTCCGACATGGCAATCGGTCTGGCAAGGATATTCGGCTTCTCCTTCTCCAAAAACTTCGATTACCCTTACACTTCGGTGAGCATGACCGATTTCTGGAGAAGATGGCACATCTCGCTCGGCTCATGGTTCCGTGATTACGTTTACATTCCTCTCGGCGGCAGCAGAGTGAGCAAAAAACGAAATATCTTCAATCTGTCGGTCGTGTGGATTCTCACCGGCCTCTGGCACGGCGCCAACTGGACTTTTGTGATATGGGGACTGTATCACCTCGGACTCCTTCTGCTGGAAAAATTCGTCCTCAGGGACATAACCGCCAAAATTCCCTCCCTCATCCGCTCGGTTATCACCTTTATCCTTGCGGTCATCGGATGGACCGTATTCTTTGCGGAGGACGTCGCCTACGCTGCCCTTTATCTGCTCAGAATGGCCGGTATCGGCGGCAGCGGATGGAGCGACCGCACCGGAATGTATCTCCTCTCAGGCGGCTGGATCCTGCTCGCTCTGGCCATCGCCGGCTCAACGCCGCTTTTCGCCTCCGCCGCCAAAAAAATCTCAACGCTGAATAAGCCTGCCGCTGAAGTCATCGGCACTCTGTTTTTCGCCCTTCTCCTGCTCGGCAGCACAGCTTTTATGATCAGCGATACCGTGTCGTCTTTCCTGTACGCTCAGTTCTGACAACGAAGCCCTTATTTCTTCCGCAGACAGACGATAATTCGGCAAAGCCGACGTGCCGCCCTCCACACTCCACACTCCACACTCCACACTTAAAGTAAATCCCCGTTTTACACACTTTTTCAACTTTTACAATCTTCAAAAACAAAGGAGGCCGCGCTGTGCGAGAACGCCCGAAATCAGCTAAATTGTGGGTTACCTGCATGTTCATGTGCATGGTCATCTGCTTTGACATCATTGCCCTTGTCACGCCCGACAGGGAATTTTCGGAGAACGAAAACCGCATGCTTGCCCAGAAACCGACATTTTCCTCCAAAAGTCTCTCGGACGGCAGCTTCGGTAAGGATGCCGAAAAATATCTCTCCGACCAGTTTGCCGGCCGTGACGTCTGGTCCACCCTTTCATTCTTCACAAAAAACTCCGTTTTCAAGCAGAGAGAAATGAACGGCGTCTACATAGGCGACGACGGTTACCTCATGCTCATTCCCTCCGCCTGCGACCCGGCCTCCCTCGACGATAAGCTGGCAGCCGTCAATGCCGTTGCGGAACGGTTCGGCGACCTGAATCAGTGCATGATGATTGTTCCCAACGCCGTCACGGTTCTGGCCGACCGTCTGCCGCAGTACGCTCCCGTATCGGAGCAGCCGCAGCAGCTGGAATATATCTCAGACAACCTGCATGGTGTAAAATTCTGCGACGTCAGCGGCACGCTCAACGACGCGGCGTACAAAGGCGAGGAAATTTTTTACCACACAGACCACCACTGGACAAGCAAGGGAGCCTATCTGGCTTTCTGCCAGGCGGCGCCCGACCTTCAGATCAATCCCAACAACGTCAGATTTGTGGTTTACACCGCTTCGGAATCCTTTGAGGGAACGCTCGCTTCAAAAAGCGGCTGCCACAGCTTCAAGGACAAAATCGAGATATACGTGCCAAAAAAGGAAATTCCGATTTCGGTGACATATTTCGACAAGGACGAAATGCGAGGCACCCTTTACGAAACCGGCGCACTGGATACCAAGGATCAGTACGCTCTTTTCCTCGGCGGCAATCATCCCACCGTTACCATCAGAACCACCGCCGAAACAGGACGTTCACTCCTGCTGATCAAGGATTCCTATGCCAATTGCTTTGCGCAGTTTCTCACACCGTTTTACGACCAGATCATCATCATCGATCCCAGATATTGCTATGACAGCGTGGATATGGTTATCCGGCAGAACGGCATCACCGATATTCTCTATCTGTACAACGCAGACACCTTCCTGACCGACGCTTCGCTCGTCGATTTTCTTGCCATGCAGCCGGCCCAGGAAAACGAATGACAACCAATGAAAAAGCAGGCATATTCCGTTGAAGGAATATGCCTGCTTGTTTTTATGTATGATGTAAGCAAATGAAGAAATAAGTGGCTCCGGATCAATTGTGTCCGGCATCCTTCGCCTTGTCCGCCTGATCCTGTGCGGATTCTGCCTTGTCCGCCTGATCCTGTTCGGCTTCCGCTTTATCCGCCTGATCCTGCTCAACCGCCTTGAGATTGTCCGCCTTGACAGCGGCGACGTATTCCTCAAGGCACATATTGCATGAAACCATGAACTCCGCCGCTTCCCTGCCGACATATCTCAGATGCCATGGCTTTGCGCTGACGCAGGTGATGTTTTTCTTATCGGCGGTGTATCGGATGATGAAGCCGTAGCGGTAGGCGTTCTGGCAAATCCACTGATACTGTTCGGTCAGGGTGAATTTGTCCACACAGTTGACGTCGATGGATACGTCAACCGATGTGCCGAGCTGCGCTTCGTCCTCACCGGGAGCGAAAACATCGGCGGCGGCGATCTTTCGGGCCTCGTCCGCTTTGGCGCCTTCGGCTACCAGCCTGTCCGCCGCGTCCGCCAGCACGCCGCTCTGATCTTCATACGAAGTGTAGCCCCTGACCGGAACGATGCCCAGTCCGTCCTTGGACATGGCGGCGCACATCTCCAGAAATGCCTCGGCCGCATCGGCTCTGAGCCAGACGTTTTCGCCGTTGGGAAGTGTGCCGAGCGACATGAGATTGTCCGGGACGTAATCCTCCGGAAGCGGCGATGAATGACTGACAATGCGTGGATAAGATGATACCTCCGCAAGCGACTGCTCGGATGCCGCAACCCTTACAAAAGAATCGCCGGCGTTCCGGTTGATCTGAAACGCAGCGATGGCGCAGGCCGCCACAGCGACCGCCAGAGCTATGAACCCGCAGCGTTTGAATAATCTGATGCGCCGGACCTTGACGGGAGATTTCTTTGCCCGGTACACCGGTGCAAAATACTTCCCTGTGCCTCTGCCTGCCATTGGGAATCACCTTTTTCCTCACAAAATCACATTGCCGAAAATACAAACAATTCATATTACCAAATCTAATTATATATGATTATCCTGACGGTGAGTTAAGCAAATTCTAAATAATTGTAACAGCTTTGTAAATTTTATGTCTTGATTTGTAACTTTTTTAAACAGATGTTTTTTTTGAAAAACGGGGGGTTCCTTTTTTTGAAAATCAAAGGTGATACCGTTTGTTTTTTATTGACTTTTTTGGCATACTATTCTATACTTAAAGAAAAAAAGTGGAAAAATCTGATTAAATTCCATCACTTCAGGAGGTAACCTATTATGGCACTTATCACCTGTCCGGAATGTGGCAAACAGTTTGCCGACAGGGCGGTCAGCTGTCCGCAATGCGGCCTTCCCACCGAATATGCCTTGCAGTCACAGCCGCTCCATTCCGAACCGCAGCGGGGGCCTACACAACTGCTGAATTCCGCACAGCCGCTGAATTCCGCACAGCAGCTGAATTCCGCACAGCAGCAGACTTTCTATCCACAGCAGCAGCAGACTTTCTATCCACAGCAGCAGCAGCCAATTCCCACACAGCAGCCATTCTATTCACAACCGCCATTCTCGGCGCAGAACGCAGCCATGTTCGGCCAAAGGCCAGCCCCAAGTGCCAAATCCCGCAAGACCGGGATCATACTGATTTCTTCCATTGCGGCGGCAGCGGTGGTACTGATTGCCGGAACGATCGGCGTACTCTTTGCTTTGGGATTTTTTACCAAGTACGACGATCCGGAAAATTATCATTATTACATCATTGACAACGAAGACAGCCAGGAGTACGGCAACGTCGCCATTGCCGGACTGAAAAACAAGGATCTCACCGTATTGAGAATCCCGAATAAAATCGAGGGAAAACCGGTCACAGTTATTTCATCATTGGGTGACAACAATCGGATTGAAGAAATCATTATTCCTGATTCTGTGACCATTATTTCTGACGACGCATTTTACGGCTGTACAAGCCTTAAGAAGATCAGCATACCTGATTCCGTCGAATACATCGGTGACGGCATTTTCGGTAATTGTACAAGCCTCAAGGAAGTACTTATCTCCGGTAAAAAATCCAGCTTTATTGTGGAAGACGGCGTGCTGTATACGGCGGATCATAACAACCTGATTTCCGCCATGCCAAGTAAGGTCAAGGGATCACTCAGCTTGCCTGATACGGTATATCGTATAGGTTCATATGCATTTGACGGATGTGAAAACCTGACGGAAATAAAGATCCCCCATTCAGTCGAATCAATCGGAAACGGCGCTTTCTTTGGCTGTACAAGCCTTGAAACCATAACGGTTGATGAAGGTAACGCCTCTTACTCTTCCGAAAAGGGTATACTTTACAGCAATGACCGCACCACATTGTTCCGCGTCCCGTCCGGGTACAGTGCCGGTACCTTCAGTGTGCCGAATAAGGTTGAATATATTGTTTCCTATGCCTTCGATGGCTGCGCAAATATTGAAAAGGTTATCCTGCCGGATTCGATATCCTGGATATATGAGGGCGCATTCCAAAACTGCACCGGTCTGAAGACGGTCAGCTTTGCGAAGGAAACGCCGTACTTTACCGGATACGCCTTCCCGGGCTGCACCAGTCTGGATGTGCTTTACAGCAGGGACGGAACCGAGTTGATTTGCGTCCCTCCGCACAAGTGCGGAAGCAAATTCTCCGTCTCCAAAAAGGTAGAGAGAATTGAAGCCTATGCCTTCACCTGTTGTACGGATCTCGAGAGCGTCGTCATACCATCGTCTGTCTCGTGGATCGGAACAAGAGCGTTCGCCTGGTGCGAAAACCTTAACAGGATCGATATACCGGATGTGTCTCTCGGCAGCGATGTATTCATAGGATGCAGCAACCTTGGGGTATTGTACAGCAAGAGCGGCCATACGCTGCTGCACGTTCCCCCTGAGAACAGCGGCAGCACATTCACCGTGAAGAAGTCGACGTTGTATATTGAATCCAGCGCCTTCAGCGGATGCGCCCATCTTAAATACGTGGAATTACCCGATTCCGTTGAATATATCAGCAGTTTTGCGTTTGAAGACTGCACCAGTCTGAAGGAAATTGCGATACCTGCTTCCGTAGAGAGTATTTATTATTCCACTTTCAGTGATTGTGAATCACTTGAAAAGATTACCATTCCCAAATCCGTCACCTACATCGATATGTACGCTTTCGAAAACTGCACTTCTCTCGAAAAAATCACCATTCCCAAATCCGTCACGGAAATCGAGGAAGATGCTTTCTCCGGCTGCGACAGCCTCACCATTTTCTGCAAATCCGGCTCCTTCGCCGAGAAATACGCAAAGGCTTACAACATTCCGTATGTCGCCGATTAATCCGACCCTATTCACTATCCGCCTGCCGCATCCTGCCGCCCGGTTGACCAAGCCGCCGGTATGACACGGCAGGCGCTTTTTTCCGTTGATCATCCGGACGGGCGGTTAATATTACTCCGGCAACTAAATATTGATAATAAAAAAAAAAAAAGCAAGCGCAGCACAATAATAAGCGAGTTTTTTACCCAGGCGAGCGTGGGGTCCAGGGCAATGTCATCAACTTAAG
>CAMHJC010000110.1 GCA_946185345.1 uncultured Clostridia bacterium
AGCAATGCAGTCAGGCGAATACGCATAAGGCAAAAACCAAAGAAAAAATGGATAGATATTGTATTGGCGGATTATTCTCTGATTTTGGCAAAGGCTGATTTTAATCATCAACCCGTTTGCTGCGCCCGGGTGCGTTTTATGTGCGATCATAAAATCGTTAAAAAAATCAATTGACATACCGCTTATATATGGTAAACTATAAGGTGGAATATTTCATAATACCAGCGTCTTCGGTGATGATCTATGAGTAAAACAAAAATCATGTTTGTCTGCCTGGGCAACATCTGCCGCTCGCCTATGGCGGAATTTATCTTTAAACAGATAGCCGCCGCCCGAGGAGGCAGCTTTGAAGTGGCTTCCTCCGCTATCAGCGGCGAAGAAGCAGGTAATCCCGTCTATCCTCCCGCAGCCGAAATGCTCGCCGGACATTCCATCAGCTGCAAGGGCAAATTCGCGGTGAAATTCACTCCGGAGGATTACAGGCATTACGACTATATTGTCTGCATGGAAAACCGCCACATCCGATGCCTTGAACGCATGCTGGGCGGCGATCCTCTCAGGAAAATCAGCCGTCTGCTTGATTTCACCGGACATCCGGGAGATATAGCCGACCCGTGGTATTCAGGGGATTTTGTGACGGCATACAATCAGATTGCGGAAGGCTGCGAAGCTCTTTACGAATATGTGACCGGCAGCGGAAAGGAGTAAGCCTATGATCTATGCGGCGATTCTGGCGGGAGGCAAGGGAACCCGAATGGGGGGAGATCTCCCAAAGCAATTTCTGGAAGTCAGCGGCGTGCCTATCGTCGTGCGCACCGTGAGGGCATTTCTCGGCTGCGGCATAGTGGACGGAACCGTCCTCTGCGTGCCGAGGGAATACATTGACTACACCCTTGAGGTTCTGGACGGATATCCCGACACGCAGGGAAAGGTCAGCGTCATTGAGGGAGGCGCCGACCGCACCGGCTCACTGGAAAACGCCTGCCGCTTTTTTGAGGAATCAAGAGGCGTGCAGCGGGATGACGTGCTGATTACTCACGACTGTGTCAGGCCCTTTGTCACGGCCGAGATGATCCTCTCCAGCGTGAAAGCCGCCAGAGAATACGGCGGCGCAACGGCGGCGATTCCCAGCGTGGACACCATCTGCGTTTCCTCCGGCGGCAGGGTGATTGAAAGCGTACCCGACCGTTCAAAACTCTACAGCGTACAGACTCCCCAGACCTTTATGTTCGGGGATTTCTGCCGAATTCTGTATTCACTCAGCCATGAAGAAAAGAGCCGTGTCACGGACGCCTCGGCTGTATTCCGCATGAGAGGCAGAACGGTGGCGCTGTCCCAGGGCAGTCCCTCCAACATCAAAATCACTCATCCCAGCGACATTCCGCTGGCCGAAAAGCTGGCTGAATCCTTCAGCTGAATCCCCTTTCCCGGTAAAATTAACAATTTGGTTTAAAATACTATCTGTGGCTATGATATAATAGGATAAATATATTATCACAAGAGGTTTTGTATGGAAAGTTTAAAATTATTTGTGCAGGAACACATGACCTTTAAAAAACAGCTTGTGGAGCTTGCCAAGGCCGATATCGTCAAGACCTATCGAGGCGCTAGTCTCGGCTGGCTGTGGGCTTTCATCAAGCCGTCCATCACCATATTTGTCTACTTCTTCGCCTTTTCCATCGGACTGCGCGCGTCAAATCCCGTAAAGGACCCCAACGGAGTGGAGTTTCCCTTCTTCCTGTGGCTGATTGGCGGCATTATCCCGTGGTTCTATGTGTCCGAAATGATGACCCAGGGAACCGACTGCATCAAGAAATACAGCTATCTGGTGACGAAAATGCGCTTCCCCGTCTCCACGATTCCCACCTTTGTGAGCATTTCAAAAATGCTGATCAACATGACCCTCACGCTGGTGGTCATACTGATTTACTGTATTTACGGGCATTTCCCGACCATCTACTATTTGCAGATATTTTACTATATGTTCTGCCAGTTTCTGCTGTTTACGCCCTTTGCGCTGTTCAATTCCACCCTGTCGGTCATCAGCCCCGACTACGGCAATCTGATCAAATCGCTGACCACGGCGGTATTCTGGCTTTCGGGTATTATGTACAACATCGACAGAGTGGGCAACCACTGGCTCAGAAAAATGCTCAGAATCAATCCCGTCACCTATATCTGCTCCGGATACCGTGACTGCTACATTAACCAGCGGTGGTTTTTCGATTTTACCAAATACAAATCCACCCTCGGTTTCTTCGGCGTTGTCACACTGATGTGGACAGCCAGTCTCTTCATCTACAAAAAGACCCGCAAGGATCTGCCCGATGTGCTTTGATAAGCGATGATAAGGAGCAACCATTATGCCTGATATGATCAATGAAAAAACTTCAACCAACAAAGATGAGCAGGAGATTGCAGCCGCTGAGCCGGCCGTCCGGGAAGAAGCCGCTCCGGAATACGGCGACGTCGTCATCAGACTCAATCACGTCACCAAGCAGTTCAAGCTCTTCAAGAGCAAAAAGAGCCGTCTCAAGTCGATATTCAGCAAAAAGGTCAATTACACCATCAACACGGCCAACGACGACCTGACATTTGAGATCCGCCGTGGAGAATCCGTTGCCTTCCTCGGCAAGAACGGCGCCGGCAAATCCACCCTGCTCAAGATGATTACCGGGGTTCTGTTTCCGACCAGCGGCGAGATCGAGGTTTACGGCGAAGTCAGCGCACTGCTGGAGCTTACCGCCGGATTCGACCCGGAATTCACCGGCCGTGAAAACATCTACCTCAGAGGACACATGCGCGGCATGACCGACGAAACCATCAAAAAATACGAGGATTCCATCATTGAATTCGCCGACATCGGCGAATACATCGACCAGCCCGTGCGCACCTACTCCAGCGGTATGAAATCCAGACTCGGCTTTGCCATCAACGCCAATATCGAGCCGGAAATACTCATTGTCGATGAGGCGCTGAGCGTCGGCGACGCCGCCTTCCGCAAGAAGTGCAGCAATATCGTCAACAGGATTATCGCCGAGGACAACACCACCCTGCTGCTTGTCACCCATTCCAGCACCATGGCAAAACAATTCTGCAAGCGGGGCATCGTCCTCTACCAGAGCAAGGTGTATTTTGACGGCGACATTGACGAGGCCATCAGAGTCTACGAGGAGGACATTCTCGGCGGCAAGCCTGCGCCGAAGCCGAAAGCCAATTCGTTTCTGAATCAATAACATCAATCATACGGAATAAAGAATGGATAATACAGATCAGGGATACGGCATCCTGCAAACGATTCGTTACCGGCTGTTATTTGTTCTTTATTCTTTTTGTTTAATACTAATTTTCGGCTAAAATCAGACTTTCTTTGCGGCCTATTTTGCGCCCTGCGGCGTCATCGTCCTGCTGTCGACGAGTCGACAGCTATTCCTTGCAGGACACAAAATATCCTCCCAAATAATTGTCTACTTTCAACCGAAAATAAGTATAAAAGCAAGATAAAGAAGGCATTACGAAAAATGAAAGCGACACAATCGGAGAAATCAGAAAAGCAGTTTATCAAAATGACGCAGACGCCGGTGAACCGGCTGGTGTTTGCCATGTCAATTCCAACGGTCATCAGCATGATGGTCAGCAATATCTACAACCTTGCCGACACCTACTTTGTCAGCAGCATCGGCACCAGCGCCAGCGGAGCGGTCGGCATCGTTTTTGCCCTGATGGCGATCATTCAGGCCTTCGGATTCATGGTCGGCCACGGCTCGGGCAGTCTGGTCAGTATGAGCCTTGGCGCAAGGAATATCGGACAGGCGAATAAATACGCCTCCACCGCCTTCTTCACCGCTCTGGTCTTCGGAGGAACCATTGCCGTGCTGGGAGAAATCTTCATCACGCCGCTGATGTATCTGCTGGGAAGCACCGACACCATTCTCCCTTACGCCACCCAATACGCCCGCTACATTCTCGCCGCCGCGCCGCTGATGTCGGTCAGCTTCGTGATGAACAACATTCTCCGCTACGAAGGCAAGGCCGCCTTCGCCATGATCGGCATCACCTTCGGCGGCCTGCTGAATGTCGCCCTCGACCCCCTGTTCATCTTCGTGCTGAAAATGGGCGTTGCCGGCGCCGGATTGGCTACCGCCATTTCGCAGGTGGTCGGCTCGGGACTGCTGCTGAGCATGTTCCTCATGGGCAGGACACAGAGTCAGTTTAAAATCCGGTATATTTCCAAAAGCATATGGGATTATTTAAAAATATTCAAGACCGGCACGCCGAGCCTGCTGCGTCAGGGACTCAACAGCATTGCCGCCATGCTGCTCAACAATTCCGCCGCCGTTTACGGTGACGCCGCCGTGGCTGCCATGAGCATTGTCGGCAGAGTGAGCTTCGTGGTGTTCGCCTTCGGCATTGGCATCGGCCAGGGACTTCAGCCGGTCAGCAGCTTCAATTACGGCGCCAGGCTCTATTCCAGGGTGCGCAGGGCGTATGTTTTTACGCTTTGCTACGGTACGGCGGTCTGCTCGGCGCTCTCAACCGTCCTTCTTTTTGCGTCGGATTATGTGATAAAACAATTCCGGAACGATCCGGAGGTCATCGCCATCGGCACTCCCGCACTGAGAGCGCAGTGCTTTGCGCTCTTTGTCGGCATGCTGCTGCAATGCACCAATATGCTTTATCAGAGCATAGGCAAGAGCGCCGTCGCCACCGTTCTGGCAAGCCTGCGCAGCGGCATCTGTTTTATTCCCATGATTCTGATACTGCCACGCTTCTTCGGAGTGAACGGAATTATCTGGGCGCAGCCGACAGCCGACTTCATCACGGCGGCCGTCAGCCTGCCCTTTGCGCTGCATATCATCAGAAGTCTGCCCTCCGACAGGAGCCTTCAGCGCACATAATTCACATTTTTTAAACATATCCAATAATTCAACCCGCCGGATCATTATTTTGTAAAAAGAGCCTAAAGCGTGTTATTAAGCCGCTTTACGGCACTTTTTATTTGTTAAATATTTGCTTATTTTTTGCAAAAAAACATTGACAGACCCTTTTTTTCATCATATAATGGTAAGTAATGTGTGACCCGGCGGCAAGTGAATTGAATCACACACATGAAGCCGCCACTTCGCATTGATTATTTTTCTGGAGGTAAATTTATTATGGCACGAGTTTATAATTTTTCGGCAGGTCCGTCCATGCTTCCCGAGGAAGTTCTCAAGCAGGCTGCGGACGAGATGCTTGACTATCAGGGCAGCGGTCAGTCCGTCATGGAGATGAGCCACCGCTCCAAGGTTTACGACAAGATCATCAAGGACGCCGAAGCCGATCTCCGTGAGATCATGAATATTCCTGACAATTACAAGGTTCTTTTCCTTCAGGGCGGCGCTTCCACCCAGTTTGCCATGATTCCCATGAACCTCATGACCAAGAACGGCAAGGCCGATTTCGTCATCACAGGTCAGTGGGCTAAGAAGGCATACGAGGAAGCCGCAAGATACGGCGACGCAAAGGCTGTCGCTTCTTCCAAGGACAAGACCTTCTCTTATATCCCGAAGGTGGAGAAGTCTGACTTCAGACCTGACACCGATTATGTACACATCTGTCTCAACAACACCATTTACGGCACCAAGTGGAACACACTTCCCGACACAGGCGATGTGCCGCTGGTAGCTGACATTTCCTCCAATATTCTTTCCGAGCCGATCGACGTGAGCCGTTTCGGTCTGCTTTTCGCCGGCGCTCAGAAGAACGTCGCATGCGCAGGCGTTACCATCGTGATTATCCGTGAAGACCTCATCGGCAATGCGATGGACATCACGCCCACCATGCTCAACTACAAGATTCATGCCGATTCCGATTCCCTCTACAACACACCTCCCTGCTACGCCATCTACATTGCCGGCCTTACCTTCAAGTGGATCAAGAAGATGGGCGGCCTCGAGGCGATGAAGGAACTCAACGAGAAGAAGGCAAAGCTGCTCTATGACTTCCTCGACGGCTCCAAGCTCTTCAAGGGTACCGTTGTTCCGGAAGACCGTTCGCTCATGAATGTTCCCTTCGTCACAGGCGACGAGGAGCTTGACGCCAAGTTCGTCAAGGAATCCACCGCTGCGGGCTTTGTCAACCTCAAGGGCCACCGTTCCGTCGGCGGCATGAGAGCTTCCATCTACAACGCCATGCCTTATGAAGGTGTTGAGAAGCTGGTCGAGTTCATGAAGAAGTTTGAGGCTGAAAACAGCAAGTAATTGATTTTGGAGATGAATTAAAATGGCAAATATTCTTACATTAAATAAAATCGCAAAGATCGGTCTTGACCGTTTCGGCGCAGGCTACAACTGCGGCGAAGGCATCCAGGATCCCGATGCGATCCTCGTCCGTTCGGCTGCCATGCATGACATGGAGCTGCCTGAGAGCCTTCTTGCCATTGCAAGAGCCGGCGCAGGCGTCAACAACATTCCGCTCGACAAGTGCGCCGAGAAGGGCATTGTCGTATTCAACACTCCCGGTGCCAACGCCAACGCCGTGGCGGAGCTTGTGCTGGGTGCGATGATCTTCTCCTCCAGAAACGTGCTGGCCGCTACCGCATGGGCCAAGACCCTCAAGGGCAACGGCGATCAGGTCGGCAAGATGGTCGAAAAGGGCAAGAGCCAGTTTGTCGGCCCTGAAATCAAGGGCAAGACCCTCGGCGTCATCGGTCTTGGCGCCATCGGCGGTCTGGTGGCCAACGACGCTGCCGCTCTCGGCATGAACGTCATCGGCTACGATCCCTTCCTCTCGGTTGACGTGGCTCTCAGACTGTCCCGCAAAGTCAAGCTCGTCAAGGACATCAAGGCCATCTTCGAGCAGAGCGACATTATCACCATTCACGTTCCGCTCATTCCCGAAACAAAGAACATGGTCAACGCTGAATCCATCGCCACCATGAAGGACGGCGTGAGAATCATGAATTTCGCAAGAGGCGGTCTGGTCAACAATGCCGACATCAAGGCGGCTCTCGCAAGCGGCAAGGTCGCAGGCTATGTCATCGACTTCCCGGATGACGAGGTTCTCGACGTGGATGGCATTGTCGCCATTCCTCACCTCGGCGCTTCCACACCCGAATCCGAGGACAACTGCGCTATGATGGCGGTTGACGAGATCAAGAATTACCTCGAGAACGGTTCCATCGTTCACTCGGTCAATTATCCCGACATCGACGCAGGCGCTGTTGTGGCAAAGCGCATCTGCGTGCTGCACAAGAACATTCCCAACGTGCTGACCAAGCTCTCCGCTATTCTCTCCAACGAGGGTATGAACATCGAGAATATGCTCAGCAAGTCCAAGGGGGATTATGCCTACAGCATTCTCGACTTCGCAGGCGACATCAGCGATTCCGCCAAGGCTGCCTTCAATGAGGTTGACGGCGTCATCCGTGTGAGATTCATCGGCTGATTTGTCTCTCAATATTCTTCCATAAAATCATACGACCTTCCGTATCGGAAAATCAATTCCGTTGCGGAAGGTCGTATTTTGCTTTTATTCAATTCTTCCCCGCCTGATACTATTAATCCGGCAATACAATATCTATCCATTTTTTCTTTGGTTTTTGCCTTATGCGTATTCGCCTG
>CAMHJC010000111.1 GCA_946185345.1 uncultured Clostridia bacterium
AACACAAAATATTCTCGCAAATAATTGTCTACTTTCAACCGAAAATTAGTATAAACAATCCGGCACAGCCGTGAATTATTCAATCACTGCCGTGTCGGATTGTTCTGTGTGGTTATTGTATTTCTATAATGAAACGATCAATTATTTCAATTAAAAAATCTCCTGAATAGCGTGCGTCGGACAATTCTCTATGCACAGGCCGCAGTCGGTGCAAAGGCTGCGGTCCACATGAGCCACGAAATTCTCCACGGTGATGGCACCTGCCGGACAATTCTTCTGGCACTTCATGCAGCCAATGCATCCCACCTTGCAGGCCTTGCGGGTGATAGCGCCCTTGTCCTTGTTGGAGCACATCACCTGGGCCGCCTGCTTGCAGTCGGTGATCTCGATCAGCTGCTTAGGGCAGACCTTCGCGCACTTGCCGCAGCCTACACAGAGATTGCGGTCCACAATGGCGAGTTCATTGCACAGCTCGATGGCGTGATAATCACATTCCCTGGCGCAGTCGCCCAGGCCGATGCAGCCGAAGCGGCAGGAATTCATGCCGCCGTAAAGCTGTGCCGCAGCGGCGCAGGAATCCACGCCCGTATAGTCCATTTTGACCGACGTGTTGTCACACGTGCCGAGACAGCGGACAATGGCCGCCTTGGGAGTCAAATCTCCCGCATCAACGCCGAGAATCGCCGCACATTCATCGGCGACAGCCTTGCCGCCGACCGGACACATTCCCACTTTGGCTTCTCCCTTGGAGAGTGCGGCGGCGTATCCGGCGCAGCCCGAAAATCCGCAGGCGCCGCAGTTGGCTCCCGGAAGCGCTCCGGTGAGCTTTTCGGCGGTCTCGTCCACAGGGACGGCCATTATCACCGAAGCCGCCGAAAGTCCGAGACCTGCCAGTATTCCTATTCCGGCGACTATCAGCACCGGTATCAATATACTTTCCATATATTACCCTGCCTTTGCTACAAATTAATCAGCCGATGTCATATGACGCCTGAAAAGCCCAAGAAGGACATGGCCACCAGAGAAGCCGCCACCAGCGTAATGGGCAGTCCTTTGAGCGTCTCGGGAATATCGCAGGATTCCATGCGCTTGCGCACTCCGGCAAAAATCGCCATTGCCACGAGGAATCCCATTCCGGAGCCGAATGCGCAGGACAGAGCGTAAACATATCCCTCACCGAAGCTGCTGTATACACTGCTTCCGAAATCCTCGGTCACGAGAATGGCGCAGCCCAGCACGGCGCAGTTGGTGGTAATAAGCGGAAGATACACGCCGAGCGAGGCGTGAAGGGCAGGAATGTACTTCTTGAGCACAATCTCAACCAGCTGCACGAGTGCCGCAATGATGAGAATAAAGACGATGGTTTGCAGATATTCCAGACCCAGCGTTTCCAGCACGAATCGCTGAATCGGATATGTCACCGCGGTGGAGAGCAGCATGACAAAGATAACGGCCGCACTCATTCCCATAGCCGTGTCGAGCTTTTTGGAAACGCCGAGGAAAGGACAGATTCCGAGGAACTTGGAAAGAACGTAGTTGTTGGTGAGTATTCCGGCCAGAATAATGGTCACGATCATACGCAGCATATTCATTGTTTGCAGCCTCCTTTACCCGACATACTGCAGGTGGCGGCGGCAGGACAGTCTCCGCAGCCGTTGCGGACGGGAAGATGATTCTTTTTGCTGAGCTTGTTGGCGGCGGCAATCAGCATGCCGAATACGAAGAATCCGCCGGGAGCGAGCGAGAAGAAAAGGATCGGCTGGCTCGAGAGAATCGGGAGCTTCGCACCGAAGAGGGAGCCTGCGCCGAGCACTTCACGGATGGTACCCATGCAGAGCAAAGCGGTGGTAAAGCCGATGCCCATGGCGAGTCCGTCCAGCGCCGAGAGTGCGGGAGCGTGCTTGCTGGCGTACATTTCGGCTCTGCCGAGAATAATGCAGTTGACAACGATGAGCGGCAGATAAATGCCAAGCGATTCGTCGAGCGCCGGAGCGAATGCCTTGACCAGCATCTGCACAATGGAAACAAAGCTGGCGATGATGGTGATATAGGCCGGAATCCGCACCTTGTCGGGAATAATATTCCTCAGCAGCGAAATAACGGTATTGGAGCAGATCAGCACCAATGTAGCGGCAATTCCCATGCCGATAGCGTTGGAAGCAGCGGTGGTGGTCGCCAGAGTCGGACATGTTCCCAGCACCAGACGCAGTACGGGATTTTCCAGAATAATGCCGCGCTTCATGGCGTTGCCCAATACGCCTGCGACCGGCTGCTTCGGCTTGGCGCCGGCGTTTTCGGGAGCGGCAGGGCCTTCTTCGGCGGTCTCCTGAACCTGACCGGAAGCCTGCGCTTCCTCAATGACGGCGGCGGATTCCACGTGGGAATCTCTGCCCTTTGATATGGTTTTCTTAGCCAATTATTCCTTACCTCCTGTCGTTGTGGACATATCCGAATCAGAAACCTCTGCGAGATAGGGTTTTGAAATTTCAACCGCTTTGTTGACAGCCCTTGTAATGGCTCTGGAAGTTCTGGTAGCGCCGGAAAGTGCGTTGATTTCCCCGCCGTCCTTGCTGACAGCGAGATCAGACCTGTCAAATCCCTTGTACTGGCTGAGGAAGCTGTCCTCTTTGCCCTTGGCGCCGAGACCGGGCGTTTCCTCCATCGAGAGGATATTGACACCGGAAATTTCGCCGCTGGCCTTTATGCCGGTCATCACCTCTATCTTGCCGCTATAGCCGTTTTCCTGCGTGGTAATGACTACGCCTACAAGACTGCCTTGGGCGTCGTATGCGCCGTAAACTGCGCCTTCCTTGTCGAGCTTCTCGTATACTTCTGCGGCGAGAACCTTTTTGCGGCTCTCGGCGGCCTTCTGCTCAGCGTTTGCGGCGATTTTGTCGGTGGTGAGCATGTTGGTCATCGCAAGCAGCAGGGTGACGATGGTGCAGATCGCCGTGAGTATCAGGGTTGGCTTTGCTATCTGTGCAAGGCCGCTTTGCTTTTTATTTTCCACTGCGTTTTACCTCCGAACCAAAGGGACTTGACTGTGTGAGAGCTTCGATGTGGGGAGTGAGAATATTCATCAGCACGATGGAATAGCTGACGCCCTCAGGCAGTGCGCCGAACAGACGAATGGTCATGGTGATCACGCCGCAGCCGATGCCGTAGATGATTCTGCCGGTTTTGTTGACGGGGCAGGTGGTGTAGTCGGTGGCCATGAAGATGGCGCCCAGCATCACGCCGCCCGAAAGCACATGGGCCACGGGATTCTGACCGGCGATAAGGGCAATGACGGCCACGGTGCCGATGAATGCCAGCGGAATGTGCGGAGTAATGACCCTGCGCAGCAGCAGATAAAATCCGCCCAGCAGCAGCGCCAGGGCGCATGTTTCGCCCAGACAGCCGCCGTGCATGCCGATAAAGAGATCAAGGGTGGAAGTGGCCAGCTTGCCGGATGACATCTGAGCCAAAGGCGTTGCGGTGGAAACCACATCGGTGGAGGCGTTGCTGCTCATGTAGAAGAACGGCAGCGACCACTTGCTCATGTGAGAAGGGAAGCTGATGAGCAGGAAGATTCTGGCGGCGAGAGCCGGATTGACGAAATTCATGCCGATGCCGCCGAACATCTGCTTGACAACGGCAATGGCAAATACCGAGCCGAGCACCGCAAAGATCGGATTGAGTGTCGGCGGAAGATTGAATGCCAGCAGCACGCCGGTGACGGCCGCGGAAAAATCGCTGATGGTCTGTTTGCGCTTCATAATGCGGCGGCATATGTACTCCGTAAGCACGCATGTTCCCGTACAGAGACCGATCAGCAGCGCCGAGCGCCAGCCGAAATAGACGACCGACATCAGTGCGGCGGGAATAAGTGCAATCAGGACGTCCTGCATGATGTAGGCGGTGTTTTCACCGCTGTGCCTGTGCGGCGAGGACGAAACCGAAAGCATGGCGGGTGTATTAATTGCAGGATTAGCAGGAGAAGGATTTTCCATAGTAATACAAGCAGTCCTTTCTTTGGAATTCTATTGCAAATTGGGGAAAAGAGCGGTTATCTGCCGGATTTGACGATGCTCTTTGCCATTCTGAGGTACTGAACCAGCGGACGGCGTGCCGGACAGGAAAATGCGCAGCAGCCACATTCCATACAGCTCATGACGCAGAGCTCGTTGAGGCCCTGCACGTCACGCTTTTCAACAAAATGCTGAATATTCACCGGCGTGAGCAGCATGGGACATGCCGCAACGCATCTGCCGCAGCGGATACAGTCGGAAGGCTTGACGTCGTCGGCTTCCTTTTCGCCCATGAAGATGAGTCCGTTGTTCTGCTTGATGATAGGATAATCCAGGGTGTAAAGCGCCGTTCCCATCATCGGGCCGCCCATGAGCACCTTTTTCGGCTCCTGCCTGAAGCCTCCGCAGAATTCGGCAATATCGGAGATCAGCGTGCCGATGGGAGCAATGACATTCTTCGGCTCGTTGATGGCCGAGCCGTCAACGGTGATTCTCTTGGTGACAAGCGGCATGCCTGTGCGCATGTATTTGGCAATGAACGACACGGATGTGCTGTTGAGCACCACGCAGCCGGCATCGGCAGGAATCTTGCCCACGGGAACGGCACGGTTGGTGCAGGCCTTGATCAGCACCTTCTCGGCTCCGTGCGGATAGGAAGTGCCGAGCTTGAGCACGCACATTCTTTCGTCGAGCGAACGCTCCCTGACGATCTCGCCAAGCTTCTTGATGGCGGCAGGCTTATTGCCCTCAATGCCGATAATGGCTCTTTTCAGTCCGAGCGTCTCCATGACAAAGCGTGTGCCTTCCACGATATCCTCAGGGGATTCCATCATTTCGCGGTAGTCGGCGGTGAGATAAGGCTCACATTCTGCGCCGTTGATGATCAGGGTGTCCACATTCTTGTCGGAAGAAAAATTGAGCTTGATCGACACAGGGAAGCCTGCGCCGCCCAGACCGACAAGGCCGGATTTCCTTACGGCCGAGTAAAGCTCATCGGCATTGGTGACAACCGGCGGTTCGATATCCGGGCAGACCGTCTGCTCGCCGTCGGATTCAATCTCAATGGTCTTGATTTCGGCGCCGTTGGGCATGATGATCGTTCCAATGGCGGTGACTTCGCCCGAAACGCCCGAATGAATGGGTGCGCACATGAATGAATCGCTGTCGGCAATGAGCTGTCCGACAGTCACCTTGTCGCCCTTTTTGACAATAGGCTCACATGCGGCGCCGATGTGCTGCTGCATCGAGACGATGACACGCTTCGGGGTCGACAGTTCCTCGGAATCGAATTCCGCGGTATTCTTCATGTGATCCACATGAACGCCGCCGTGGGTTCTGAAGGGCTTTTTGGGCAGTCCGAGGTCGTTGACAACGCTCTCCCGGCTGTCCTTGATGTTAGAAGTGTCCATGAGTTCCTTCCTTTACATGATATTGAATACTGTTCATTATATCATATATAGTCGGTCTTTGCAATGAATATGTAGTACAAAAAAACCTGATTTGCAATAGAAAAATGTGGTTGAAAAAACTGTTAAATGAATAACAATCTTCCGATTCCTGCAAAATTTCCGCCCAAGTCCGCAAAAATCGCACAGTTGCAAAAAAAACCGCAGGAAGCTCCCGTGTGTTCAGGCACATTATCCCGCGGCATTCTCGCCTTATTATGTGAATAAAGTCGATCTGCACAATAAAAAACGCCGCCTGCGGAAACAACCGCAGACAGCGCAATGTGTCTGAATATTCAGTTTGAAAAATCCCATGCAGGTCTTACTTTGCGTATTCGGAAGCACGGCTTTCACGAATGACGTTGACCTTGATCTGACCCGGATAATCCAGCTCGCTCTCAATCTTCTTGCAGATTTCCCTGGCGAGGAACGGCATCTCGTCGTCCTTGACCGCTTCGGGTCTGACCAGCACACGAACCTCTCTGCCGGCCTGAATGGCAAAGCTCTCGGAAACGCCATCGAATTCCTTGGCGATTTCCTCCAGACGCTGCAAACGCTTGATGTAGCTCTCGACATTCTCCCTGCGGGCGCCGGGACGCGCCGCGGAAAGAGCGTCAGCCGCCTGAACCAGACAGTCGATGATCGAGACGGTTTCCACTCCGCCGTGATGAGCGGCAATGGCGTGGACGATATTCTCCGGTTCACGGTACTTGCGTGCCATATCCACGCCGATATCGACGTGGCTGCCTTCCATCTCGTAATCCAGGCCCTTGCCTATGTCGTGCAGCAAGCCGGCACGGCGTGCGGGAGCAGGATCTATGCCCAGTTCGGAAGCCATGGCTCCGGCGATCATCGAAACCTCGAGCGAATGTTTGAGCACATTCTGACCGTAGCTGGTGCGGAAACGCAGACGGCCGAGCAGCTTGATAAGTTCAGGATGAAGTCCCATGACATTGGCTTCCAGAGTGGCGTGTTCGCCTTCCTCCTTGATGGTAGCCTCGATTTCACGGTTCGCCTTGTCCACCATTTCCTCAATGCGTGCAGGATGAATTCTGCCGTCCTGGATCAGACGTTCCATGGCGATTCTGGCAACCTCGCGGCGAATGGGATTGAAGGACGAAAGGGTAATGGCTTCGGGCGTGTCGTCAATGATGATATCGACGCCCGTCACGGTCTCGAGAGTGCGGATATTTCTGCCCTCACGGCCGATAATTCTGCCCTTCATCTCGTCATTCGGCAGAGCGACCACCGAAACGGTGGATTCCGCCACATAATCCGAAGCGCAGCGCTGAATGGCGAGCGAGATGATATTCTGCGCCTTCTTTTCGGCCTCGTCCTTGGTCTGCTGCTCGTACTCCTTGATCTTGACGGCCTTCTCGTGAATAAGCTCCTCTTCAAGGCTCTTCATGAGCTGTTCCTTGGCCTGATCGGCGGTAAATCCGGAGATTTTCTCCATGATTTCAAGCTGGCAGCGCTTGAGTTCCTCGGCTTCGGCGAATTTATCGTCGGCCTGCTTCATGCGTGCGTTGTACTGCTCGAGCTTCTTTTCAGCCTGCTCGATCTTCTTGTTCAGATGCTCCTCACGCTGCTGAACACGCTTTTCCTGCTTGTTGATCTCGTTACGGCGATCACGGATTTCCTTGTCGTTCTCCGATCTCAGGCGATGGAGCTCTTCCTTGCCTTCCAGCACGATTTCCTTGCGCTTGGATTCGGCGTCCTTTTTGGCCTCGTCAACAATGCGCTCCGCTTCCTCTTCCGCCGAAGAAATGGCGGCTTCGGCAGTCTTCTTGCGATTCGCATAGCCCTGTTTGAAGCCGAAGAAGTACATGGACGCTCCGCCGGCAATCAATCCTGCCAACAAGGACAATACAATTTTTAACCAATCCATTGCTTTACACACAACCTCCTTAATAAGTTAGGTCGGCGCAAATTCAATTATGAATCATTAAATGTCAATTTAATCTGCATAAATATACAAAAAAATAATCAAAAAACAATCAATAAGCCGTTTGTTTAAACGGCTTGAAATTCAATTGCGCCGCCTGCCGCATCATGTCCCAAATGAATGTCGGGAAAAAGATGCGGAAACCGTGTCTTTGGTTAAATAACAGGTATTCGTGTACAATAACCCTGCAATAGTACAAGG